>JALZBH010000203.1 GCA_030947625.1 Actinomycetota bacterium
CGACCGAGAGGCGTCGACATGTCGGTGAGCAGGGCAACCGTGTGCACTCCGGCGTCCGTGCCCAGAGCCACCATCGTCCGGGCCAGCTCGCGGGCCTGGTCGAGCTCCTTCATGAATGCACCCGTACCGACCTTGACGTCGAGGACCAGTGCGCCAGTGCCCTCGGCGATCTTCTTGCTCATGATCGAGGAGGCGATCAGCGGGACCGCCTCGACGGTGCCGGTCACGTCGCGCAACGCATAGAGCCTCTTGTCCGCCGGGGCCAGCCCCGATCCGGCTGCACAGATGACTGCGCCGACGTCCTCGAGCTGAGCCATCATCTGCTCGTTGGTCAGCGACGCCTGCCAGCCGGGGATCGACTCGAGCTTGTCGAGCGTCCCGCCGGTGTGACCCAGCCCGCGCCCGGACAGCTGCGGTACGGCGACGCCACAGGCGGCGACCAATGGAGCGAGCGGCAACGTGATCTTGTCCCCGACTCCGCCGGTGGAGTGCTTGTCGGCGGTCGGGCGCGACAACGAGGAGAAGTCCAACCGCTCACCGGTGTCGATCATGGCCCGGGTCCAGCGGGAGACCTCGCGAGGACTCATCCCGTTGAGCAGGATCGCCATCGCCAACGCTGCCATCTGCTCGTCGGCCACCTCCCCACGGGTGTAAGCGGCAATGACCCAGTCGATCTGGGGGTCGGTGAGCTCGCCGCGGTCCCGCTTGACACCGATCACCTCGACGGCGTCATGGCCGCCTGGGGAGCCGGTCTCATGGGTCACCGCTCACCTCACGGAGGTTGTCTGGCCCGAAGGCGTCGGGAAGCACCTCGGCGAGACGGCGTACGCCGGACGGGGTCAGCAGCTCCAGGTCCGGGCCGCCGTTCTCGAACAAGAGCTGGCGGCACCGGCCGCACGGCATCAGCAGCTCGCCGCGCCCGTCGACGCAGGCGAACCGGACCAGCCGGCCACCGCCACTGAGATGTAGCGCAGAGACCAGGCCGCACTCGGCGCACAGCACCACGCCGTACGCCGCGTTCTCCACGTTGCAGCCCGCGACCACCCGGCCGTCCTCGACGACCGCCGCGGCACCGACCGGAAAGTGGGAGTAGGGAGCGTAGGCGTGGCCCATCGCCTCGACCGCCTGGGCGCGCAGCTGCTCCCAGTCCTCACTTGACATAGGGCTCGCCGTCCGCGGCCGGGGCCCGGACCCGCCCGACGAGCCCGGCGACTGCGAAGATCGTCGCCAGGTAGGGCAGCATCGCAAGGAAGTTCGACGGGATCCCCGGAACGGTGAACGAGAGCAGCGTCTGCAGTGCCGAGGCGAAGCCGAACAACAAGGCCGCGCCGACAGCGCCACGTGGGCTCCAGCGGCCGAAGATCAACGCAGCCAAGGCGATGAAGCCGTTGCCGGAGGTGATGTTCTTGGCAAAGCCTCCGACAGAGCCGATCGTGAAGTACGCCCCACCCAGGCCGGCGATCGCGCCACCGAGGATGACGTTGCGGTAGCGCACCGCCAGCACCTTGATGCCGACGGTGTCGGCCGCCTTGGGGTGCTCGCCGACGGCTCGCGTGCGCAGACCCCAGCGGGTGCGGAACAGCGCGACGTCGACGACGATGATCAGCACGTAGGCCAGGTAGACGACGATGTTGGCCTGGAAGAGCAGCGGGCCGAGCACCGGGATGTGGCTCAACAACGGGACGTCGATGGGCCCGAACACCGAAGGACTGTTCAGCGTCTGTGCGTGCGGCTGCATGAACGCGTCGTAGAAGAACCCGGTCAGACCAAGGGCGAACACGTTGAGTACGACGCCCAGCACCACCTGGTTGACCAGGTAGCGGATCGCGAACAACGCCAAGATCACCCCCATCATCGCGCCGGCGACGGCCGCACCCACCAGTCCGACGTACCCGTTGACGAGGCTGCCGATGAGGGCACCCGCCCAGGCTCCGGACAGCATCTGCCCCTCGATCGCCACGTTGATCACGCCCGAGCGCTCGCAGAGGACTCCCGTGAGCGCGCCGAGGATCAGCGGGACAGCCAAGCCGATGGAGTTCTGCAGCAACCCGGCAAGGTCCACGGTGGTTCCGCCTCCGCGCGCGGAGACCCACACTAGGAACGCGATGAGGAACAGCACCAGGGCGCCCGCGAGCGCCCAGTTCAGGTGCCGGCGGCCGAAGCCCCGCGCGATCTGCCAGACCCCCAGCGCCAGGATCACCACCCCCAGGACGATGACCAGGTAGCGGCCCGGCAGGACCAGGTCCGGCAGGGGTGCCGAGCTCGAACCGAGCTTTAGGCGGGCCTGGTGGCCGGACTTCAGGCTCGCCCCGAGGAACGCCAGGCTGACCGCGCCCAGCAGCACCAAGAAGATGCCGATGCCGATGCGCCGCCCGGTCGAGACGGGCCGCTCGATGACCTTGTGCTCGACGATGACGTCGGCGGTTGCGGTCGAGGTGCTCATCCGGGGCCCCCGCGGAAGCGCGGACGGAGTGAGGGGTGACGTGGGGGACTCATCCGTTCCATCCCTTCGCCAGCTCCTGGCCCACTCCGGTGCCGGCCGCCTTGAGACGGAAGATCGCCCGGATAACCGCCGGCGCGGCGATGAACAGCACGATCAACGACTGGATCACCTGGACCAGGTCGATCGGCGTACCGGTCGCGGACTGCATCTGGGTACCGCCGGCGTGCAGGGCGCCGAACAGGAACCCGGCGAGCACGATCGGACCCGGCTTGGCTCGGCCGAGCAGCGCCACCGTGATTGCGTCGAAGCCGATGCCGGCGTCGATGTCCTGGGTGATCT
Organism: Actinomycetota bacterium; assembly: GCA_030947625.1. Lineage (GTDB taxonomy): Bacteria > Actinomycetota > Actinomycetes > Propionibacteriales > Nocardioidaceae > Marmoricola. Next base: position 2,783 of record JALZBH010000203.1, read on the forward strand.
GGGTGTTGGTTCCCAGGATCTGGCACACTCCCGCCAGCCCACACAGGGCTCCGGCGAGGACCATCACCGCCACGTAGCTGCGCTCGACGCTCATCCCCGCCGTCCTCGAGGCGAACTGGTTGGCTCCGACCGCCTTCAACCGGAACCCGAGGGTGCTGCGGTTGAGCAGCCACCACACCACCGCCGCCGCACCCAGAGCCAGGAAGAGACCAGCGTGAACTCGCAGGGTGCTGCCGAGCAGCGGCGGCAGCTGGGCACTGCTGGCGACCGGGTTGGAGATGGCCTGTCCGTACGGCGGGGCCTGGAAGCCCTTGACCGACAACATGTACGCTAACGCGTTGAAGGCGACGTAGTTGAGCATGATCGTGGTGATCACCTCGTGAGCTCCGGTGCGCGCCTTGAGCCAGCCGGAAAGCCCGCCCCAGAGCGCGCCGCCGAGCGCGCCGGCGATGACTGCCACGATCAGGTGGATCACCACCGGAAGATGCCAGGCGAAGCCGACGTACCCCGCGAACACCGCGCCCATGATGATCTGGCCCTGACCACCGATGTTGAACAGTCCCGCGCGGAAGGCCAGGCCTACAGAGAGGCCGCCGAGGATCAGCGGGGTGGCGTTGGTGAGGGTCTCCGAGATCGGGCCGAGGTAGCCCGCTAGCGTGCCGTTCTTGGCGATCCTGGGGTTGAAGATCGCGCCCTCGAAGAGTGCCTGGTAGCCGTGCCAGATCGCCTTGCCACCGTAGGTGAACGTGTCCCAGGGCCAGCTGAAGAAGTACTTCGACGCGGCCTGGGTCGCCGGGTCCGCGATCGCAATCAGGATGCCGCCGATGGCCATCGCCACCACAAAGGCCAGCACGGTGACCACGACCGGCCCGCCCGAGAACAGCCGGCGGGTGCGTTCGCTCTCCGGCTCGGCCGCCAGCTCCTGCGGCAGCGCCGCCGGGTCGGGCTTCGTCTGGCTCACGACGCCGCCTTGGGCTGCGCGGCCGAGGTGTCGCCCGCCATCAGCATGCCGACCTCCTCGGCGTCGGCGCCCGCGGGCACCTCGCCGATGATCTTGCCGCGGTACATCACCCCGATCCGGTCGGCGAGCCCGAGCACCTCGTCGAGCTCGGTGGAGACCAGGATCACCGCCGCTCCGCCGTCGCGCTCGGCGATGATC
>JALZBH010000020.1 GCA_030947625.1 Actinomycetota bacterium
TGGTGCCGGGCTTCGAGGCGCCGGTCAACCTGGTCTACAGCCAGCGGAACCGCTCGGCCTGCATCCGGATCCCGATCACCGGGTCGAACCCCAAGGCCAAGCGGATCGAGTTCCGCTGCCCCGACCCCTCGGCAAACCCCTACCTGGCGTTCTCGGCGATGCTGCTTGCCGGAGTCGATGGCATCAAGAACAAGATCGAGCCGCACGAGCCGGTCGACAAGGATCTCTACGAGCTGCCCCCCGACGAGCACCACGCGATCCCGACCGTGCCTACCACCCTGACCGCGGTGATGGACTCGCTGGAGTCCGATCACGACTTCCTGCTTGAGGGCGGCGTGTTCACCCCCGACCTCATCGAGACCTGGATCGACTTCAAGCGAGTCAACGAGATCCAGCCGGTTGCTCTTCGTCCGCATCCGCACGAGTTCGAGCTCTACTACGACATCTAGCAGCTGCGTGCCGCTGACCTGCAGTTATGGAGCCTGACCCGGTTCCCCCACCGCAAAGCTTCTGTGTGCCTGGTGCGGATCGCCAGCGCGATCAGGGCCCGCCGCGCCAGTGGTCGATCCGGTGGTGGTTGGGAGCAAAGCCGTGGTCGATGCCCCACAGCACGGCTTGGGTGCGGCTGGCGACCTCGATCTTGCGGTAGAGGGTGCGAATGTAGGACTTGACGGTGTTGGGGGTCAGGAAGGTTCGCGCGGCCACCTCAGCGTTGTTGAGACCCTGGGTGATCAGGGCGAGGATCTCGGACTCACGCTCGCTCAGGCCTTCGCTGCGGCCGGGCCAGTCGAGCCCGTTCACGCCTCCGGCCCGGCCGGGCGCGTCGCTGATGACCACTTCGCCGGCATGCACTGCCTCGAGTGCGGTGATGAGCTCACGGGCAGGCAACGCCTTGGAAAGATACCCGCGTACTCCTTGCCTGCGTGCACTTTCGATCAGGTCTGGGTGGAAGTTCCACGTGTAAACCACTACGCGTCGCGCGCGTGGGTTCTTGATGAGAACAGCGATGTCGTCGTGGTCGGACTCCGGTTGCGCGAATGAGTCGTAGAGCACGATGTCGACGACATCTTCTACCGACTTGTTGGTGTCGATCTCGGCCACGACCACCCGGTCGCGGTAGCGGTCAATGATGTTGGCCACGCCCATCAGGACGACGTCGTAGTCGTCAACGAGCGCCACTGTGATGGGCCGCGTTCCGGCCGCGGTCTTGGACGTCATAGGTTCACATTAACCTACTCAGGGGGGTATCAGACCCGCCCTAGGGGTCGGAGTATGGAGACCCATCTCGAGCGAAAGGCACATCATGCTGGGTTTCATCCTCACCATGTTGATCGTCGGGCTGATTGCCGGCGCACTGGCTCGTCTCCTCGTCCCAGGAAAACAAGACATGTCCATCGCGATGACCATCGTTCTGGGCATCGTCGGATCGTTCGTGGGCGGCTTTTTGGGCTACCTGGTTTTCCACAGGAACGCCACCGACGGCCTCCTGCAGCCCGCCGGCATCATCGGATCGGTCATCGGGGCAGTCATAGCGCTTCTCATCTGGACCCGCGTCGGCGCACGCCACTCGGTGCACAGCTGACCGGTCACCTGAATCCACGACCCGACACCAGGCTCACCCCAGCCAGAATTCGCGCTGCTGGGGGCGCCCGACCCATACCCAAGGAGGGACGAGATGACAGGCTCCCCCGCTCCAAGTTGTCCCCACTGCGGTGATGATCTCGTTCTCGAGATGGACCCGGCCTCACCCCCCGACGCACTGGCAAGCGTGCTCCTCGCCGATCCGCCGTTCCGCTACGTCTGCGCGTCCTCGCAGTGCTTCTCCACCCAGGACGGTGCCTCGACCATCACGCCTCGGACGGCCCAGAACGCCCCGCTGGCCAGGGGTGGACCTTAGTAGGGCCAGCCGACTTGGCCGCGGAACGGCTCCCGCTCTTGCCGCGTGGCCATTGATCACGTCGTCGCGTCGCCGGCCCACGTCGGTCCGGCGTTCGCTGACTTGCCCACATCGTCCATCGGAACGACCCCCTTCATGCCGCTGTCAGGCTCACTGACATCCGATCTGCGTGCTCCGAATCGTCCGTGCCGACCAGTTCAGGTGATCTCTTTGATGAAGAAGATCTCTGCAGACTCGCCGGGCGGGAACAGGGATCCCGCGTCGGTGTATCCCAGCCTTCGGTAGAAGTGCTGCGCCGATTCCGCTGAGTGAGTGGATGTCATGACAATGGTGTGGCCGTCTTGACCACAGGCTCGCTCCCGCGGCAAAGAAGTACGTCGTGTCGAGCACCCTGGAGCAGGTCGATTGGAACGCGGAACTCGTGCGTGGGGATCTGTGCAAGGCCGTTCAGCACCTCAAGCGTGCCCTACTGTGAATCGATGTCACCACTGGTCCGGCCGGCCACGCCGACCGACGTCCCAGCCATCACGCAGATCTACGGGCACGCCGTCCAGACGAGCGTCGCGACGTTCGACGTGGTAGCCCCCCCGCCCTCCTATTGGCAGGGAAAGCTGTCGAGCTTCGAGGTCGGCGACCACGTCGTGGTACTCGAGGACGCCGCGACGGTTGTCGGATACGCGTACTCGACCGCATTTCGACCGCGGTCGGGGTATGCCCGCACCCGGGAAACCTCAATCTATCTGGCACCCGATGCGGTGGGCCGCGGCTGGGGCCGGCTGGCCTACTCGTACCTGCTCTCGCTGCTGCGCGCGGACAGGATGCATTGCGTCGTGGCCGTGGTGGCCGAACCGAATCCGGCGTCGATCGCGCTACACGAGTCGTTGGGATACGAGCTGGTAGGCATTCTGCGCGAAGTCGGCCAGAAGTTCGATAAGTGGATTGACACTCGGTGGTACCAACTCCGGCTTGAGCCGTAACAGGGTCGGCGTACGGTGCTGCCATGAGACGAGGCGTCATCGTGGCCGTCAGCCTGTATGTGTGCGCGGCCCTGGGAACTCGCGTGGCCGAAGCGGCCGGCATGCGTCGATGCGAGTGTTCGTCCTCATGCTGGTGCCAAAGACCACTGCTCAGCGCGTTCCGCTGGGTGATGCCTGTGGGTCACCGGTAGTCGATCCGCTCGCGGAACCTGGTCGCTATGCAAGCGAGTCGTCGTACGAGGCAGTGAGCGGGCCGCCGGCTTCTCCGGTGTTCACAACGCCAACGGGCTCGATGAGCATGGCGTGGACTTCGCCGTCGGCGACAGGGCAGTGCTCGACACCTCGTGGGACAACGAACAGCTGGCCCTCGTGAAGAGTGACGTTGCCGTCACGCAGTTGGATCGTCATCTCGCCGTTGATGACAAGGAAGAGCTCGTCGGTCTCCTCATGGGCGTGCCATACGAAGTCGCCTTGAAGCTTCACGACCGTGATTTCGTAGTCGTTCAGCCGCGCCACCACCTTCGGCGACCAGTGGTCAGTAAACGCCGACAGCTTCTCGGCGAGGTCAATCGGTGCGCTGGGCATGTCCTTGATCCTTTCAGAAGCTCTGAGGCGTGGTCCCACGTCCCTGCAAGCGGATCCACATCCGGCGAGGCGGCCTCTTCAAGCCGTGACGAGTGATGCTCGGCCTTGGCCGGCAACGGTTCGGGCATGCAGACGTCTTCGTACGGATGATCCGAGGGAGCAGGGCTGGCATTACCGTCTATGGCGATGGGCGATGACACCTGGGCCGGTTTGGCTGACAAGTTTGCCGATGACGCGTATGCCTCAGTAAAGGGGTACGTGCGCACCTACGTGATGCACCAGCATCTGCTGGAGCATCTGCCGCCGCCTCCAGCGCCCCTGCTCGACGTCGGTGGCGGTGCGGGCCATCAATCGTTTCCGTTGGCCGAGGCCGGCTACCACGTGACGCTACTGGATTCGTCACCCGCGATGCTGGACAAAGCTCAAGAGCGGCTCCGTCGGCTGCCAGCCGAGGTCCAGCGACGGGTGACGCTATTACAGGCGGACGGCGAGAACGCCGACGAGGCCGTGAAGGGCCAGCGCTTCGCCGCTGTGCTGTGTCATGGAGTGCTCGGGTACCTAGAGCACCCAGAGCCATTGGTCGGACAGCTCTGCCAATGCGCTGCTGGCGGCGGCGTTGTCTCGATCATGACGGGCAATGCCAACACGATGGCGGTGCGCCCAGCTCTGGAACGGCGCTGGAACGACGCTCTGGCGTCGTTCGACGCCCGGACCGAGATCGGCGTGCTAGGAGTGCCGGGCCGAGCCGACACGGTGGAGAGAATCAGCGAGCTGGTGCGTGGCCGCGGCGCGACGCCAGTGCGCTGGTACGGGGTGTGGCTCTTCGTTGACTGGCTCGAGTTCAGCGGAGCAAAGCTCGACCCGACGGACTCGACACAACTGGCACTGACGGCATCAGTCGAACTCGAAGCCAGCCGACGAGACCCCTACCGCCAACTCAGCCGCGTCTTTCATCTCGTGGCTCGGAAAGCCGCGAGCTGACGGCAGGAGCAGGAAACGCCGGCCGCGACGCGGCGGGGCGTGGTCGTTGGTGGCGAGCATGGTCGTCACTGCTCGACGTCGTCCACTCATGCTGCGGTTCCGGGAGCCGTCTCCGCAGCGGGATCCGGTTGTGGGGCCGAGGAGGCAGACGTACCTCTGAGAAGAGTTCGCGCGACGGCGCCGGGGGGCGCATGATGCGGGGGTGAAGCTCAAGCTCGACCTGCATGACATCTACAACCGCGGTGGTGACATCGATCGGGCGTTGCAGGCCGTTATCGATGAAGCCGTGCGCATCCGTGCGCCGCTGGTCGAGATCATCCCAGGGAAAGGCTCGGGGGCGTTGAAGAAGCACGTGCTGCGCTTCCTCGACCAGAAGTACATCAAGGCTCAGTACCACCGGGTGGAGAAGGACTCGAAGAACTTCGGACGGGTCTTCGTGCACTTCCACTGGCGGTGAGCAGGACCGGGCGCACGTCCAGGACGCCACTACCGGGCCATCCCGGCTCAGTCGCGATGCTGCACGACGTTGAGGACGTTGCCGTCCGGAGCCCGGACGAAGAACCGGGTCACGCCCCACTCCTCGGTGGTCAGCGGATGCACGATCTCGTAGCCGCGCTCGTGAGCCTGGGCATGAGCGGTCGTGACGTCGTCGACCCTGACCGAGATCACCGGGTCCTCAGGGGCGGTGGCGTCGCGGGTCAACAACTGGAGGTTGATCCCGGTGTCTGGGGAGGTGTAGCGAGCCACCCACCCCAGGTTGAATTCCTCCTCGCTCAGGCCGAGGTAGTCGGTGTAGAAGCCCTTGGCTGCCTCTAGGTCGGTCACGTGAAGGTCGGCGATGATCTGCGTGACGCGCATGCGCTGCTCCTGGTCGTCGGCTAGTGCCCACGATCATCGTCCGTCACCCGCGCAAGTCGCCAGCAGAGACCTGAACTCTCCGGGCCTCGTCCGGTGCCCGGTGACCAGGAAAGGATTCTCGGCGGCAATCGGCCTGCTCTACCGGGCGGCCTCGTCATCACTCCCAGCCCATTCCACGGCTGAGCCCTGAGCGGTTGCTGCGTCGCCGACTGCGGCTGCGGTCGGCGCCTACTGCTGTAAGACGCGGTCGTGGCGGCGGCGATGGCGCTTGTAGCCTCCGTGACTGCTCCAGCGAGCTCAAGATTTGGATAGCGCCGAGGCCACCAGGTGTACGCCGACCCGGCCGGACACCCGTTTTGCATCGGGTGGGGACACCCGTCTCAAGAGGTGGTCGCCGCTGCCTCCCCCAGCCAACGGATGCCGTGTCGGACGCGTCCCATACTCGATCCATTGAGTGACCGCTTGCGCCTGGTTCACAATGGCGCCTCCAACAGGACGGCCGAGTTCGACCGGCGGTCAGCGGCATCGACGGGTTGAGTTGCCGCGGCCGGCGTTGGGCATCCGGGACATGGACACTCTTGCGGTGTCGGTGGATCCTCATCCTGGCTCAGCCTCCTTCGTGATCGCACCTGGGCGTTTCCTAGACCAGCCTGATTTTTCGAGCTTTCTGCGGATGACGGCGGCCAGCACCATTGACGCTGATGAAGGCGCCCTGCGACTCTGATCGCGTCCGCAGCTGCCGGGCGTCGGCAGTGACGAAGATCGAGGGAGCCATGACTTTCGGAGCCCAGGGGTACGCACTCGCCCGCGGCGAGGGTGAAGGATTGTGGTTCTTCAACGGGTTGTTCATCGTCAAAGCCGGCGGCCCCGACACCCGGGAAGCGTTCACCCTGATCGAGGCGGAGCTACCTGCCGGCGAAGGGCCGCCACCGCATATTCACCACAACGAGGATGAAGGCTTCTACGTCCTGGAGGGGGAGGTGAGCATCACTTGCGGCGAGCAAACATGGACTGCGGTGCCGGGCTCGTTCGCGATGCTGCCCCGGGGGGTCCCTCATTCATTCACGGTCTCGCCAGCGGGCAACGCGCGCATGCTGCAGATAACCTCACCTGCCCAGTTCGAACGCTTCGCCGCTGAAATGGGTGAGCCGGCGAACACGATGACGATGCCAAAGCCTGCCGAGGTCGACATCCCCAAGCTATTGGGGATCGTGCCCAAATACGGCATCGAGATGCTTCCTCCGCCGCCCTGACCGGCGTCTCCACTCAGACGCGTCAACCGTCCCAGCCTCGACCGCAAGTCACCACGCGCGGACGCCCTCGTTGCTTGCTGTATGCACGCTCGCATCGCTGTCGGGACTCCTGCATGGGACGACCGCGCGATCATCGTGTGGTCGCGATATCAGTCGGCCGAACGCGACCGGTAGCCATTCGGCTAGCGGCTAACGGGAGGTTCGCGGTAAGAAGACCCGATGTCGCCGAAACCCGTTCGCGGATCTGAAGGAGAGTGTGGCAATGCCAGCCTGGATCTGTGTGACCTGTGGCGTGCAGTACCCCGACACAGGTCGGCCACCGAGTCACTGCCCGATCTGCGAGGACGAACGCCAGTACGTCGGGTGGGCCGGGCAGCGGTGGACCACCATGGCTGACCTTGCCCGGGAGCACGCCGTGGTGCTGCGCGAGGAGGAGACCGACCTCGTGGGCGTCGGCGTGGAGCCGGCGTTCGCGATCGGGCAGCGGGCGCTGCTCGTCTGTACGCAGCACGGCAACGTCTTGTGGGACTGCGTCTCCCTGCTCGACGACGACGCCCGGCAACAAGTCGACGACCTCGGAGGAATCGACGCGATCTGCATGTCCCACCCACATTTCTATGCCGCCAACATCGAGTTTGCCGACGCATTCGACGCCCGTGTGTTCATTCCGCGTGCTGACCAGCAGTGGATCCAGCGGTCCTCGCCGCGGATCGAGCTGTTCGACGACGACGCAGAACCGGTGCCCGGCGTCAGTCTGGCCCGCATCGGCGGCCACTTCGATGGCGCTGCCGTGTTGCACTGGCCGGCCGGAGCCGAGGGCCGTGGAGCCTTGCTCACGGGAGACACGATCACCGTCGTCCAAGACCGGGACTGGGTCAGCTTCATGTGGAGCTATCCCAACCTCATCCCCCTCGACGAGGACACCGTCGCTGACATCGCTAGCAGAGTCGAACGGTTCACTTTCGATCGCGTCTACGGAGGCTGGTGGGGACGCGTCGTCATCCACGAGGGCGCCGCCGCCGTCCGCCGCTCTGCCGACCGCTACATCGCCCGTCTCCGCGGCGAGCGGCCAACGTGCTAGCCAGCCGAGACAAGGACAGCGCAACCCCCAGTTGTGGGTCCTTCGCATCTGGGACCAGGTCTCCACGAGACCAGCGCCGATGGCCACGGACTGCGCTTCGCCGTGAACTACCTCGCCGCTTCGATCTCACCCTGCGGCTGCTCCCCTGCTGCGTGCCGCCGGCAGCTCGGCCCGCATCGTCAACGTCGCGTCACTGGGTCAGCAGCCCATCGGCTTCGAACAAGGCGAAGCAGCCCCGCCCGGCGACTCGCAAACGACCCACTCCTCCCCCGCGTCACGGACGTTTCTACAACGGGTGCTCAACCCGCGAGTCGAAGACCCGGTGTTGTGGGGTCAGGCGAAGAGTCCTCGCAAGTGGTCGTTGAGGAATATGCCGTCGGGATCGAGTTCTTGGCGGATCGCGATGAATTCGGCGGCCTTGGGATAGAGGGCGTGTAGGCGGTCAGGGGTGAGGAAGTGCAGCTTGCCCCAGTGAACGCGGGCGTCGAACTGTGAGAGCAGCGCGTCGACGGATCGCAGATAGTCCCAATAGTCGCTCCCGGGTTTTCCCGACACGGAGATGACCGTGGTTGCGGTCTTGTAGTTCGGGGAGAGGTAGGCATCCTCAGGCCCGACGGTGCGTACCTCCATCGGGTACAGCGAGTCGGGCAGACTGCGGAGCATAAGCTCGCGCATCGCCGCGAGTGCGTCTGGTCCCATTTTGAGCGGAACGAAGTACTCAAGCTCGTGGAAGTTGGGGTCATAGACCATCGGATAGATGCGATAGCAGCGATCGGTGCGCCTGCCAGGAGTGGTGTCGGCGGGCTGGTCCGGTGAGGCCTCATCATAGATCTTCACATAGCACTTATCGGCCATCGGCTCGTCGTGGGAGGAGAGGTTGTAAAGGGCGGCGGACCGCTCGGTGGGCAGCCAGAAGAACCCGAAGTGGCGATGCTCGCGCACCAGCTCGTCCCAGCGGCCGATCACCTCTTCCCATGGCCAGACAGCGACCTGCTCGGTGAGGCGGTAGGCGTCGGTGACCTCGAGCTCGAGGCGCGTCATGACCCCCAACATCCCGATGGCAACCTGTGCGGCCCGCAGGAGCTCGGGCTGATCCTCGCCGATGTCGCGGATCTCGCCCGCTGCCGTGAGCAGCCGAACACCCCGCACGACGCCGGAAAGGCTCGTGTACCCGATCCCCGAACCGTGCGTCGCGGTCGCCACCGCACCCGCGATCTGCTGAGTATCGATGTCACCCTGGTTTCGCAAAGCCAGCCCGTCGCGCCATAGCGGCTCATAAAGATCCCGGATCGGCGTACCGGCCAGCACACGGGCGCGCTTTCGCTCGGGACACGTTCCAATGACACCCCGCATCGCGGAGAGGTCCAGGAGCAGCCCATCGGTCTGCACCACCGGCGTGAACGAGTGCCCCGAACCGGCAACTCGGACCCCAACGCCGCGTGCTGACGCCTGGGACACAAGCGCCGCGAGCTCCTCCTCACCGCCCGGCGCCGCCGTATAGCCCGGCGTGAACGATTGGTTGCCCACCCAATTGCTCCACGAGATCGGGGCCGGCGGATCACTCAGCACACCTTGAACATTACGTCGTTGGTCAGGTCTGATCGACAGGTGACGGCCTGCGAGGCTGGTCGGGTGAACAACCGACGTTCCCGTTTGGACGCTGCCTTCTTGACCGCAGCGTCGATCTCCCAGGAGCTGACGCGTCGACCTGAGGTGGCCGATCAATGGCAGCGACCGAGCGCCTTGCCGAAGATGTCCGTCGGTGCTCTGGCCAGTCACCTTGGACGGCAAACGGTTTGGGCTGCAGAGCTGCTCCCGGTGGTGACCGACGTCCTGCCGCTGGACTCCGCCGAGGCGCACTACCAACGCGCCGCGTGGGTGAGGTCAATCTCGCCAGACGATCCTCCCAACGACCGCAGCACCGACGATGCCGAAGCCGCGCTCGGCGCCACTGCTCTGGGGGATCGGAACGCGCGTGCGCTCCTAACCGTGCGTGGCCTGCTGGCCGCGGGCACTGCACGTGACGTTGTGCTGATCCCGTGGCAGGGCTGGTCGTTGCGGCGGGACGACTTCTTGCTCACGCGGCTGCTGGAGATCGTGGTGCATGCCGATGACCTCGCGGTGAGCGTCGGCGTCCCGACGCCGGAGTTCCCAGACGACGCATTCGCACCGGTGCGGGACCTGCTGGTTCGTCTCGCCGTCGCCCGGCACGGCCAGTCGGCGGTGATCAGCACGTTGACCCGTCGCGAGCGGTCCCAGGTGATCTCCGCATTCTGATTGGTCCGCGAGAACCCAAGGACCCGGCCGCTCCTACCAAGTCATTGTGCCGTCCACAGTGGGATCCGGGGAGCGTAGCGTCGCCGCGACCGAGTGGGAACGAACTTGCGAGCGAAACTGGTAGCTACCTGGGTGGGAGTGATCGGGCGTAGGCGACGCCCAGACTCACCCAGCGCCGAAGTGCCTCGTCGGTCTCGAGCGCGTCGGCGTCGACCCGAACCCAGCCGTCCATCTCCCGGCCGCGCATCTCGAAGCGCCCCACCTGCGGCTCCCGGACAAGGGACTCTGTCTGAGGAGGATCGACGCGCAGCAGGAGTCCGCCCTGGCCGCTGGCGCTGACGGCCATGTGGCCGTTGACCAAGAACGCCAGGCCGCCGAACATGCTCTTTTCGGTCAGGCCGCGTTCACCTTCACAGGCCTCGCGAATGCGGTCCGCGAGCTCCGCGTCGTACGCCACGGCAGAGAGTATCGCGCGGCACAGCAGCAAAGGGGCCGGAACACCGTGGGGTCTGCGCTGCAGACTAGTTGTCGATCTGGACCAGATGGGATAAGGTCTGCGGTACCAACTAGTCTATCGAGGTCAGCATGGAACGCAGAGAGCTGGAGGTTGCGGCATCGAGAGTTGCCTACATGAGGGGGTTGCTCGCCCTCCCCTTGGGCGTGGTTTTCATCCTGATCGGCCTGGGAAACCTCGGATGGTCCCCGCTCCAGGTTCCGTGGGTGTTCTTCTTGGGCGTGGGGGCGGCGGGCTTAGTCTGGCTCGGGCTGAACCGCTACTACACCGAGAGCTACGGTCGGGTAACTCCCGGTCGTCAGCGACAGACCCGATACGCCGTCGCCACGATCTTCTTCGGGGTCGCCGTGATCGGCGGTCCGTTGCTCGATGGATGGCTGCACCCGAGGGTGAGCCTGTTCGCAGCGCTGTTCGCCGTGGCCATGCTCGCTTGGTATGCGTTGTGTGTCGATCTGCGTACCCACCACGTCCTCGTCTGGGGCACGCTGTTCGTCGCAGCTCTCCTGCCGGTCTGGGGTTCCTTCGCCGACCCGGTCTCGGTCGCCTGGCTTCCCATTGCCGCAGCCACGATCCTCGGCGGCCTGCTCGACCATCGCGAGCTCGCCCGAGGCTTCGGGCCCACCAAGGGCGAGCTTACGGACCGCCGTGCCAGCGCGTGAGAAGGCCAGCTCTCGACCGGCTCATCCATGAGCCGGGCCGCCTGGCGATCCTCACCATTCTCTCGTCGCTCAAAGAAGGAGACTTCGTGTTCCTGCAGCGAGCCAGTGGGCTCACCAAGGGGAACCTGTCCAGCCATCTGGCAAAGCTCGAAGATGCTGGCCTGGTCAACATCGAGAAGCGCTTTATCCGCAAGAGGCCCAACACGAACGTCTCTCTGACCGCGACCGGCAGGCGACGAATCACCGAACACTGGCAGCAACTGGAACGTCTGCGCGACCTCGCCGGCCCCGGTGACGACTGACCAACCGCTCAAGCGGTTTACTGGTTCTGCACCTGCGACAGACCTCGCTGAAGGTCGTCCTGGTTCATCACCGGGAAGACCTCAATTCGCGCGTTGAACTGCGAGAAGAGCGGTTCGCTGATCGCCGGCAGCTGCGAGGGGTCGGTCATGTCGAAGACGATGAACGCCGTACGCACCCCGTCGTCCGGGCCGAAGTACGTCGCCTCAGGCTTGAGCATCTCCATCATCTTCTGCATGCCTTCGGCCATGGTGCCGTCCTGGATTGCCTTGCTGCCCGCCTGGGTATCCATGTGAACCTTCAACATCATCCGCATTGCATTTCCCTTCGCGCCGTACAACGGGAGCGCCATGCTCCTGCCTCATGTTGCCCCCGGACGGCGGCCAATGGAAGAGCAGCCGAACCGCTACTCACCCGCGCATGATCCCCTCCACGCGAGCTGCCCACGATGGTGGCGTGAGCTGGGCGACCAGATCCGTGAAGCGAGCCGCTGCATCGTGGCCAGCTCGGAGTCGATGGTGCCTTCGTGGCCCTCGATGGCGCTCACGGCCGAGTGAGCCAGTGACCGAGCTTGACCAGGTACCAGTCGGGCGGCACCGAGAGGCCGTCGCATCGGGGCGGCGTGGTCAGCTGGCGAGGCGTCTGCCTGCGCAGCCACACCTGCGCGCCGCAGACATTTCCGACCGACAGGTACCGCCGGTGCAGGGCCCGGCGGAAAGCCCCGCTCTGGTCGAGGTTCCAGGAGCTCACCGGGTTGTCGGCCATGATCCAGGTCGGCGCGTGCGGTCCGGCGACAACGCTGGTCAGCACCCCAAGATGTGGGTCGAGCGTGCGGGTGGGCAGGCTCCACAGAAAGGGGTACGGCGACCGCATCTCGGTCGCCCACTGGATCTCCGCATGACCGTAGAGCACGACCGCGGTGTCGCCGGGTCGGCTTGCGTCACGGATCCAGTGGCCCATGATCGCCGAGGTGTCCTGTGGCCGGTGCGCCCGGGTCACCATGAACCCGACCGCGCTGCCGACCGCCGACACCACCACTAGTGCCGCCACGATCCGCACCGCCAGTGCCCGCCGCCACACCAGGCCGGTGCCCAGCACCGCCATCGGCGCAAGCTGGAGCGCGTAGTGCGGCCAGTAGCTGCCGCCGCCGACCGCCGAGAGGACCTCGGCGACCGCGGTCACGCCGATCGCCCAGGCCCATGCCGGACCGCGCAGCCGGTCCCGGAAGGCCCGGCCAGCCAGGGCCAGCAGCATCGGCACGGCCCCGGTGACCACCATCACCAGCAACACCTCGACGATCCGGTTGCGGGTGCCGGCGGTGTTGTCCGAAAGGATCACCGTGGTCGCGCGAGAACGAAACGACACTGCGGCGAGCCACAGGCCGCTCAGCCCGGCCGGCGTAGCGGCCGCCAGAGCGCCCATGGCGACGACCCCCGCCAACACTCCCGCCACAAGCGGCGCCACCAGGTTCAGGGCGCGGCGGAGCTCGAGCTCGCGTCGTACCACCCGCGCAACGAGGAGTACGCCGGCGAAGAGCAAGCCGTCCACGAAGTTCTGCTTGACCGACATTGCCGCGATCCCGGCCAGACCCGCCCCGGCCATCCACAGGTACGACGCCAACCCCCGGCTGTCGCGAGCCAGCACGAGCAGCGCGACGGTGCCCATCACGAACGGCAACGCAAACAGCTCTCCGCTGGCGTAGACGGCCTCGTTCAGCGGCGTACCCACCAGAGCGGCAGCGACCACCACCGCAGGGAGCACCGCCCCGCCCGTACGCCGGACCACCCACCAAACCAGCACCACGAAGACCAGCGCACAGGCCAGCCCGACCAACCTGATCGCCACGATGTGCCCGGTCAGGGCAGCCAGCCCGAACAGCGCGATCAGGCCCGGCGGCCGGTCCACGAAGTAGTGCCCGTACAGGTTCGGGCCGTGCAGCGTCCAGGTCTGGGCGACCTGGTAGAAACCTGCCTCGTCGGGGATCAACGGCACCTTGACCAACCACAGCCTGATTGCCGTGAGCCCCAGCAGGACGGCGCACAGAGCCGCCAGCTGCCCAGTCGGCCTTCGGGTCGTCGACTGGGCGCTCATCCCCAGAACACCCGGTCAACGACCGCGCGGGCTCGACGGGAGCTGCGCAGGTAGTCGTTCAGCATGGTGTCGGACTGGCCCGGCCCGTACTGGAGTACGGCGGCCACGGCGCTGCGCTCGCGCGCGTCCCGAGGGAACTCGTCCGACGGCTTCCCCCGCACCTGGACGGTGGCGTTGCGAGCCCGGCTGGCGAACTTCCACGCTTCGGCGAGCGCCTCCGCGTCGCCGGCGGAGATCACGTCGTTCGCCGCGGCGGCCTCCAAGGCAGACAGCGTCTTGGTCGTCCGCAGCCCGGGCACCTGGCCGGCGTACCTCATCTGCAACAGCTGCACCGTCCACTCCACGTCCGCCAGGCCACCGCGGCCGAGTTTGATGTTCGTTGCCGGATCGGCTCCTCGGGGCAGCCGCTCGGAGTCGACGCGGGCCTTGAGCCGTCGGATCTCGACCACGTCGACGCCGTTGAGCCCGTGCTCGGGGAACCGTAGCGGGTCGACCAGCGCGGTGAAGTCCGCACCCAGCTGCTGGTCCCCGACCAGCACCGACGCGCGCAGCAGCGCCTGCGCCTCCCAGACCCGGGACCACTTGGCGTAGTAGGCGGCGTAGGAGTCCAGCGTGCGGACCAGCGGTCCCTGGCGTCCCTCCGGGCGCAGTCCGGCGTCGATGTCGAGGGCGGGGTCGGTCGCCGGCGCAGCCAGCAGCCTGCGTACGTCGTTGGCCACCGCATGGGCCGCCGTTGCCGCCCGATGCCCATCGGCTCCCTCGACCGGCGCGTGCACGAACATCACGTCTGCGTCGCTGCCGTAGCCGAGCTCGTGGCCGCCGTACCGGCCCATCGCGACCACGGCCAGTCGCGTCGGCATCGGCTCGCCGTGAGCGACCTCCCAGGCAGCGATCACCGCGGTGAACGCAGCCTCCAGGGTGGCGCTGGTCAGGTCAGTCAGCGCATAGCCGACCTCGGCGATCCCGAACGGGACGCACAAGTCCGCCGCACTGATCCGCAACAGCTCCCGGCGGCGGATCCCGCGGATGGTCAGCACCGCCTCCTCCGGGGTGGTACGCCGCTCCGCAGCCGAAAGCATCTCCGCCTCGACGACCTCGCGCGGCAACGCCTCGAGCCGCTCCTCGCTCCCGAGGATCGCCACCCCCTCCGGCTCGCGCTGCAGCAGTCCGGTCGCGTAGCGCGAGGTGGCCAGCACCTGCGCCATCCGCTGCGCCGCCTCCCCCTCGTCGCGCAGCAGCCGCAGGTACCAGTGCGAGGACCCCAGTGCCTCCGAGATCCGGCGGAAGCCGAGCAGCCCGGCATCGGGATCGGGTGCGTCGGCGAACCACCCGAGCATCACCGGCAACAGCGTGCGCTGGATCGCTGCCGTCCGCGAGACTCCCGAGGTGAGCGCCGCGAGGTGCCGCAGCGCAGCCTCGGGGTCCAGGTAGCCGAGCGCGGCCAGCCGCTGCCGGGCCGCCTCCGGACTGAGCCGCACCTCGTCGGCGCTGATCCGCGCCACCGCGGAGAGCAGTGGACGGTAGAAGAGCTTCTCGTGCAGGCGGCGGACCTCGCGCCGGTGGTAGCGCCACTCGTCGTCGAAGGAGGTCACCGGGTCCTTCAGATAGCCCAGGGAGCGGCCGATTCGGCGAAGCGAGACCTCATCGTCGGGAACGACGTGCGTGCGGCGCAGCTGGAAGAGCTGGATCCGGTGCTCGAGCGTGCGCAGAAACGCGTACGCCTCGTGCAGCGACTGCCCGTCGTCGCGTCCGACGTACCCCCCGGCCGTCAGGCTGGCAAGCGCAGACAACGTGGTCGGCGACCGCACCGACTCGTCGCTGCGTCCATGCACCAGCTGCAGCAGCTGTACGGCGAACTCGACATCGCGCAGCCCGCCCGACCCGAGCTTGAGCTCCCGATGCGCGTGACCAGAAGGGATGTTGGCCAGCACCCGGCGCCGCATCTCCTGGACGTCCTCGACGAAGCCCTCCCGGTCCGCAGCCGACCACACGAGCGGTCCGATCGTCTCGGCGTACGCCTGGCCCAGGGCACGATCACCGGCAACCGGCCGGGCCTTCAGCAGCGCCTGGAACTCCCAGGTCTTCGCCCACCGCTCGTAGTAGCCGCGATGGCTGGCGAGCGTACGCACCAACGGGCCGGCCTTGCCCTCTGGGCGCAGCGCCGCGTCGACCGGCCAGATCGTGCCCTCGGCCGTGTGCTCACCGCACACCTTGATCAGGTGCGCCGCCAGCTGGGTTGCCACCCGCAGTGCGGGTTGCTCATCCGCACCCTCGGCAGCCTCGGCAACGAAGATCACGTCGACGTCGCTGACGTAGTTCAGCTCATGGCCACCGCACTTGCCCATCGCAACCACGGCCAGCCGGCAGGTACCCGCGGCCTTCCCGACATGAGCGCGGGCGATCGCCAAGGCGGCTTCCAGCGTGCCGGCGGCGAGGTCGGACAGCTCCGCAGCCACGTCGGCCGGGCCGAGGTCATGGGCCAGGTCACGCGACGCCAGGCGCAGCAGCACCCGGCGGTACTCCACCCGCAGCGCATCGGTGGCTGCCGCCTCGGGAATCTCGGCAACCGGGTCGTCGACGAGCGGGTCCGCGCCGACCACCGCGAGCAGCCCCGCGCGGACGGCGTACGCCGCCGGCCGCGTCGAGCCAAGTGTCGGGTCGGTGAGCTCGAGCCATTGGTCCAGATGTCGGGTCAGGTGCTCGGCCAGGGCCTGGCTGGCCCCGAGCACGGTGAGCAGCCGCATCGCCGTCCCCTCGTCGTCGGCGATCTCGGCGAGCAGCGCGTTCCGATCCGAAACTCGGTCGGCGAGCGCCACCAGTGCCGCCAAGGCCTGGTCGGGGTCGGCTGTGCGGGCCAGCAACGGGGTCAGTGGTCTGGCGGTGCGCCCCAAAGCGTCGAGCCGAGCCGCGGAGCCTTCGGGATCGCGGAAGCCGAGCCTGGCCAGGTGCCCCCGATGCGACTCCCGGCGTGGTCTCACCGCGCAAATCTAGCCGGACGCGGACCAGGCTCAGATCACCGGCAGCATCCGGTCCCGCTCGAACGCGGAGACCTGGCCCCGGTACTCCAGCCACTCGGCACGCTTGTTGCGCAGGAAGAAGTCGTAGACGTGCTCGCCAAGGGTGTCCGCGAGCAGCTCGGAGCTCTCGGCGATCCCGATCGCGTCGTACAGGCTCTTGGGCAGCGGCTCGAGGCCCAGGGCCGTGCGTTCGCGGTCGTTGAGCGACCAGACGTTGTCCTCGGCCTCGCGCGGCAGCTCGTACTCCTCTTCGAGCCCCTTCATGCCGGCCGCAAGGACAACGGAGAAGGCCAGGTAGGGGTTCGCGGCGGCGTCGAGGCTGCGCAGCTCGATGCGGGTCGACTGGCCTTTGTTGGGCTTGTACATCGGCACCCGGATCATCGCCGAGCGGTTGTTGTGCCCCCAGCAGATGTACGCCGGTGCCTCGTCACCGCCGATCAGCCGCTTGTAGGAGTTCACCCACTGGTTCGTCACACAGGTGATCTCGCTGGCGTGACGCAGGATCCCGGCGATGAAGTGCCGGGCTGTCGCGGAGAGGTGGTACTCCTCCCCACCCTCGAAGAACGCGTTGCGGTCACCTTCGAAGAGCGACACATGGGTGTGCATTCCCGAGCCGGGGTGGTTGGTGAACGGCTTGGGCATGAAGCTGGCCCAGATGCCCTGTCCCAACGCCACCTCGCGGACGACGGTGCGGAACGTCATGACGTTGTCGGCGGTGGACAGCGCGTCGGCGTACCGCAGGTCAATCTCCTGCTGACCCGGACCACCCTCGTGGTGGCTGAACTCGACCGAGATCCCCATCGCCTCGAGCATCGTGATCGCCTCGCGGCGAAAGTCCGCGCCCATGGTCTGCGCGGTGTGGTCGAAGTAGCCGCTGCGGTCCACGGGCACCGGCTCCTGGCCCGCGTCGGGCTTGCCCTTGAAGAGGTAGAACTCGATCTCCGGGTGGGTGTAGAACGTGAAGCCCTTCTCCGCGGCCTTCTGCAGAGTGCGTTTGAGCACGAACCGTGGGTCGGCGAACGACGGGGAGCCGTCGGGCATGGCAATGTCGCAGAACATCCTGGCCGTCGCCGGACCGTCACCGCGCCACGGCAGGATCTGAAACGTCGAGGCGTCCGGCCGGGCCAGCATGTCCGCCTCGGTGACGCGGGCAAACCCCTCGATCGCGGAGCCGTCGAAGCCGATGCCCTCGCTGAACGCGTTCTCCAGCTCGGCGGGCGCAATCGCCACGGACTTCAGGTATCCGAGTACGTCGGTGAACCACAGCCGCACGAACCGGACGTCACGCTCCTCGAGTGCCCGCAGCACGAAGTCTTCCTGCTTGCCCATGTCCGGAGCCTATCGGCGAGCTTCCACTCGGGAGGCTGCGGCCAGCCCGACCAGCGAGTCCGCCAGGGGCCGCCAGCCGCGCTCGAGCTCGTCAACGGCAGCAGCAATCTCTCGTAGGGCGACGTCGACGCGGTCGTCGTCGTACCGCCTTCGGTCGCTGTCGGTCCACGGCTCGATCACGTCCGCGTCGGCCTCGGGGTGCAGCTGCACACCCCATACGGTTGGCGCGAAACGAGCCGCCTGGATCTCCCCGGTCGTGGCCCGGGCAAGGACAGTGGTCCTCACCGGTGCCTTGACTACGATGTCGTCGTTCCACTGGATGCCCCGTCGAGTGGTGCGCAGCCGTCCGGTGAGCTCGTCGTCGGCGGCCGCAGTCAGCCATCCGACCTCGAGCAGGCCGAGCTGCTGACCGTTGGGGTTGCGGCCCACGGAGCCGCCGAGGGCAACCGCGGCGAGCTGGTGGCCAAGGCAGATCCCCAGGCTCGGCACCGAGTCGGCGGCCGCTCGGCGGATCAGCTCCTTGACCGGGCTCAGCCATCCGAACTCCGCATCGTCGTCGGCTCCCATCGAGCCGCCCATCACCAGCAGGGCGTCGTGGTCGCTGAGGTCATCGGGCAACGGGTCGCCGGCATACGGACGGCGTACGTCGAGCTCCGCGCCGGCGTCGCCCAACCATGGGCCGAACAGCGCCACCGAGCACAGCGGTTCGTGCTCGACGACCAGGATCCCCGCGTCAGGCATCCGGCACCCGTTCGAGGTCGGCCAGCCAGGCGGCTGCGTTTCCGTCCGACGGCGCCCGCCAGTCCCCTCGTGGCGACAGCGACCCTCCCGCGGAGACCTTCGGCCCGTTCGGCAGCGCCGACCGCTTGAACTGGCTGAACGCGAAGAACCGCTTGACGAACACCTCGAGCCAGTGCCGGATCTCCGCCAGCTCGTACGCCGTGCGTCCCCGGTCGGGAAAGCCGGGCGGCCACTCCCCCGTGGTCGCGTCGTGCCACGCATGCCAGGCCAGAAACGCGATCTTGCTCGGCGCAAACCCGTACCGCAGCACGTAGAACAAGGTGAAGTCCTGCAGTGCATACGGCCCGATGGTGGCTTCGGTGCTCTGCGGCTCCGTGCCGGCGCGCGCCGGCACCAGCTCGGGGGTGATCTCCTGGACAAGGATCTCCGACAGCACCTCGTTGACGGCGTCGTCGAACTGGCCGTCGGCGATCACCCATCTGATCAGGTGCTGGATCAGCGTCTTGGGCACTCCGGTGTTCACCGCGTAGTGGGACATCTGGTCGCCCACGCCGTACGTGCACCAGCCCAGGGCCAGCTCGGACAGGTCGCCGGTGCCCAAGACGATGCCACCGCGGTAGTTGGCCAGCCGGAAGAGGTAGTCGGTGCGAAGCCCGGCCTGGACATTCTCGAACGTCACGTCGTACGCGTCCTCGCCGGCCGCGAACGGGTGTCCCAGCTCGCTCAGCATCTGCTCGGCCGACGTACGGATGTCGAGCTCCTCGAAGCTCACCCCGAGCGTCTTGGCAAGCGCGGTGGCATAGGCCCTGGTGGTCTCACCGGTTGCGAACCCGGGCATCGTGTAGGCCAAGATGTCGGTGCGCGGCCGGGAGAGCCGGTCCATCGCCTTGGCCGCCACAATGAGCGCATGGGTGGAGTCCAGGCCGCCGCTGACTCCGATGACCACCTTGGGGTTCCCGATCGAGGCCAGCCGCTGGGTCAGGCCCGCGACCTGGATGTTGTAAGCCTCGTAACAGTCCAAGGCGAGCCGAGCGGGATCGTCGGGCACGAACGGGAACCGGTCGACCTTGCGCTGGAGCCCGATGTCGCCGCCCGGTGGCTCGAGCTCGAGCTCTATCGTGCGGAAGCCGCGTTCGGTCTTCGCATGGGTGCGACGGTTGTCGTCGAAGGTTCCCTGTCGCAACCGCTCCTGGCGGATGCGGTCGAGGTCGATGTCGGCGACAGAGTGCCGTGGTCCGTCGGGGAACCGCTCGCTCTCGGCAAGCAGGTCACCGTTCTCGTAGATCATCGTCTGGCCGTCCCAGGACAGGTCCGTGCTCGACTCGCCCATGCCGGCAGCGGCATACAGGTACGCCGCGAGACAGCGCGCACTCGCCGAGCGCGCCAGCAGCCGGCGATCCTCAGCACGTGCCACCGTGATCGGCGACCCGGAGAGGTTCGCCAACACCGTCGCTCCGGCCAGAGCGGCCTCGGCACTCGGCGGCACCGGCACCCACATGTCCTCGCACACCTCGACGTGGAGTACCAACCCGGGCACGTCGCTGGCGCTGAACAGCAGATCGGAACCGAACGGCACGTCCTGACCGCCGAACCGGATGGTGCCGCCACGCTGGTCGTCGCCGGGAGCGAAGTGGCGGCGTTCGTAGAACTCGCGGTAGTTCGGGAGGTACGACTTGGGCGCGATCCCGAGCACGCGCCCCCCCTGGACCACGACGGCGCAGTTGTACAGCCGGTTGCCCGTCCGCAGCGGAGCCCCGACCACGAGCATCGGCCGCAGGTCGGCGCTTGCCTGGACGATGGTGTCGACGGCCGCCTCCACCGCCTCAAGAACGACGTCTTGGAGCACCAGGTCGTCGATCGCATAGCCGGACAGGCACAGCTCGGGAAACACCGCAACCGCCACCCCGGAGGCATGGCACTCTCGTGCCTGCGCCAGCACGGCCGCCGCGTTGGTTGCCGGATCTGCGACCGCGACCGGCACGGTGCAGGCCGCGACCCGCGCGAAGCCGTGCGCATACGCCGAGCTGAAGTCCACACTCCGAGTCTGCCAGGGATCTCAGCAGTATCTCGCCGCGGCGATCAGTTCGGCTTGGTCAGCGGGTCACCTAGGCCGTGCTGGGGATGAGGAAGATCGTCGTACGTGAGCTCAAGGCGGCTTCCGATGCCGGATGAGGTGACCAGCGACACAGGTACGCCGGTGTCGGGCAGGACTAGCCTTTCCGACGTACCGGGGACTCCGTTGGGGAGCCTCGAGCACGCGAGGAGGGCTCACCGATGAGCGACGCCATCAGGCGGGTGCGGACCCACCATTTGCGTGAGCTGAAGGAGCGTGGGGAGAAGTTCACCATGCTCACCGCCTACGAGCAGTACGCCGCGCAGGTCTTCGACGAGGCCGGAATCGACGTACTTCTCGTCGGCGACAGTGCCAGCAACAACGTCTACGCCAACGAGACCTCCCTACCGGTGACCGTCGACGAGCTCATCCCGCTGGTCCGGGCGGTCACCCGGAGCGTCTCGCGTGCGCTGGTCGTCGCCGATCTGCCCTTCGGCTCCTACCAGGCCTCTCCCGGACAGGCGTTCCACACCGCCGTCCGGTTCATGAAGGAGGCCAATGCCCACGCGGTCAAGCTCGAGGGCGGCATCGCGATGACCCCGCAGGTCAGACTGCTCACCGATGGCGGCATCCCGGTGATGGCGCACATCGGCTTCACCCCTCAGTCCGAGCACAACCTCGGCGGCTACCGCGTCCAGGGCCGGGGTGAGTCGGCAGCCCGGATCGTCCAGGAGGCACGGGCCCTCGAGGAGGCGGGTGCGTTCGCGATCGTGATGGAGATGGTTCCCGGAGACGTGGCGGCAGAGGTCACCCAGACACTCGACATCCCCACGATCGGCATCGGGGCCGGCCCGCGGTGTGACGCCCAGGTGCTCGTGTGGCAGGACGCATTCGGCCTCCGGACTGGACGGATGGCTACGTTCGTCAAGCAGTACGCCGACCTGCACGGCGTACTGCTCGAAGGGGCCAAGACCTACGCCGACGATGTTCGCGCCGGGAAGTTCCCCGGCGACGAGCACACGTTTCAGAGCTGAGCTCGCTCACCGCCCCCAGCCCCATTGGCTGGTGCCGACCAGGATCGTGGGTAGCCACACTGCGAACCCCACGATTGGCAGCCACACCACTCGCAGCGGCCGGGAAACGAACCATCGGCAGCCCATCGCGAACAGGACCAGCCAGAGCAGTACCAACAGTGTCGTCACCCACCACGGCGCGACGTTGGCAGTGCCGAAGTTGAGGAACAACATCATCGCCATACCGGCCATGCCGATGAACGACCCAGATCGGCGTAGGTCAGGTAGCACTGGTCCCACTCTCTGCTAGCAGGCGTCGACGAGATCCCGACGCTGAAGTGTCTCAACAGCGTGGCTATTCCGCGGGTAACCTGTGAAGTCGTCAGGGCGACCCTGATGTTCACCACTAGGAGGCTCGCGTGCCCACACCGGCAAAGAAGTCATCAACGACCACCAAGAAGAGCACTGCCAAGAAGACCCCGGCGAAGAAGACC
>JALZBH010000078.1 GCA_030947625.1 Actinomycetota bacterium
GACCGGCCGCGGAATGGCCCGCCGCTTGCGGTCAGCACCAGCCGGCGTACCTCGTCGGCTCGACCGCTGCGCAGGCACTGGGCCAGCGCGCTGTGCTCGCTGTCGACCGGCACGATCTGACCGGGCTTCGCGCGGCCGGTGACCACGGCGCCGCCGATGATCAGCGACTCCTTGTTCGCCAGCGCCAGCGTGCTACCGGCCTCGAGCGCGGCCAGGGTGGGCCGCAGCCCCACCGCCCCGGTGATCGCGTTCAGTACGACGTCGGCCTGCCGGCCGGCTGCCTCGATGGAGGCCTCCTCACCCACACCTGAGTACGCAGGAGAGAACTCTGCGACCTGCGCAGCGAACCGCTCGCGCCGGGATCCGCCCGCAGTCAGTCCCACCACCCGGAAGCGGTCGGGATTCGCCCGGACCACCTCGAGCGCCTGGGTGCCGATCGACCCGGTCGAGCCCAGGACGACGACGTCGCGCCGAAGGCTCACAGGTCGAGCCCGGTCAGCACCATCACCCGCTCGTAGGTGTAGTCGGCCATCGCATAGCGGATGCCCTCGCGGCCCACGCCGGACTCCTTGGCGCCTCCGTACGGCATCTGGTCGGCGCGGTACGACGGGGCGTCCCCGACGATCACGCCACCGACCTCGAGCTCACGATGCGCTCGGAACGCGGTCTGGATGTCGTGGGTGAAGAGCCCGGCCTGCAACCCGTACTTCGAGGAGTTGACTGCCGCGAAGGCCTCCTCGACAGAGTCGACCCGATCGAGCACCAGCACCGGTCCGAACACCTCCTCGGACGACACCTTTGCGTCGCGGGGTACGTCGACCAACACCGTCGGTGCGTACGACGACCCGTCCCGGCGGCCCCCTGTCAAGACGGTCGCGCCGGCCTGGACCGCCTCGCCGACCCACTGCTCGACCCGCTCGGCAGCCTCCCGGTTGATCATGGGGCCGACGAACGTGTCCTCTTTACGCGGGTCGCCGATCTTCAGCGCCTCGACCTTGGCGACCACCCGGTCGCGAAGGGACTGGTAGACCGACGGCTCGGCGTACACCCGTTGCACTGAGATGCATGACTGGCCGGCCTGGTAGTTGGCGAAGTTCGCGATCCTCGTCGCCGCCCAGTCGAGGTCGTCGTCGCCGTCGTAGTCGGCGCACACCACCACGGCAGCGTTGCCACCGAGCTCGAGCGTGACGTGCTTGCGGGGCACCGCCTCGGCGATCTTGTAGCCGACCGGACCCGAGCCGGTGAACGACACCACTGGCAGGCGCTCGTCGGCAACGAGCGCAGAGGCCTTGTCATCGGGGACGTTCAGCACGCTCACCATGCCCGGCGGCAGGCCCGTGGCGGCGGCCAGCTCGCCGAGCAGCAGCCCGGACAGCGGCGTCTTCGGGGCCGGTTTGAGCAGCACCGGCGCGCCCACCGCAATCGCCGGCGCCACCTTGTGGGCGGCGAGGTTGAGCGGGAAGTTGAACGGCGAGATCGCCAGCACCGGTCCCTTGGGCTGGCGACGTACGTACGCCAACCGCCCTTCGGCCGCCGCGTCCGCATCGAGGCGGATCACCTCACCCGACCAGCGCCGGGCCTCCTCCGCCGCCCAGCGAAAGACCGACACCGCACGGCCGACCTCGGCGCGGGCCCACAGCATCGGCTTGCCGTTCTCCGCGCAGACGAGCTCGGAAATCTCGTCGCTGCGCTCCTTGATCGCTGTGCTGATAGCGGTGAGTGCCTCCGCCCGCGCATGCATCGGCAGCGCAGCTGCCTCCGCGGAGACATCGTGCGCGGCGGCTACGGCCTGCTCGACCTGTGCGTCGGTGGCGTACGACGTAATGCCGACCAGCGACCCGTCGTAAGGACTGTGCACCTCGAGCGCTTCGTCACCTTCGGTCGCCTTGCCGGCGACCCACATCGGAATCCTTTTCCTGTTCTGGTCCACGGTCCTAGTGTGGCCCCTATGTCACCCCAAAGCACCGGAGGCCCAGGTCTCCCCCAGCGCCGAGAGCTCCGCACCAGCATCCCCGGACCCCGCTCCGAGGAGCTGTTCGCGCGGCGCAACCGCACCGTCGCCACCGGAGTGGGTACGACGTTGCCGGTGTTCGTCGAGGCAGCCGGTGGCGGGATTCTTCGCGACGTCGACGGCAACTCGCTGATCGACCTGGCCGCAGGGATCGCCGTCGTCTCGGTCGGCAACGCGGCGCCCGCCGTCGTCAGACGCGTGAGCGAACAGGTCGCCGCGTTCACCCATACCTGCTTCATGGTCACGCCCTACGAGGGGTACGTCGAGGTGTGCGAGCTGCTCGCCGAGCTGACCCCGGGTGACCACGAGAAGAAGTCGCTGCTGCTGAACTCCGGAGCCGAGGCCGTCGAGAACGCCGTCAAGATCGCCCGCACGGCCACCGGCCGTCAGGCGGTGGCCGTCTTCGACCACGCCTACCACGGCCGGACCAACCTGACGATGGCGATGACGTCGAAGAACATGCCCTACAAGCACGGGTTCGGGCCGTTCGCGGGTGAGGTCTACCGGGTGCCGATGTCGTACCCGTTCCGGGACCGGCTCAAGGGCCAGGAGGCGGCGGAGCGGGCCATCGGCGTCCTCGAGACCCAGGTCGGCGCGGACAATCTGGCGGCTCTGGTGATCGAGCCGATCCTCGGCGAGGGCGGGTTCGTCGTACCCGAACGAGGGTTCCTGCCCGCGCTGGCCGAGTGGGCCCGTGAGCACGGTGTGGTGTTCGTCGCCGACGAGATCCAGACCGGCTTCTGCCGCACCGGTGACTGGTTCGCCTGCGAGGACGAAGGTGTCGTACCCGACCTGCTCACCACCGCCAAGGGCATCGCCGGCGGACTTCCTCTTGCCGCGGTCACTGGCCGCGCGGACCTGATGGACTCGGTCCACTCCGGTGGGCTCGGCGGCACCTACGGCGGCAACCCAGTGGCATGCGCCGCTGCTCTCGGGGCGATCGAGGAGATGCGCACCCAGGACCTCCCGGCGCGAGCTCGGGCGATCGGCGCGATCCTCACCGAACGGCTCACCGCCCTGCAGGAGAAGTACCCGGTCATCGGCGAGGTCCGCGGTCGTGGCGCGATGATGGCGATCGAGCTCGTCGGGTCCGATGGGCGTACGCCGGACGCCGCCCGGACCGCCGCGGTCAACCGGGCTTGTCACGAGGCCGGCGTGGTCACACTGACCTGCGGCACCTACGGCAACGTCTTCCGGTTCCTGCCGCCCCTGGTCATCGGCGAGGACCTCCTCAACGAGGGTCTTGACGTGCTGGCCGAGGCGTTCGCTGCTACAGCCTGAACCCGCGCCGGGTTGCCCCTTGAGCACAGCCGCTGACGCCCGTCGGCACCCAGGTGCTCGTCGAAGCACCAGCGAAGCAGAGAAGGATGCGCGGCTGTTCGCCCAGCCGACGCTGAGCGGCCCGTCCTTGCAGCCGCCCCGGCAGCCGGGCCACGCCTGGAAGGCGGACGTGACCGTAGCCCCGATGGAGGTGGTTCATCAGGGGTGCGGGTCAGTAGGAAAGGTGAGTGTCGGCAGGGTCGACCACATGGCTCACGCCGTTGGGATCGGTCCACTCGTAGGTGCCGTCGCGGCGCCGGTGGTAACGCCAGCGGGTGAAGGTCTTGCAGCGGTGATGACGCCGGCACAAGGGAGCGAGGTTGGCCGGACGGGTCTGGCCGGGCGGACCGCCCTTGCTCATCGGTTGATAGGAATCGATGTGGTCGATGTCGCAGCCACGAGCGTCGCGCGCGCAGCCTGGGAAGACACAGTGTGCGTCGCGCAGCACCACCAGCTCCCGCAGCCAGGCGGGCGGATCATGTCGGTCCACCGCATGGGCACATCGGGCAACGTCGATGACCGGTTGGATGACCGGATTGCTCTGGCCCAGCCATGACTTGATGAGGTCTACAGAGACCGGCCCAATCTTCTCCGCCCACCCCACAGGTGTCAGCCTCGTTGCGACGCCTTCGGTGGCAAGCTGAGCCAGGTCGGTCATGGACAGATGCAGGTAGAGGACGCTGCTTGCCGCCGGCTGAGCGGTTCCCAACAGCTCCGGCCGCGCGGTGCCCGACGCCTGGGGGACCCCGGTGTCGAGGTCCCTATCGAGGCTGCCGGTCATAAGCTGGTCCGCGATCCGGCCAAGCGCCTTGGCGCGTCGTACGTCCAACGATGCGGTGTCGCCGCACGCGGCCAGGTCGGCTGCGGTGGCGGCCACGAGCGCCTCGAACTTGACCGCGTCGACCAACCCGAGCCGACCGCGCAGAAACGCCGTTGCCGCGCTGCCACCGAAGAAGCTCTACGTGGGGGTGGGGAGGTCCAGGTCAAGATGCCGGCTGTCCATGGCTTGGGCTTCTGCGGCGTGGGTCCGGGCGGGATCCCACTTCGCGGTTGCGTAGGCGATCTTAGCCTCGACCCGAGACCATGCCGTCCGACCAGCCAGATGGCCGACCTCGGCGTCGACCCATCCGCCCGCGGTGGCGGGAAGGGTGCCACAGGCGGCGGCGACCTTGCGGGCAACCCACCCCGGGCAGTCCCCGGACTGGACTCGTGACCACAGCACCGGGTGCCGGAAAACCAGGTTCAAGCAGTCGGAAACCAGGCTCATCGCGGTCCCAGTGGAGATGCCGAGACGGGTGGCCAGCTGTTCGACCGCGAACTCCGCCACCGCCGGCGTCCCCTCCCCACCAAGTTGGTCCAGCCCGTCCTCAGCGCAGAGTCGCAGCCGCAGCACCGGCTCCCAGGAGGCACAGTCCTCAACCGTGCCCGGATGGGTCAACGCCCACTCCAAGACCAGCCGCAGCTTCTCCGCCGCCAACCGCCGCTCCTCGGCCGCGGTGGCCACCAGCGCATCAAGCACACCGACACCCGAACCCGCGACGGGGCCGCGGACGGTCTGCTCGATGCTGGGTGCTGCTGCCATGAGAACATCCTCTCACCTATCACCGACAGTTTCGATATCGTATTCGAAAATGTGGATAACTGAGAGCGATCTCAGGGTCTTTAGTGAACTCGTCAAGCGCAACGGGCCCGTGCGGTTCAGTCAACTGGGCGCCGCGCCCAACCGATCCAAGGACAGTCCGGCCTTTGTGGCGACGTGCGCTTGCTTGCACGCCGAGCAATAGCGAAGGAGGAGGCGGCCCTAAACATCAAGAGGTTCCGGCCACAACGAAGTCGCCGGACTCCCACCTGTGCGCGGCAGTCCGCATCCAGAATTCGGACCTACGAAATCGACGCCGCCATCGACGTCTGGAGGCAGGCCAATGCCGCCAGTCTGCCTTCTCAGCATCCGGATCGGCTCAGGTCTTGGGCCGGTCTCCGGGAGCACTCCTGGCGCTGGCGGAAGGCTCAGATCACGGCGTGATTACGATGGGCCTGGCGCTCCCGGGCAGAACCAACGATTGCGCTGGGGACCCGATCCCAGAGCTGGCTCACCTCACCGGGATCTGCGTATTACCTCCCGAACAAGGCGCTGGCGTTGGCGGTCAGACTCTTGACTACCTGATCGAGGAACGGAAAGCGACAGGATGCGCCCGGGGCCACACTTTGGACTCACACCGCGAACCAGCGGTCGCAACGCTTCTTGGAATCGCGCGGCTTCCGGCCAACCGGACGGCTAAGCATCGTCGATCGGGGCAACCAGCTAGCCCACTACGAAGCGAATCTCGACATCGGCGGTGACGCGTGAGATGCCGTCCAAGCAACCGAGCCACATCGTGAACATCCGCTCACGACCCAGACGGTGCGTTCATACTTAGCGGACCACGAGACAGAACGGGTGCCCCGAAGGATCGTGGTAGACCCGCCACGGGACTTGTTGACCGTTGGGCCCCGGACGCGCGGAGAAGTGCTCGCGCTCGAAAACACCGCCTGCGGCAACGACTCGCTCGTGCGCGGCGTCGAGGTCGTCGACCAAGATGTCGAAGTGGACCAGGTCCGTCCCGCCGCGTACCTGAGCGCTCTCAGGGCAGTTGCCACTGGTCTGGAAGGACAACCGCTGACCATGCGGTGGTGGTTCGAGCGTCACCCAGCCTGGGTACCACTCGACAGGATCGCCGCCCAGCAGACGCGCCCAGAAGGTGGCCAGCTCCGACGGCTCCGAGCAGTTGAGCACGACCTCGCGGATCCAGCCGACCGGGGCCTGCTGAGCATCGCTCACCGCCCTATCATTGCCCACCCCGCGGCTCCCTCCTCAACCAGCGGCCGGATCCAGCTCCTGCATCCGCCAAGGCGACCCATGAGCGCTGAGCAGCTCCAGGAACGGGCGCGCATCGAACGCCTCGGGGCCCAGCACACCCGAGCCCTGCCAGGTCCCGTCGGCGAGCAGCTCGAGAGCGATGGCCGGGTTGACCGCCGTCTGCCAGACCACGCACTGATGGCCGTACTCGCTCATCGACCAGTCGTTGTCGACCACGTGATACAGGTACGTCGACCTCGGCTGGCCGTCCTTGCCGGAGCCGGTAACCCACAGCCCGGCACAGGTCTTGCCCTTCATCTTCGGCCCGAGCGACGCCGGGTCCGGAAGGCACGCGGCCACCATGTCGCGAGGTGAGACCAACGCGCCACCGACGCTGATCTTGTCGGTCCGATCGAGCCCGAGCTTGTGCAACGTCTTGAGCACGTCGATGAACTCCTCGCCGAGACCGTACTTGAACGTCACCCGCTTTGCCTTGAGCCAGCGCGGCATCAGCAGCACCTCCTCGTGCTCGACGTTCACGCACTCCACCGGGCCGATGCCCTCGGGGAAGTCGAACACCTCCGGCTCGCTGAACGGCGCCGTGGTGTGCCAGTCACCGTCCTGCCAGATCACCGGCGGGTTCAGGCACTCCTCGATCGTGGTCCAGATCGAGAACGACGGGGCGAACTCGTAGCCCTCGACGCTCAGGTTGGCGCCGTCACGCGTGCCCAGCTCGTCGATCTCGGAGAACAGCTCGTCCGCGGCGTACCTGGCGAACACGTCGGAGAGCCCCGGCTCCACTCCGATGCCGACCACCGCCAGCCGGCCCGCCCGCTCCCACTCCGCGGCCCGGGCGAACTGCTCGTCGCCCAGCTTCACCCCCGGCTTGGAGTACGGCGACTCGGGGTGCGGCGTGGACAGGCTCATCGCCATGTCGAGGTAGTCAGCCCCGGCCGCGAACGCACCCTCGAAGATCGGCATCACGAAACGCGGGTCGACCGCGTTCAACACATGGGTGCTGCCATGTTCTCGCGCCAGCGCGGCAACGGAGTCTGCAGAGCTCGCGTCGACCTGCGCGGCGACAAAACGGCCGTCGACGGCGGCAGCCATCTCGGCCCGGGCCGGGACGAAGTCGGCGACGACGATCTGCTCGTAGAAGTCCCGGCGAGCGGCAATCGCGGCAAACGCCGCTCCTACACCACCGGCACCGACCACAAGTACGCGCACGGGGGTATCTCCTTGGCTGGTTGGGGGATGTCCTAAGCCGCCTGCGTCTGCAGCGGCCTCTGGGTCGGGGCGAGCGGCTGCCTCCGCGCCAGGTCCCTGCGTCGGTTGCGCCGCATCCAGAATGCGTTGGCCAGCACCAGGAGTACGCCGAACGCGAAGACCAGCGTGCCCATCACGTTCACCTGGGGCGGCGTACCCACTCTGGAGCTGCCGTAGACCCACAGTGGGAACGTCTGCATGCTGCCGGCGTTGAACTCGGTGATGATGAAGTCGTCGATAGACAGTGCGAACGCCAGCAACGAACCAGCGACGACCCCCGGCATCAGCACCGGCAGAGTGACCAGCCGGAACGTTGTGGCCGGGCCGGCACCGAGATCTTTGGCAGCCTCTTCCAGCGAGCGGTCGTACGCCGACATCCGAGCCCGCACGGTGATCGCGACATAGACGATGTCGAACATGATGTGCGCGATCACCACGGTCAGGTAGCCGCGCGGGATGTTCAGGGTTAGGAACAGGGACAGCAGCCCGGTACCCATCGCGATCTCCGGCGCGGCCACGTTCGCGAACAGCACCAGGTCCATGAGTGCCCGTCCGCGGAAGCGGTACTTGCCCATCGAGTAGCCGATCATCGTCCCCATCACTGCTGCGAACAGCGTGGTGATCACCGCGATCGTGATCGAGTTCCGCAACGCCGTGGTCAGGTCGGGGATCACGAACAGCTCGCGGTACCAGCGCAGCGTCCAGCCCTGCCAGACGAAGTTGAACTTGCCCGTGGTGTTGTTGAAGCCGAAGACGATCATCACCAGGATCGGCAGCGACAGCCAGGTGATCACGACCCAGGTGTAGGTCCGCAGGAACCAGCCGCCCTTCATCCTGCGCTCGCATCCAGCACGTCGCGGGTGCCCAGTGCCTTGGCGTAGACGAAGATCCCGACCAGCAACGCCGCCAGCAGGACCGAGCTGAGCGCGGATGCCTGCGGGTACTGGGAGTTGGTGAGGTACAGCGTCTCGATGATATTGCCGATCATCACCTGCCCGCTGCCGCCGAGGATCTGCGCGTTCACGTAGTCGGCGGCCGCCGGCACGAACGTGAGGATCACTCCTGCGAACACCCCGGGCAGCGAGAGCGGCAGCACCACCTGCGTGAAAGCCTCCCGCCGGTTCGCGAACAGGTCCGACGCTGCCTCCAGCAGCGACCGGTCGATGCGCTCCAGGGCAACGTAGATGGGCAGCACCATGAACGGCAGGAAGTTGTAGACCAGCCCGCCCACCACGGCGTACGGCGTTGCCAGGATGTGGAAGGACTGCGGTAGCAGCCCGTGAGACTTCAGTGGACCGAGCACGATCCCCTTGTCGGCCAGCAGGAACTGCCAGGAGATCGTCCGGATCACGAACGTCACGAAGAACGGCAGCAGGATCAAGAAGAGGTAACTCGACTTGTGCCGGCCACCACGGAACGCGATCCAGTAAGCCATCGGGTAGGCCAGCAGGATCGTCAGCACCGTGGTGACGAGCCCGTACTTGAACGACCGCAACAGCTGGCTGTGGTACTGGCTGATCATGTCGGTGTAGTTGTGCCAGGCGAACGTCTGCTGGAAACCGGTCTCCAGGCTCCCGGTCTGCAAAGAGACCGCCACCATCGCGAACATCGGCACGACGAAGAACACCGCTAGCCAGAGACCGCCCGGCAGCACCAGGAAGTACGGGGACAGCCGGGCGCGCAGGCTGCTCACGACCGGCCGCTCACGACTGGTACACCGGCTCGAAGATGCTGTTCCACAGATCCAGCTGGGCGCCCGCCTTGGGAGTGAAACCGTTGCTGGTCTTGGCGTACACCGGCGCCTGGGGGAAGGTGGCGTAGCTGGTGGCCACGGCCTCGAGATAGCTCTTGTCAGCCTTGGCCGCCTTGGCCGCGTCGCTCGCCACCACCGCCTGGGCACCCGGCACGGGCGAGATGTAGTTGACGTACTCGGTGACCTTCGCGGCGACCTTCGGCTGGTAGTAGAAGTCCATCAGCTGCATCGCGCTGTGCGCGTTCCTGGCCCCCTTGAGGATCACGAAGTTGTCGGTCCACAGCAGGCCGCCCTCGTCGGGGATGACGAACTCCAGGGCCGAGCCGATCTTCTTTCCCGAGAGGTTCTGCTGGAAGATGTCACCGGACCAGGCCATCGAGATCCACACGTCGCCGGTCGCCAGGCCGCCGATGTAGTTCTGGGAGTAGAAGTTGCGCACCAGCGGCTTCATGTCCGTGAGCCACTTCGCCGCCTTGCGCCAGTCGGCCTCCTTCGACGTCGGCGGATGCACGCCGATCGCCTGCAGCGCACAGTTCGGAAGGTCCTCGTTGTTGCCCATCATCCCGATGTGCCCCTTGAACTTGGGATCGGTGAGGTCGTGCCACGAGGTGATCTTGCGCCCGGTGAGCTTGGGGTTGTAGCCGATGCCGGTGAAGCCCGCCTGCCAGGGGATCGAGAACACGTTGCCCGGGTCGAAGGCCTCGTTGCGGTAGATCTTCGCGGCGTACCTGTGGAAGTTGGTCAGGTTGCTCTGGTCCAGCGGCACGAAGAAGCCGAGGTCCTTGAACTTGTTGAAGTAGATGCCGCTGGTGATCACGGCCAGGTCGTAGCCGGAGTACTGGTGGCTGGACAGCGACGGCTGGACCTTGGCGA
>JALZBH010000204.1 GCA_030947625.1 Actinomycetota bacterium
TCCGGATCAGCTCACCGGTAACGCTGCGCGGGTTGACCGGGACCGCGACCATCCGCGCCCGGAGTACGCCGAGATAGCCGGCCACGAACTCGATCCGGTTGGTGGTAGCAATCAGCACCCGGTACCCGGCGACCATCCCCGCTCGCGACAACCCGTGGGCGACCCGGTCGGCCAGGTCGTCGAGCCCCGCCCAGGTCATGGTGGCGCCCGTCTCGGCCTCGCAGACAGCGATCTTGTCCGGCTCAGCGCTCGCCGCCCTGGCCAGCAGGTCGGCGAGGTTGGTGTCCATCTGGGGAGTCTGACACAAGCAAAGCCAGGCATAGGATCGGCGCCGTGGCACGCAAGGCATCGACCCGGCCGCCAGACCTCACCCGACGCTCGCGGCTGGCCGGAGAGGCTGCGGCGGCCTACGCCGAGGTGGAGACGGCGCTGTCCGTCCCGAGCGACCGGGCCAGTGCCGCGTTCTTCGACGTGGACAACACCGTCATGCAGGGTGCGTCGATCTTCCACCTGGTCAAAGGCCTGCATCGCCGCAGCTTCTTCACCACCCGCGAGATCCTCGGGGCCATGTGGAAGCAGACCTACTTCCGGGTGGCCGGGGTGGAAGATCCCGAGCACGTCGCCCAGACGCGGTCGGCCGCGCTCTCATTCATCGCCGGGCACACGGTGGCGGAGCTGGAGGCTCTCGGGGAGGAGATCTTCGACGAGGCGATGGCGCACCGGATCTGGCCCGGCACCCGTGCGCTCGCTCAGCTGCACCTCGACCAGGGGCAACGGGTGTGGCTGGTCACAGCGGCGCCCATCGAGATCGCCACCATCATCGCCCGGAGGCTCGGACTGACCGGGGCGATGGGCACGGTCTCCGAACACCTCGACGGCGTCTACACCGGCCGGCTCGTCGGGGAGTTCCTGCACGGGCCGGCAAAGGGAGAGGCGATCCGCGCTCTCGCCGTGCGAGAAGGCCTGGACCTCTCCCGCTGCTCGGCGTACTCGGACTCCTACAACGACCTGCCGATGTTGTCCCTGGTCGGGGACCCCTGCGCGATCAACCCCGACCGTCGACTGCGTGGCTACGCCCGCGAGCACGGCTGGCGGATCCGCGACTATCGCACCGGTCGCAAGGCCGCTCGGGTCGGCCTGCTCACTGCGGGCGCAACCGGTGCGCTCAGTGGTGCGGTGGCGGCGGCGGTAGCGGTTCGTCGCAAGGTGCGCTAGTTCGCCGAAGTGGCTCCCCAAACTCGCCGGGCGCCTTTAGTCTTGGCGTGCACGTGGCTTGTGCACCTGGCTGGGAGGCTGGGAGGGAGAGTCATGCCAAACGACGACGCTGTTCGCCGCGGCATTGACGCGCTCCGAACCGCCGTCCTCGAAGCCCTCGCCGTCCTGTCGGATCCGATGGCGCCTGCTCCCGCCCTGCTCTCCGGACCGGCTTCTGGTTCGGATTGGGGGCCGGCACCCGTACCAAGGTCGCCCGCCGACCTGCTCGGTCTGGCCATGGCCGCCACCAGCAGCACCGAGCGGGGCGCGGCCAAGACCCGCGGTGGGGCCCGGTCCCTCCCGTCTGTCAACCACCACGGTGACGGTGACCTGGCGGCGTCGACGGTCCAGGACGAAGGCGAGGCGACCCGGCTGATTGCGCTGGTCGAGCTGGCCCGCAACGGTGACAAGGACGCCTTCGGGCAGCTCTACGACCACTACCAGCCCACGGTGTACCGGTTCTTGTACTACCGACTCGGCTCGGTTCCGTTGGCCGAGGACCTCGCCGCCGAGACGTTCTTCCGTGCGCTGCGCAGCATGGACTCCTTCCGTTGGCAGGGCAAGGACTTCGGTGCCTGGTTGATGACGATTGCGCGCAACCTCGCCACCGACCACTACAAGGCCGGCCGGACCCGGCTTGAGCAGACGACCGATGACGTGCGCACGCTCGACAAGTCAGCCGAGAGTCCCGAGGCCGAGGTGCTTGCGTCGCTGACCAACGAGGTCCTGCTTGCTGCCCTCGGCGAGCTGCCCGAGGAGCAGCGGGAGTGCTTGATCATGCGGTTCCTCCAGGGACTGTCCATCGCCGAGACCGCCGAGCTGCTCGACCGTAGCGTCGGTGCGGTGAAGCAGCTCCAGCTGCGCGGGGTCCGAAACCTGGCGAAGCTGCTCCCGGAAGGTGTGCAGTCATGAGTAGTCGGCAATGCATAACTTCCCGTGCCCTGCGCTCGTTGGAGAGAGCATGATCGCCGTGTTCGGCGGCCGTCACGAGGCCGAAGAGTTTGCTCGTGCGCTGGACGACCCGTCGTACGGCGAAACTGCCGACCGGTACGCCGACCTGCTGCAGACCGTCGGCCTGCTTCGGGAGCAGGAACCCCCGGCCCCGCGGCCGGAGTTCGTCGCCGACCTTCGTACCCGTCTGCTTCTCGAAGCGGAGGCAATCTGGACCACTCCTGCGGCACAGTCTCCGACCGGGTCGGGCCGGGTCGTGCAGCTACGCCCCGCGGCTCCCCGCCGTCGTGATCGGCGCCTGGGTGCAGCCGCAGCGGCCTTGGTCCTGGTGACCGGCACCGCGGGCATGGCCGCAGCCGCCCAAGGGTCAAACCCCGGCGACGTCCTGTACCCCGTCAAACGGGGCATCGAACAGGCCGAGCTCGGTCTGCAGACCAGCCCGGCCGGCAGGGGCAAGGACCTGCTCGGGCAGGCTGACACTCGTCTCCACGAGGTCTCCGACCTGATCTCCTCCGGCTCCACGGCGCAGGTCACCTCGACGCTGCGCGACTTCCAGAAGAGCGCCGACAAGGGTTCGAACCTGCTCTTCGCGGCCTACCAGCGGGACAACAACGACGCGGACATTGTCGCCGTCCGCGCCTTTGCGGCCAGCCAGATGACTCAGCTGCGCCGGCTCGCTGCGCTGGCTCCCCCCACCGCCACGCCGGCCTTCGCCGCCGCCGCCGACACGCTGCGTGCGATCGACCAGCAGGCCCGGGTGCTGTGCTCGAGCTGCAGTGGCGGCGCCGCGCTGGCTACCCCTCGAAGCCTGGTGACGCTCACCTCGGCGCACACGCTGGACACGCTGTTCGCCGCTCCGGTCGTGCGGGCCGAGGCCGACGCCGCCGCCCAGAAGCAGGCGCTGCTGCGCGCGGAGGCACGACGGGCCCGGAACGTCGCGACCAAAACGCCGTTGGCCAAGCCCCACACCCCAGTGGGCAACCCACCGAAGGCGGCCACGACGGCAGCCGGCCAGGCCACATCGAACGGGTCGTCCACCCCGTTGGGCCAGGTGACCGGCAAGCTCACCGGCAACGCTGCGGTCAAGGATCTGGTCAAGCAGGTCACGTCGGGCGTCACCTCTACCACCCGCACGGTCACCGGGACAGTGACCGGCACCGTCACCAAGAAGGCGAAGGGCGCGGTCAAGGGTGTTGTCGGGGGTCTGCCGAAGCATCCCTGACCGGGCACTCCCTGGTTAGCCGAACACCGACTTGCGCTTCATCAGCAGGGAGTACAACGTCTGCTGGATCGTCTCGCGCACCTGGTCGGTCACGTTGAACACCAGCATCGGGTCGTCGGCCGAGCCTTCGTCGTACTCGTCGGTGCGGATCGGCTCACCGAACTCGATCAGCCATTTCGAGGGCAGCGGCACCAGTCCCAACGGACCCAGCAGCGGGAACAACGGCGTGATCGGGATGTACGGCACCCCGAGCAGCCGCGCCAGCGAGGGGAAGTTCCCGACCAAGGGGTAGATCTCCTCGGCACCCACGACCGCCGTCGGGATGATGGGTACGCCGGTGCGCATGGCCGCTGCGACGAACCCGCCCCTGCCGAACCGCTGCAGCTTGTAGCGTTCGGCGTACGGCTTGCCGATGCCCTTGAAGCCCTCGGGCCACACCCCGACCAGCTCACCATCGCGCAGCATCCGTTCGGCGTCGTCG
>JALZBH010000079.1 GCA_030947625.1 Actinomycetota bacterium
CCGGAGCCGCAGGTGCGTGGGAGGATGAGGACAGTCCCGCAGGCCCGAGCCAGGATCCGAGCCAGGAGTAGCCACGCGTGAGCGGATTGAAGCGGACCACCGAGAAGAACCTGATGGTGTTCAGCGGCCGGGCGCATCCCGAGCTCGCCGCGGAGGTGGCCCAGCAGCTCGGCACCGAGCTGGTCCCGACCTCCGCCTACGACTTCGCCAACTCCGAGATCTACATCCGCTACGAGGAGTCGGTGCGTGGCTGCGACGCGTTCGTGCTGCAGAGCCATACCGCGCCGATCAACGAGTGGATCATGGAGCACCTGATCATGGTCGACGCGCTCAAGCGGGCTTCGGCCAAGCGGATCACCGTAGTCCTGCCGTTCTACGGCTACGCCCGCCAGGACAAGAAGCACCGAGGCCGCGAGCCGATCTCCGCCCGCCTGATGGCCGACCTGTTCAAGACCGCAGGGGCTGACCGGCTGATCGCCGTCGACCTGCATGCCGACCAGATCCAGGGGTTCTTCGATGGTCCGGTCGACCACCTGATGGCGCTGCCGATCCTGGCGGACTACGTCAAGGAGAGGTACGGCGACCAGCGGTTGGCCGTCGTCTCGCCCGACGCCGGTCGGATCAAGGTCGCCGAACGCTGGTCGGCCCGCCTGGGGGGCGTACCGCTGGCGTTCATCCACAAGACCCGCGACATCGACCGGCCGAACGAGACGACTGCGAACCGGGTCGTCGGCGACGTACGCGACCGGACGTGCGTGCTTGTCGACGACATCATCGACACCGGCAGCACGGTGGTGAAGGCGGCCGAGGCGCTGATGGATGGGGGAGCCGCCGGCGTGGTCATCGCAGCCACTCATGCGGTGCTCTCGGACCCCGCGGTCGACCGGCTGAAGAACTGTCCGGCGACCGAGATCGTGGTCACCAACACCCTGCCGCTCTCGGCCGACCACGAGTTCGACAAGCTGACCTGCATGTCCATCGCGCCGCTGCTCAGCCAGGCGATCCGGCAGGTCTTCGAGGACGGCTCGGTCACCTCGATGTTCGACGGTCAGGCCTGACCAAGCGGATTCGCCAACCCCACGGGACCGGCGTTAGCATTGCGAGGTTGCCTCGGCGAGGGAGACTCTGCGCTCCGTGATCGACGCGGCCGGTCCGTGAGCCCAGTACCGCCCATGCACCGTGCCATCGTCGCGCGGTGCAGGTGTCGTCTCCGGACCCGGGAGCGACCCACGACGTACCCCGACCCGAGGAGCACTGCGATGGCCGCCGAGACGATCAAGGCCGAGACCCGCACCGAGTTCGGCAAGGGCGCCGCCCGCCGGATCCGGCGCGCGTCGATGGTGCCGGCCGTGATCTACGGACACGGCAACGACCCGATCCACATCTCGCTGCCGGGCCACCAGACGATGATGGCGCTCAAGCACGGCGGTGGGAACGCGGTCGTCAACATCGACGTCGACGGCACCGTCCAGCTCGCCTTGACCAAGCAGGTCCAGGCCGACCCGATCAAGGGCTTTCTCGAGCACGTCGACTTCGTCGCGGTACGTCGCGGCGAGAAGGTCACCGTCGAGATTCCCATCCATGTCGTGGGGGAGGCCAAGGCCGAGGCGCTGGTCGTCACCGAGGTCAACACGGTGACCGTCGAGGCCGAGGCCACCCACATCCCGGAGAACATCGAGGTCTCCGTCGAGGACGCTGAAGTCGGCACCCAGGTGTTCGCCCGGGACCTGGTGCTGCCCTCCGGCTCCACGCTGGTCACCGCTGAGGACCACCTGATCGTCAACGTCATCCATGCTCCCACGGCTGCGGAGGTCGAGGCCGAGCTCGAGGAAGCCGAGGCCGAGGCCGGCATCGAGCGTGACGAGTCCGACGAGGAGGTCGCCGAGCGCCAGGGCGACGCCTCCCCCGAGAGCGGGGAGGCCGCCGGGGACGCGGGATCCACCGACCAGTCCGCGGGCGACACAGCCAAGGGCACCTCAGACGAGAGCTGACCGCATCCGATGACCGAGGTCTGGCTCGTGGTCGGACTTGGCAACCCTGGTGCGAGGTACGCCGGCACCCGGCACAACGTGGGCTACCTGGTCACCGACGAGCTGGCTCGCCGGATGGGCTCGGCGTTCCGGGCGCACAAGTCCAGGCTCTGCGATGTCGTCGAGGGACGGCTGGGTCCGGTGGCCGAGCCGGGACCCCGGGTGGTGCTTGCTCGAGCGCGGAGCTTCATGAACGAGTCGGGCGGAGCGGTCTCGGCGCTGGCGAGGTTCTACCGAGCGCCCATCGAGGCGATCGTGGTGATCCACGACGAGCTCGACCTTCCCTTCGGCGCACTGCGGGTCAAGCAGGGCGGTGGCGACAATGGGCACAACGGTCTGCGGTCGGTCCGGTCCGCTCTGGGCAGTGGGGACTTCTACCGGGTCCGCGTTGGCGTCGGCCGGCCGCGCGGACACCAGGACCCGGCCGACTACGTGCTATCGGACTACTCGGTCCAAGAGCGTAGGGAACTGCCCATACAGGTGCAAACTGCGGCCGATGCAATTGAGTCACTCTTGCGCACCGACCTGGACTGGACCAGGCAACGGTTCAACACCTGAGTTTCGGAAACTTTCTTATGGAAGATGTCCGACTTATTCCATTTTTGTCCGGTTTTTACCGTTGTCATGGTGCGCATTCGGAAACACGCAGGCATATCTGTCCGCATACTGGGGAAAGCATTAGGCACCTGAGGTTCAGTCGAAACTCGGGTGGGCGCTGAATCGGGAAGCGCCGGCATGTCCAGTAGGTGACCGCGGGGGGAATTTTTTCAGTGAGTGTCGTTCATCAAGACGACGTCGGATCTGCCGAGCTTGCAGAATGGACGTCCTGGTTGGTGCGTTCGGTCGAGCGGGCGCCCCAGTCGGCTTTCCCGGGCCAGCGTGCTCCGTCGGATGTGGGGGCCCCGCTTTCACTGGTGCGTCCCCAGACAGCCACCGTGTCGCCGGCTGGCCGCGCAGGACATCACCGCCTGCCCCGGGTTTACGCCGTGCTGGAGCTGGTCATCTTCCTCAACGCCGCTGCGCTCTCGGTCGCGTTGGGCAGCCTCGCGCTGGCGATCGTCGCGGGCGGATGGTGTATCACGCAGCTCATCGGTGTCCGTGAGGACGCCAAGCACTGGATGTTGCTCTCCCCACGGCGGACCATTCGCCGCTTCGAGCGGGTCACGCCGCTGATCGCGGTGAGCATGCTCTTCGGTCTCGGCGACGCTCAGATGGCCTTCGCCGCGTTCCTGACGGTAGCCGGTGCCTCGTTGATGCTCCGGGTGGTCCCGATGCTTGCCGGACGCCGTCAGGGCGACCCCAGGGTGCTCCT
This sequence comes from Actinomycetota bacterium, assembly GCA_030947625.1. GTDB lineage: Bacteria > Actinomycetota > Actinomycetes > Propionibacteriales > Nocardioidaceae > Marmoricola. The sequence continues at coordinate 3,343 of JALZBH010000079.1, forward strand.
GGTCGGCTCGCGCAGCCAGGTCAACGCCGTGGTACCGGTGGGGGCAAGCAAGGCGTCAGGGATCATCGGCTACTGCGACACCGGCGAGGATCCCCTGTCGGTATCCACGCCGGGGGTGGCCGTGCTCGGTGACAGCGACCACATCGACGAGGTCGCCGCCGCCGTGCGGCCGGATCAGGTTGTCATCCTCGGCGCGGCGCTGCAGCCAGAGGAGATCCGGAAGCTGTCCTGGAAGCTCGAAGGCCTGCGCACCTCCCTCGTGATAGACGCGGGTCCCCGGGCACTGGCGCCGGAGCGGTTCTCCCCGGTCGCTCACCCCTTCGGCCGGGGCCTGGCGATCACGAGCTGCACTCCGTGGACGCGCCGGCTGCCCCGAGACCTCATAGACCGGGCCGCGGCCGCCTTGCTGCTCGTGCTGCTCTCCCCGTTGCTTCTCGCGATCGCGGTTCTGGTCCGCATCGACTCGTCCGGGCCAGCGTTCTTCGTGCAGCGGCGCGTCGGCGTACGAGGGGCCCACTTCGGCATGATGAAGTTCCGCAGCATGAGCGTGGACGCTGAGGAGCTCGCCGATCGCCTTATCGAGTCCAGCGAGGGCAACGAGGTCCTCTTCAAGATGTGTCGCGACCCGCGGGTGACCCGGGTCGGGCGCTGGTTGCGCACCACCTCGATGGACGAGCTGCCGCAGCTGATCAACGTCGTGCGTGGCGAGATGTCGCTGATCGGCCCCCGTCCCGCGCTGCCCGGCGAGGTGGCCATGTACGACGACTGGGCCCGGCGGCGGTTGGCCGTCAAACCCGGAATGACCGGCCTTTGGCAAGTCAGCGGCCGCTCCAAGCTGTCCTGGTCGGACTCGGTGCGGCTCGATCTCGACTACGTGGACCACTGGACCCCGATACACGACGTGGCGATTGCGCTGCGGACAGTCAAGGCTGTGGTCAGCCAAGACGGGGCCTACTGATGCAATACCGAACTCCTCCGGCCTGGCGGCCGGGGGAGTTCCCGCGACTCGCTGTGGTCGTGCCCACACACCAGCGTCCCGAGCTGCTCGCCCGTTCGCTGCGCTCGATCTGGGCCCAGGACTACCCGGGGCAGATCGAGGTCTTCGTGGTGCTCGACGGGCCCCATCCCGTGGTTCCGGTGGTCCCGGAGCCGCCATCTGGCTGGTCCGTGAGCGTCGTAGCGAACCAGGGGCGGCCGGGCCTCGCGGGGGCTCGCAACTATGGGCTGAGCCTGGTCACCGCAGGGTTGCTGGCCACGATCGACGACGACGACGAGTGGCGTCCACACCGACTTCGCTCGCAGGTCGAGCTGATGGCCACGCGGGCCGGACTCGTCGGTGCCGGCGGCAGCACGTGCATCGTCCAAGACGGCCACTCCACCCCCCGGATCTACCACGGCGCGGCGGTCACCCACGCCGACCTTCTCCGTGACCGGGTCGCCCAGCTGCACCCGTCCACGTTCCTGCTTGTGGTCGAGGTCGTACGTCAGATCGGCGGCTGGGACGAGGAGATTCCCGGAGGCTACGCCGAGGACTACGAGTTCCTGCTTCGGCTTTCCGCCCACGGTGACATCGCGATGGTGTCCCCGGTGGTGGCCGACATCCACTGGGGCGGGCAGTCCTACTTCTTCAGCCACTGGGCGCGGATCGCCGACGGGCTCAGATATCTGCTCGACAAGCATCCGGACTTCGCCTCATCGCCGCGTGGAAAGGCCCGGGTACTGGGTCAGCTCGCCTTCGCCCAGGCTGCCTCGGGCGACCGTGCTGCTGCCTGGCACACTCTGCGGGAAGGGGTGCGCCTATCCCGGCGCGAGCCTCGGTTCCTGCTGGCCGCGCTCGTGACTACCGGACTCGTCGGAGCGGAGCGCATTCAGCGAACTTTGCACCGATTCGGGCGAGGAATGTGACAGCATCAATGCGCCGGAGCGCAGTCGAGCCATCGGAGGACCCCCATGAACCCTTTGGGCGTGCCGGTCCTCGATGAGTGAGGGGACGCCCCCCAGCGGTGTCGACCCTGCGCTGCGTCTGGTCGCCCGCTCCGGCTTAGTCAACCTCAGCGGCGCCGTTGCCGGCGCGGTCGGCGCGGTCGGCCTCGTCCTGGTGATCGCACGTCAGCTGAACCAGTCCCAGGCGGGCGTGTTCTTCGCCCTCACCTCGGCGTTTCTGGTGCTCACTGCGCTATCGAGCCTGGGCACCGAGGCGGGACTGGGGCGGTTCCTGCTGCGCTTCGAGGTGCTGGGCCGGCGCGAGGACATCGGTGCCGCCCTACGCGTGACGTTCATCCCGGTCTTCATCACCACCGCCGCCGCCGCGATCGTGGTGTTCCTCCTGGCGGTGCCACTGGCACGAGCAATGGGCCTGCCGGTGACCGAGGCCGCATCCGCCCTGCGGGTGCTTGCGGTCGCTGCGCCCGTGGCAAGCCTCGGCAACCTGACCTTCGCCTCGACCAGGGCGTTCGGGCTGATGTCGCCGACGGTGCTCTTCGACAAGGTGCTGCGCTCGTCGAGCCAGCCCGTCCTCGTCTGGGTCGCGACGACCCGGACCCACCGTCTGGACATCCTCGCCGGGGTCTGGGCCGCGCCGTACCTTCTCAGCCTCGTGGCCGGACTGGTCACGCTCTCGGCGAGTCTGAGAGAGCGCGGACTCCGTCTGCAGTGGCGGGGTTCGGCACGTGCGTCCCGCGTCCGCAGGGAGTTCTGGGCCTTCACCTGGGCCCGCGGCATCACCCAGGTCGCCCAGCTGGTCATCCAGCGCGCCGACATCATCTTGATCGCTGCCCTGCGTGGCCCCAGCGAGGCGGCCATCTACACCGCAGCCACCCGGTTCGTGCCGCTCGGCCAGATGATCACACTCAGCTTTCAGCAGGTCCTCCAGCCCCGCTTCACCGTGATCATTGCCAACGATGATCGGCGTGGCCTGCGTGAGCTGTTCCACACCGGTACGACATGGAACCTGGTGGTCGCCTGGCCGCTGTACGCCGTGGTCGGATCGGCACCCGGGCTGTACCTGAGCATCTTCGGTGCGGCATACGGCAGTCATGGCGTGGCCGTTGTGGTGATCATGGCGATCGCGATGATGCTGACTGTGGCCAGCGGACCCCTTGACACGGTGATCTTGATGCTCGGTCGTAGCACCACCAGCCTGGGTAATGCACTGGTCGGGGTGGGCCTGGACATCGGGTTGTGCTTCATGCTGATCCCCCAGTACGGCAACACCGGTGCCGCCTTCGCGTGGCTGGTCTCGCGCGTGGCCATCGCAGGGCTCGGCGTCTACCAGGTCCGGCGGCTGACCGGTGCGACGCCGCTGACCCTGCGCAGCCTGCAAGTGGCGCTGATGACGCTCATTCTGGTGGTCTTCCCGGTCACCCTAGGCAGTTTCGCGGGTCTGGGCACCCTGCCGCTGATGGGTGTCTGCGCGGGGGCGGCCGCTGCATACCTGGGCGCCTGCTACCTGCTCCGCCTACCGCTGCAGCTCCATCTCGCGGGCCCGGCTCCCCGGCAGCGTGTCGAATCATGACGACGGCACTGTTCGAGGCCTGGCGTGGCGGCTACGCCGACAGTCCGGCGCGACTCTCGGAGCTGATGGGTGAGCGCAACCCTGAGGTGCACCGGGTCTGGGTGGCCGGAAAGGGTGCGCTGCTTCCACCCGGCGTCCACGGAGTGCGTCGCCACTCGCCCGCGCATCTTGCTCGCCTTGCTACCGCCGATCTGTTGGTCAGCAACGACATCGTCACGCGCGGCATCGTGGGGCCGCGCACGGTCTACGTCCAGACCTGGCACGGCACGCCGCTGAAGCTGCTCGGGTTCGACGAGGTGAACCCGGTCTACCCGGGAGCCGCAGCGCATCTGGCTCGGGTACGCCGGGACGTGCACCGCTGGAACTATCTGGTCTCGCCTAGTCCGGTGTGCACCGAGCTGTTCCGATCGGCCTTCCACTATGACGGGCAGGTACTCGAGATCGGGTATCCCCGCAACGACGTGCTGTCCGGCGCCGGGGCAGCTGTCCGGCGTGCGGAGCTGCGCAACCGTCTGGGTGTCGGCGATCGGACGGTGGTGCTCTACGTGCCCACCTGGCGCGATGACGCGCGCAGCGTGTGGGCCGAGCCGGAGGTCGAGAAGCTGATGGGCGGCCTCCCCAGCGACCTGGTGCTCTGGGCGCGCAGCCACCCCAACGACCGCCACGTCCCGCCGCATCCGAGCGTGGCCGACCTCAGTGCGTGGCCCGACGTGGCTGACCTCTTCCTAGCCGCAGACGTGCTCCTTGGGGACTACTCGTCCGCCATCTTCGACTTTGCCGTCACCGGCAAGCCCATCGTGTCGTTCGTGCCCGACCTGGCACGCTACACGGCGCAGCGCGGGATGTACTTCGACTATCTCCGGTGGGCGCCCGGTCCGGTCGCGCACACTGCTGCCGACGCGCTGGATGCGATCCTGGCGCAGGAGATCGACCAGCCGAAGTACGACCGCTTCGTCTCCGCGTTCTGTCCCTACGAGGACGGTCGCGCCGGCATGCGCCTGTACGACCTACTGACGGAGCGACTCGGGCTGGCCTCGTCCTGAGTGGTCAGGATCGCCAGCTCGGCGTACGCCCGAGGATGGGTGCGAGAGCCGCGTCGTGCGGTTCGAAGTACGCCGAGAGGCGCGCCCGCAGGTGATCGGCCATCGGCGTCCGCGGCGCCTGGTTCCACGCCCCGATCTCATCGGGCACCCAGCGACTCTGCCCGAGCCAGTCGAGCGCCCGGATCCACTCGGTCCGAAACGAGTCGCTGGTCAGCCAGGGGTCGAGCACCAGCACCCGATCGGGCCCGAGGAGGTCGAGGTAAGGCTGCAGCTGCTCGGCGTAACGGCCTCTGCCCAAATAGCCATGATGGCGGTGCTCGAAGCTCTGGTATCCAGGATCGGAGCGCATCCGGGACACCTCGCCGGCCAGGCGAGCCTCCTCCAGGTCCACCGCCACTGCGAAGGGTTCGCTCTCGAACCCCCTTCGGGTCTCGTGAGCGTGCGCGGAGTAGGCGCGCTCGACCGGGTCGCGCACCATCGCGATGACCCGCACCTCGGGAAGGTCACCGGCAATGCGCTCGGGGGCAAGTGGATGGAAGAGGTAGTAGCCGCTGTTCTCGAAAGCAGTCTTGCCGTCGCGACGAATCGGGAAGTGGCCGGCATACCAGGCAGGGCCGCGGTCATAGTGCAGGTCGAAGTAGCCGATGCCCTTGCTCAGCGTGGGCCGGGCCAGGGCCGGGTGGCCACTGAGAAGCCGGAACAGCGTGGTGGTGCCGCAGCGCTGGGCTCCCACGACAAGTACGCCGGGGGTGGCCCGCCAGCGTGAGGTGAGCATTCCCCAGCGCAACACCGCGGCCCGCACGACCGGTGCCGCCGCGCTGGGGGCGCGCCGTCCGATGCGGCGCAGCCCGGCGGTGGCCCCACTCACGTCGTGACCGGTTCGGCGAGGGACTCGGAGAGGACGTCGAGGAGGATGCCCGCCAACCGGAAGGAACCCGCAGAGAAGTCACCACGCCCCTCCAGGTGTCTGCCTGCGATGAAGGCGAGATACAGCTGACCCAGGACTTTCGCGCGGTCGTTCACCGAGGTGGTGCCGCTGACGGCCCAGTCCAGGCCCTTGCGCACTGTCGCCTTGTTCAGGCCGCCCTGGTTGGCCTTGCACGAGATCGCGTAATGGTAAGCGTCCAGTCCGGGCACCGTGTCGGGGTCGTATCTCTCCCAGTCCCACAGCGAGATCTTGTTCCTCTCCCAGCACATGTTCCAGGGGGTCCAGTCGCCGTGCCATGCGGATGGCCGAAGCACCAGGTCGCCGTGCCGCTCCCGTAGGACTGCGACGGCTTCACCGAAGTCGTCGCGCCGCGACTCGACATCGGCCTGATCGCGCAGTCGCACCCACGCGGGTACGTCGTCCAGGATGCTGATCGGCGCACCGGAGGACCGGGACACCTCCGCCATCGCTGCGTGAGGGATCCTCCGCCGGCCGTCCCGCACCCAGCGAACTCCCTCGGTGAGCGCGGTGATGGCCAGGACCGGGGCCCCGTGCCAGGTGTCGGCGAAGATCACGCCAGGAGCGACCAGCTGGGTGAAGGTCTTGTCGGCGAGGGCGCGCAGGGCGGCGGTCTCCCTCTCGACATGGACCGCTGCGACCGAGGGATAGCCCACCTTGACGAACGCAAGCCGCTGGCCGGTGTGGGAGAACACCGTGAGCACCGGCTTCAGGTTGGCCCTGGGACGGCCTACGCTGATCGCCACGATCACCGGCTGGCCGAACCTCTCAGAGAGGTAACCCAAGAACGAGTCCGCACCCTCCCGATCCAGCACCAGCCGCTCGGGGTAGAGCGACCCGACCCCCGTTCGGAGAGCGTGGCCGACCATCTGGCGGCCCAGCAGATGCTGCCAGTCCAGCGCCGAGCTGACGCGATCGATGGCGAGGCTGGTTGCCCGTGGGGGGGTGGTCGGAACCAGGAGTCGCGGCGCCCGAGAGTGCGCCAGCACCAGCCAGGCGACATCGGCGGAAGACTCGTAGCGGGTGAACCGCGGCGGGCTGCCATTGGGGAACAGAAATCGCAAGCACGCCATCAGGGCGGTCACGCGCGTAGCTCGTGACTTCACCGCGGACACGGCGTGAGCCTAACCCA
>JALZBH010000021.1 GCA_030947625.1 Actinomycetota bacterium
CGGCCGCCGTGCCGATCGAGACGAACCCGGCGATCGCGGCGGCGACGATGCCGACGATCCACACTGGACGACTCGGCGAGTGGTGCTTGTTGGTTGTGGCAAACCAAGCGGGCAGAAGGCCGTCGCGGCTGATGGAGTACCAGATCCGGGAGGCCCCGAGTGTGAAGGCGAACAGCACGGTGACGATGCCGACGATGGCCCCCACGGCGACGACCTTCGCGAACCCGGGCCTGCCGACTGCACTGAACGCCTCACTGAAGGCGGCGGTCTCCGAGAGGTCGGTGTATTTCACCATCCCGGTCAGCACCGTGGCGGCCAACAAGTAGAGCACCATGGCGATGGACAGGGAGATCACGATCGCCTTGGGCAGGTTCCGCTCGGCCTCTTTGGACTCCTCCGCGGCGGTGCTCATCGCGTCGTACCCGAACACTGCGAAGAAGACGGTCGCTGCACCGGTGGCGACACCGCTGAAACCGAAGGGAACGTATGGCGTGAGGTTGTCGGACTTGACGTAGAAGACGCCGACGACGATCACGGCGAGCACGATCGCGATCTTGATGAACACCAGGTAGGTCTCGATCCGGGCGCTAGTCTTGATTCCGCAGTTGAGCAGCCACGCCACTCCCAGACACAGCAGGATCGCGAAGAGGTCCACGCGATGACCGTCGCCGCTCCCCGGCGCCCCGAGCATCCACGTGGGCAGGTTGAGACCGAGGGCAGTCAGCAGGAAGGAGATGTACTGCGAAACCCCGATGGCGACCACGGCGACGATGGCGGTGTACTCCAGCAGCAGGTCCCACCCGATGAACCAGCCGACAACCTCGCCGAGCACTGCGTACCCGTAGGTATAGGCAGACCCCGCCTGCGGGATCAGACCACCGAACTCCGCGTACGACAGGGCCGCGCACGCACTGGCAAAGCCAGCCAGCAAGAACGAGAGCGACACAGCCGGACCGGCGTCGGTCTTCGCGACCGGACCAGCCAGGGCGAAGATGCCCGCACCGATGATCGCTCCGAGACCGATCGCGGTCAGCTGCCACAGCCCTATGCTGCGGTCAAGCGACGCATCCGCCTCGGCGGCGATGGGCTTGCGACGGAAGATTCCTGACGTGGCCTGACCCCAGGACTGACTCATGCAGCACACGATCTCGGTTCGGAACCCTATGCGCAACCGTTCATGGTGCCGTCGCGACCCCAAGGAGGCCCGACAGCCGGCAGGAGTCCGTGCGGCTCAAGGCATTCACCTGCGAAGAGCTGGTTGCCCGCGACAAGGCCAACCTCGACATCACCCGGCTGCGGGACGAGTCCCTCGAAGACCTCGAAGACAAGGACAACCTGCCCGCCCCGCAGGTCATCGCCCACGGGATCGTCGAGGACCTGAGCGCTGCCCTCGCCGGGTTCGAGTCGGAGGCCACGGGGCTGGAGCCCGCCTCCGAGCGCGATGCAAGCAGCTGTGGCGTCTATGAGTTCACCGTAGGCGTCTGTTCTTTCGATCGGGAGGTCGTTCTTCATCCTGTGGACGGGAATCGTCTCGTCGACGACGGCGATGCCTTCGATGAAGGACGACAGTCACGCCGTGCGGCCCGCGCGTCACTCCACCCAGAAGGACGCTGCACATCCGCGTCACGCGATCCGCCAAGACGATCTCGCCGCGCGTCTGCCCAGGTCGATGTCGGTGGCATTCAACGGTGGACGTCGGGGCGGTGGAGCCAGGCCCTGAACAACGCCTTGCCGCTGATGATCGGCGTCGTGCCGTCGATGATGGTGACGAACGTTCGCGGCCGGCGGTCGCGCAGACACCCCGCCCGGCGGACGGTTCGACTCAGGTCTCCAGGACTGCCTTCATGTGGCCGAGGGTGGTCTCCATGCCCTGGGTCAGTTCCCGCAGGCGAGCGGCGACGAGGTTCTCAGCATTATGGAGGTCGCTGTCGGCCAGGAGCCGCAGGCCGCTGAGACCGTCAGGCAGGTGTCGGAATGTGACGGTGACGCGGCAGGTGCCGGGAGTTGCCGAGGCGAACTCATACAGCCAGTGGGTCGCCGGGGTGCCGTCATAGCGGTCGCCGACGACGAACCCGAACAGACGGCCGGGGTCAGCGACCACGATGATGCATGGCCGGACCCAGATGAGCTTGCCGGTCGCGGTCCGCGCGCAGTTGGTCCCTTCGAAGCGGGCACCGACGCGCGCTCCGCGGTCGGGGCCGATCCATCGGGCTCCGACGCACTCAGGGCTGAACTCCCCGATGCGAGTGACGTCGGCCACAAGCGCCCATGCGTCCTCTGCCGGGCAGGAGATCTCGGTCGTCGCGCACTCGACGGTGCTGGCGAAGAGCTCCCGGTTGCTCGCATCTGGCACCGGGCGCCGGCCGTGTTCCCCCCAACGGGACACGTCGGTGCCCACGGGCTCAGGAGGCCGGAGTCTGTGAAGGCAACACGCCGAGCTGCTGCAGCTGGCTGAGCTGGTCGACGACGTGCCAGTGCTCGGCCATTCGTCCATCATTGAGCCGGTGGATGTCGATCCCAGAGATCGTGTAAGACCGGTTGGTTGGCGGCATGCCCATGAACGAGCCGGAGTGGGTGCCACTGCTGCTCCACCGCACGACGACGCGATCGTCCTCGGCGACGACATCCTCGATCGTGAAAGTGCAGGGTGAGAACGCCTCAAGCAACGCTGCCACGCGCTCCTTGAGGTCTGCGCGCCCGTTGCCCTGCCCGGGGAATGGGTCGTGCTCGATGTAGGCGTCGACCGCCAGCTCGTCAATGAGGGCGAGGTTGCCCGCGTTGAGCACCTCGTCGTAGTAGCGGCGGACGACCGTCTTGTTGTTCTCGGTGCTCATCAGGACCTGCTTCCGGGGTGGATAGTGGGGGACAGAAGGGAGCGTGCCATTGAGAGCCGGCCGGCACCACGACGTCTCCCACCGTCTGACCCACCGACCTCCAAGCCTGCCGGGCGAACGACCGGCGGCTGCTGGGGCACCTCGATGAGCGGCGCAACGTTCGCCGAACAGCTGCGTGCGCATCGCGCCGCCGCCGGGCTCACGCAGGTGGAGCTCGCGGAGCGTGCCGGGATCAGTGAACGGGCGGTCAGCGACATCGAGCGCGGCCTGCGCCGACACGTGTACGCCGTCACCGCTCGGTCTCTCGCCGATGCACTGGGACTCGACCCGGCCGATGCTGCCGTGTTCGAGGCCGCAGCCAGACCTGCACGCGCGAGATCGGTGACGTCCACCGGACCGGTGTGGGGCACCGACTGGCGCAACCTTCGACGTACCTCGATGCTGGGGCGCGAAACCGAGCTCGACCAAGTTCTGCGTGCCCTCATTGACGAGAGCACCCGTCTGCTGACGATCACGGGAACGGGTGGCGTCGGGAAGTCGCGCCTGGCAGCCGAGGTCTGTTGGCGCCTTGAGAGCGACGAACCGGGACGGGTGGTCTGGGTGCCTCTGGCCGGGCTGCTCCAGCCAGACCTGCTCCTGGTGACGGTGGCCACGGCGCTAGGTGTTAGCGCAGGAGCGGGGGAGGAGCTTCCGGCAGCGCTGGCACGCGTGCTCGACCAGCGCAGCACACTTCTGGTGCTCGACACGTTCGAGCGGCTGCTCGATGCCGCCCCGGCCCTGGGCGCCGTGCTCGACAGGGCTACACACCTGCGAGTCCTCGTCACCAGCCGGGCGCCACTACGCGTCCGCGGCGAAAGTGAGCTTCCACTTCACGCGCTGCCGGAGCCGGTGGCGGCTGAGCTCTTCAGAGAGCGGGCGAGGTCCGCACGGCCCGGGCTCAGCCTCCAGGATGGTGACGGCACCAGGCTGGTCGCTGACATCTGCCGCCGCGTCGCCGGTGTGCCACTGGCCTTGGAGCTCGCCGCTTCACGGGTCCGACACATGCCGCTCCACCTCCTCAGAGTCGAGCTCGGACAGTCACTGCACGTGCTGACCGACGGTGAGCGCGACCTCCCCGAGCGGCAACGGACGATGCGGAGCACGATCAGCTGGAGCCACGATCTTCTTGGCGCAGGCGACAAGGCGGTGTTCCGCGGGCTGGCGGCGTTCGCGGGGGGATGGACGCTCGACGCCGCTGAACAGGTCTGTGCCGCCGACCGCGTGCTCGCGGCGATCAGCCGGCTGTGCGAGCACGGGTTGGTCGAGCCCGATCCCGTCGCGAGGCCGGCGCGTTGGCATCTGCTCGACCCGATCCACGAGTACGCCGTCGAGCAACTCGCCGCTTCGCCCGAGGCCGATGCCGTCGTGCGGCGGCACGCGGAGTTCTATGCCGGGTTCGCCGCGACCGCAGCTCCGCTGCTGCTCGGCAGTGAACAGGCCGAGGCCCGGAAGCGGATACGAAGCGAGGTCGCGAACATGCGCGCCGCCCTGGGATCGGCAACCCAAGCGCGTGGCGACCCTGAGGTGGCGCTGCGGGTGGTCGGCGCGTTGTGGATGTTCTGGAGGCTTGAAGGCGCCTTCGAAGAAGGCTGGATCTGGACCCAGCGAACACTTGAACTTCCGGGCGCCGACGACTCGCCGTTTCGGGCGAATGCCCTCTGGGGCGCGGCCTGGCTCAGCTACCAGCGGGGTGACGTGCCGAGTGCTACCGCCTACGCGGAGGAGTTGCTCAAACGGTCGACTTCGACTGAGACCGCACTCGACCGTCGCAACGCGCTCACCATCCTCGGGCACGTCGCGATCGGTCAGCGACGGTTCGACGATGCCCTGTCACTGCTCGAGGAGGCGCTGGAACTCGCGCGAGCGAGCAACGCGAGCTGGCACATCGCCACCTCGCTGCTCAACCTGGGCACCGTGCTGCTCCGGCAGGGTGACCCACGACATGCCGTGGTGGTGTTGGAGGAGGCGGTTGCGGCGCATGACGCCGCCGGCGACCGGCACTTCGTCGCCCACTCGCTGATTGAGCTTGGTTACGCGTTCCTGATCTGGGGCAAGGCCGAGGAGGCTGCGGCTCGCTTCGCCGCAGCAACCCGCACATTTCTGGACCTGGAGGAGCGGTGGGGCACAGCTGAGGCGGTCGCGGCGTTCGCCGTCCTCGCCTCCGTGTGCGCTCACGCCGAGACCGCGGCGGTGCTGGCCGGCGCGAGCGAGGCGGCGTACGCAGAGATGGCCACGCGGGTGATGATCCCCGACGCAGAGCTCGGGGCGCCGTTCCTGGCCCAGGCGCGCGGGGTCCTAGGTGAGACGGAGTGGCGCCGTGGGGTCCAGAACGGCCAGGGACTGTCGGTTGAGGAGGCCGCTCAGCTCGCGCTGCGGAAGCTCGACCCTGCTGGCGGCTAGTGGCTCATGCGGTCTACACGACCCGAAGTCGAACTCCTGTTGTCGCCGCGCGAGGGCTCTGCTTTCGACCCGGTCTCGCAGCGGCGTTTGGTACGACCAGGTCGAAAGCGACAACCGGTGGCGGCTGAGCCCAACTCGCGACATGGCCGTGCCAAGGTCAGCTCGTGTACCGCGTAACCGCGTTCGAGCAGCGTGACGTAGCGGGCAACACCGGGTGACGTGGCCTGGGTGTGGGCGAAGCTGGTTTGGCGAATTACTTGTAAGGGAGTGCCAAGCCCCAGCTCTGTGCTGGCTGGTGTCGCTGCCCACGAGACTCGCGTTCGGTCGGCGGCGGACACCACGCAATCTCACTCCGTCGGTGCGATACACGCGGTGTGCCTCAGCTGCGCTCACCGCCAGACGGCTTGGTTGAGATCGTCGCCGTGCCAACACCACGGCTGCAGGGGCTCACCGTGACCGCACTGATCGCCATCTCAGTGCAGCTCGCCCATCTTCAGACCGTGGCAGATGCTCTCGTGGCACGGTGAGAGGTTCGATGCTGCGGCGTCTCGACCGGACGTTACGACATCGTCATCGAAGCCTTCTTCTCGAGCAACGCGCACCTACTCGAGTCCAACACTCGGCGTGCTCAGCGCCATGCCAGGGATCACGGACGTGGAACGTCACTGATCCTCAAGGTCGAAAAGTCTTCTTACGAATGGCAGTTTGACTAGAGGTCACCGCCCCGCGGCTCAAGACAACGGTGGCATCGGTGCGGATCGTTCCGGCCTGCCGTCGGGCAACGTCACTTCCATCGTTGCAATCTGACTTTCTAAAGATCATGTGCCTCGGTCTATACATCTCACGGTCCGTGCGGGGCCATGAACCAATCCACGTGTGAGGTGGACACGAATACCAGTCGGTCCAACAATTCAGGAGCGCCGAGGGAGGTGGCCGTAGTGCCCGGTTTCGAAACGTTCACGAGACGTTTGGTGCCCTTGGCCAGGGAGCCGCGCCTGACCATCCAGAAGCGCGGGACCATCTCGCTGAACAGGTCCGCGTATGCCGTCCTGGGCTCTCCCGAGGCGGTGGAACTGCTCTTCGACCGCGACAGGTCGATCGTTGGGTTGCGATCCGTCGTACCAACTTGCGCGCACGCCTATCCAGTTCGCTCGGCGACCGGGAACGGCGCCGGGCCGTTCGTGGTGTCTGCCCTCGCATTCGTCAAGTACTTCGGCATCGGCATCGAGACGTCGATGCGTTGGGACGCCTATCTCGACGGTGACGTGTTGTGTGCTGACCTCGGGTCACCGGGAACACGGGTCACCAGCAACCGGGCGAGTACCCGCGGAGACGGACCGGTCTAGAGCGCGGTTCAACAGGGGTAGAAGGAATGGACGACCTGCGGGGCTTAGAGGTCTTGGCCATCGCCGTGCGGTACATCGAAATATGTTCTTGACTCCTGGCAGCCGGCGGATCACATAGTTGAAGCGTTGGGCGTGACGAGAGCAACGTGCTCCGGGGGCGGGCCACCCAAGCGGTAAGCACATCCTGCGCTTGCCGTGTGATCCCTGCGCGAGAACGAGGACAGCAGTCATGGCTCAGCCTTCCCGGAGGAACTTTCTCAAGCAAGCGTCGCTGAGTGCCGTCGCAGTGGGTGCGGTCGCGGTCAGTCCGGCACTCCTGAGCGTCGGAGAGGCATCGGCTGCCGGCAGGCCGGCCGGCCCGGGCCATGACGGGCCGTTCATGGCCTACGTGCGTGACCCCCACGCCGGGGACATCGTCGTCATGGCTGGTGAGCACGAGGTCGTCCACCATGACCCCGATCTCGCGGCCCGACTAGCCCGCATCGCCGTCGGCGCCCGGTAGCGGGGGCGAGCATGTCATCACACAAGGAGGCTCCGGGAATCGCCAATGACCCGGTGGCCGACAACACCGACGTCTACGTCTTTGTGAGTCCCGACGAGCCAGACACGGTGACCCTCATCGCCAACTTCGTCCCGTTTGAGGATCCCGCCGGAGGTCCGAACTTCTTCGAGTTCGGCGACGACGTGCTGTACGAGATCCATGTCGACAACACCGGTGATGGCCACCCTGACGTCAGCTACCGGTTCCGGTTCGAGACCGAGTACACGATTCCTCAGTCGTTTCTCTACAACGTCGGGCCCATCACTTCGATCGACAGCAAGAACTGGAACCGGCGTCAGTTCGCCACGGTGACCCGGCATGACTGGCACCGCGGCCGCGACGTGCGTCTCGGCAGCCACCTGGCGTGTCCTCCGTGCAACATCGGACCCCTGTCGACCCCGAACTACGTACACCTCGCCAACCAGGCGATCCACAACCTGCCGGGTGGCCGGACGCTGTTCACCGGGCAACGAGCCGACGGCTTCTACGTCGACGTCGGCTCAATCTTCGACCTCGGGGACCTTCGACCGTTCGAGAACCTCCATGTCGGCTCGGACCTGCCGGCTCGGCCAGGCGTCAACGGGCTGAAGGCCAAGAACGTCCACACGATCGCTCTGAAGGTCCCGAAGACGGACCTGACTCACGAGGGCCATCGTCCGAGCGACCCGACCAACCCGAAGGCCACGATCGGGGTGTTCGCCTCCGCGCGCCGGCAGCGCTCGAGGATGTACGAGCGCGACGGCGAAATCGTCAATCACGGACCGTTCGTTCAGGTTTCACGCCTGGCGAACCCGTTGTTCAACGAAGTCCTGATCCCGATCACCAAGAAGGACTACTTCAACTCTCAGCCACCAGCCCGCGACGAGCAGTTCGCCACATATGTCGCCCACCCCGAGCTGTCGCGACTGCTGCCTTCGCTCTATCCCGGCGTGTTCCCGAACCTTGCGAAGCTCAATTCATCGGGGAAGCCGAGAGCGGACCTGCTCGCGGTTTTCCTGACCGGCATCCCGGCCGGGATCATCCCAGGTTTCCAGAACTACACCGGCGCGAACCAGTCCGAACAGATGCGCCTGAATTTGGCCATTCCCCCTACGAAACATCGCCCGAACAACCTCGGACTGCTCGGCAAGGACCCCGCCGGGTTCCCGAACGGGCGACGAGTGTTCGACGACGTCGTGACCATCGAACTCCGCGCCCTGGCCGGAGCGACCTATGCGTTGGTTGACAAGAGCTTCACCCCGGACGCGGCAGCCAACGCGATCAACCAAGGCCTCACCTCGAGCGACACCGATCTCACCGCCAAGGGGACCGTGCACTACCTGCCCGCGTTTCCCTACCTCGGTACCCCTCACAGCGGCTACTACAACCCGAACGACAACAAGCCAGCGCCCTTGCCACCCCATTAGAAAGGCCGCCGTGAACGAGGAGAGCCAGCTCGGACCCAGCCAGGACGGGACGGTCATGCTGGATATCGGGGGCGATGTGGGGGCCCTGATCATCCACACGTCCGTCGCACTTGCCGGCTCCGAGATCGAACTGAGCGTCGTTGGCACCCGAGCGCCCAGGACCCATGTGGCGGTCAGGGAGCGCCGCGGCGTAGGGCCAACCCGGTACGCAGCCATCTACCCGTCCCTTCCGGCCAGGGACTACACGGTCTGGGGCCACGACGGTGAACCGGCCGGAACGGTGGCCATCGCCGGTGGACGCGTGTCGGAGCTCGACTGGCGCTAGTGGTCCCTGGGTGAGTTCTTTGGACGGTTCGCCACGCCCAGGGCGTGGCCGTGCCTCTCACAGCAGGCCGCGCGATGCAAGCGTCAATCCAGGTCGACGAGCGCCTCGCGGCCAGCCAGCTGGCTGCCGACGCGGGCTGTCAGATATCGCCCAGCGCTTCGTCGACCAATGGCCTCTCTGACTGTGGCCGCGAGCATCTCGCCGTGCGTGAGCGGCACCATGTGAGCGCCTCTAGTCAGGGTCACCGTCCCCAGAGGCGGCCATGGCGTCATTGCCCTTCAGCTACGCGAGCCCTGTCGCCTCAGCTGCCCCAGAACTCCCGCAGCACCGGGACCGTCGCCTTGCCTCGCACCATGTGCGTTTGCCCGGGCAGCTCGCGCAGCGTTGCGTTCGGCAGCGCGGCAGCGACAGCGGCCTGTGCGTTCTTCAGGTACGCCGGGCTCTTGCCGCCCACGATCACCAGGGCCGGGGCCGTGACGCCGGAGAGATAGCCGGCCGGCAGCGCCTCACCCTGCTGGTGCTCCAGCACGATCGCGTAGTCGTTGGGCAGCGTGTGCGCGACGCCGCAAAGCTTCTTCCAGACCGGCAGGACCCGCATCATCACCAGCCCAAACGCCGGCACGCCGACCGTGCGCATGAACAGCTTCACTGCCTCGCCCGATCGGCCGCGGTCGATCAGTTGCTGGGTCCGCACGCCGAGATCGGCGTCGTGGGGGGTGTGGGTGGCGTCGACGATGAACGGGGCTTCGTACAGCGCGATCTTCCGCACCGAGACGCCCGACCGCAGCGCCTCGAGCACCAGCACCGCCCCTGACGAGGCGCCGACGACGAACGCGTCCGGACCAGCTGCCTCGAGCATGGCAACCAGGTCCTCGACCTCGCGCTGCACGGCGTAGGGCGTCGACCCTGGACCGCTCTCGCCCCGGCCCCGGCGGTCGTAGGCGAAGACGGCGTAGTGCTCGGACAGCAGGGGGACCAGCGCCCGGGCGGTGCCCATCGTGCGCTGGCACAGCGCGCCCTCGACGACCACGACGGCCGGTCCGGCCCCGGTCACGTCGTACGCGATCTCGGTGCCGTCGGCGGAGGTGACGAACCGGGTCCTGGTCGTTGCGGTCACGGTGGTCATGATCTCTCCTAGGTCGAGGACTCTGACCCTGCGTCGAGCAGCTCAGCCGGATTTCGACACGCGCGCCGAGCTCTTCTGGGCTCGCCCCCGCAGTACAGCGCGCTCGGCCCCGTTGCGGGTGCGCGCGGCCGCTTCGGTGAAGGCCTCGGCTGCCTCAGCGTGCATGCCGGCCCGCTCGAGCAGGTCGCCGCGCACGCTTGGCACGAGCGGCGAGTCACCCAGCGAGTCCGCGTCGAGGTCCTCGAGGACGGCGAGCCCGGCGCTGGGGTCGAACGCCCGGCCGTGGGCGACCGCGCGGTTGACCTCGACGACCGGCCCCGGCGCTGCCTCGGCGAGGACGTCGTACAGCATCGCGATCCGGCGCCAATTGGTGTCGTCGGCACGCCCGGCGCGGGCGTGCTGCGCGGCGATCGAGGCCTGCAGGAAGTACTTCCCTACCGGCTTCCCGCGCGCGGCGAGCTGCTCGGCCTGCTCCAGCGCGGCCAGCCCGCGCCGGATCAGCAGCTGGTCCCAGCGTGTCCGGTCCTGCGCCTCCAGGAGGACCGGCTCACCCTGCTGGTCCAACCGCGCGCCGATGCGTGAACCCTGGATCTCCAGCAGCGCCTGAAGTCCGAGTGCCTCGGGCTCGTCGGGTGCGAGGGTGCCCAGCATCCGGGCCAGCCGCATCCCCTCGTTCGCCAGGTCGGGCCGCATCCAGTTCTCGCCCGCGGCGGCCGAGTACCCCTCGTTGAAAATCAGGTAGATCACGGCCATCACGTCGTCGAGCCGCTTGATCCGGTCCGGCCCAGTCGGCAGTTCGAAGTCCGCACGGGCCCCGGAGAGAGTCTTCTTCGCCCGCGAGATCCGCTGGCCCACGGCGGACTCGGCTGCCAGGAAGCCCCGGGCGATCTCGCCGGTGGTGAGGCCGCCCACCAGGCGCAGGGTGAGCGCTGCCCTGGACTGCGGGCTCAAGGAGGGGTGGCAGGACAAGAAGATGAGCCGCAGGACGTCGTCCTCGATGTAGTCGACCTGGGCATCGAGGTCGGGCATCTGCTCCTCCTCTCCTCGTATCCGGGCATGTCCGAGTTCCTCGGTCTTGCGGCGAAGGTTGTCGGCACGTCGGAAGTGGTCGATGCCGCGGCGCTTGGCCGTCGTCATCAGCCAGGCGGCAGGATTGACCGGAACGCCGGTCGTCGGCCACTGCTCGAACGCGGCCACAAGCGCATCTTGCGCGAGATCCTCAGCGAGCTCGACGTTCCGCGTCATTCGGGTGAGGGCCCCGACGAGTCGAGCCGACTCAGCCCGCCATACAGTAGCTATCGCCTCGTCGGTCGTGGTCTCGGCTGACACAAGCTCAGCCTACGAGGCCGGACGCCGCCGCTCGGGCGGCATCCACGCCGCGGCATCCTGGGTCGCCCGGGTCAGGCGTCGGCCGCCTCCGGGGGCTCCTCGGAAATCTGGCGCAGGGTCGCCACCATGGAGCACTCGGGCCAGTACTTCGCGTGCAGGTCGGCAAACTCCTCCTGGCCGGCGATGGCCTCCTCCAGGGTGTCGTACTGCAGGATGGCGAACCCGCCGACGACCTCCTTGGCCTCCGCGTAGGGGCCATCTACGCGGGACGTCTCACCCTTGCGGACCACAAAGTTGACCGAGTCCTCGGTGCCGAACAGGCCGCCACCGTCGAGGAAGACGCCCTTGGCGGCCTGCTCACCGATGTAGGTGTCCATCGCATCGAACAGCGCCTGCGGCGGCGCGGCGGCGCCCTCTTCCATCCTTACGAATCCCATGAAACGCGGCATCTCGATTAGCCCTTCTGGTTGTGGAGAGTTGCTCTCTCGCATGTACGTCGAACAGCGGACGAGCTCTTCGACATCAACGTCACAAGTTGTTTCGAACCTAGTAGAGATCCCGGTTGGCGGGCGCTTGTCGAGTCGGGAACGGAACCATGACGTGAATCGGTCTGAAGGCGTCCATGACGTGGTAGCGCAAGACACTAGCTCTCGGCCGTGGTCGAGATCTTCTGCGCTCGGCGGCCCACGTCCGTCGGCGCCGCGATCCGCGAACTCATCCCAGTTCCGAGGTCCAGGTGGGCATCTTTCCACCGCGTGAGACGCGAGCCGGAGAGAGCACCCGAAGCTGTGGTGGAGAGGATGTCTGCGCTGTGGCGTGCCCCGCAGCCATGACATGGGCTCACGTCCGTTCGAGGGTCGCGCGTCGTCGGCTTTCGATCTCGAGGAAGCGGAGCAGGAGCAGGCCGGCAGCGGCGTACATCGCGCCGATGGCCAGTTCATGGCCGAGGAGGCTGGCAACCGAGCCGATCGATGCGCCGTCAGCGGTAGCTCTGGCTGCCTGGATGCCATGGGTTAGCGGGAGCCAGGACCCCACGTGGGCCATCCAGGCAGGAAGCCGGTCCAGTGGAACGTTGACGCCGCAGAAGACCAGTAGCAGGCAGAAGACCACGTTACCGATGACCGCCCCCTCGCGGATCCGTAACGAGATCGCGCCCATCGCCAGCCCGAGACCGGTGCAGGAAGCGGAGGCGACGACCAGGACCAGCAGCAGCCCGGGCCATGACGCGACCGGGATGCTCACGTGGAGGAGGAGCACACCGGCGGCGACACCGACGACCGCGACGCACCACCCGTTGACGATGACCGGCAGAGACCGGCCCAGGAACAGGGGGATCCGTCTTGCTGGTGTGGCCAAGATGAGTCCCAACGTCTGCGACCACCGCTCACCCTCGATGGTCGAGCCCATGGCGAATAGGCACGGGATCGACGCGTAGGACAGGGCGTTCCCCATCACGTAGAACTCGTCACTGCCGACTCCAGCGCCTCGCCCGATGTAGGCGAACAGCAGCACCTGGCAGATGGGTGAGACGACCAGCGAGGGGATCAGGATCCAGGGACTGAGCCAGTTGAAAAGCGAGCGGTAGCTCAGCACGCCCCCGATGAAGAACACCCGCAGCGAGCTCACGTCCATCACCTCAGGGCCAGGCTGGCGTGCCGGCGCGCCGAGTCGACCAGCACCCTGCCGAGGAACGCGGCCATCACGGCGTACACCAGGCCCACTGCGACGCAAAGGCCGAGGTGCGCCCACGGCGAAGCCCCGGTGGCGGCGTCGCGGACCGCGTCCATCCCCCAGGTCGTCGGGATCCCCCACGACAGCGGGTGGACCCAGCCCGGAAGCAACCCGAGCGGCACCACGAAGCCGCACAGCAACCAGCCGGGGTACTCCAACGCCGCACCCAATGACCAGGAGACGCGGTACCGCACGGCGGTGACCGACAAGAAGAACCCGAACAGCGCGAGCGTGAGGGCCGTCATCAGGACCGCGACGACGAACAAGGGCCAGCTGGCGATGGCCAGGTGCAAGCCGAAGACCCACCGCTCCCACAAGAACGTGGCAGCCACGCAGTACAGCCCAATCGTCGAGAGGGCCAAGGTCGTCGGTATCAGGATCCGGGTCATCGAGGTAGGAGCCGCGACTAGGAGCTCGAGGGTGCCGGCCCCACGCTCTCGCGAGAGCAAGGACGAGGCCACCACACCCTGGCAGGTCCACATGCCCATGACTGCGGCCCCCAGGCCGGCGTACTGCATCCCAGCCGCATCGTCGTGGACCCGATAGACCATCAGCGCGGCCGTGGCGAACATCAGCGGGAAGAACACGGCCAAGACCCCGTCGAACCATGACGTCGAGATGACCTTGAGCTGGAGCCGGTAACAGATCCAGAGCTGGTGCAGGACGCTCATGTGCCGGTGACCAGCTCGACGTAGGCGTCCTCGAGGGTGGGCTCTCTCGCCGTCACCCGGCCCACGCGGACCTCCCCGAGTCGCGCCAGCACATCCGCGGTTACCTCGGCGTCGCCCTGGCACTGCACCAGCAACACCTGGAGCTGCCCCCGTTCCTCCACCGCGACCCCGCGCACGCCGTGCATCGCGCCGATCGCCTCCACGATCGCGTGCTCCACGCCGTAGGTCTCGATCTCCACCACCCGGCCGGCTGCCACGGCGTCCTTCAGCTGGGTCGGCGTCCCTTCCGCGACGATCTCGCCTTCCCTGATCACCGCGATCCGGTCGCACAGGTCGTCTGCCTCGAACATGTAGTGAGTTGTCAAGAGCACCGTCTTCTCTACCGCCACGAGGTTTCGGACGGTCTCCCTCAACTCGCGGGCACCCACCGGGTCGATACCGATCGACGGCTCGTCCAGGAACAGCACCTCGGGGTCATGCAGCAGGCCACGGGCGATGTGGAGCCGCTGCCGCATCCCGCGCGAGTAGCCCTCGACCCGCTCCTTCTCCCGACCCGCCAGCCCGACCATCTCCAGCAGCTCGCCGATCCGCCGGACCTGCACCCGCGGAGGAACGCCGTACAGCTCGCCGAAGTACCGCAGGTTGTCCCGGGCGTTCAACCGCTCGTACAACCCACGATCCCCGCCAAACACGTACCCAATCCGGCGTCTCACTTCACGAGGACTCTCGACGACGTCGTAGCCGGCAACCGTCGCGGTACCCGAAGTGGGAAGCAACAACGTGATGAGCATCTTGATGGTCGTGGTCTTACCGGCCCCGTTGGGTCCCAGGAGCCCGAACAGTTCGCCCCTCTCGATGGAGAAGCTCACCCCCCGCACCGCCTCGACCTCTTGCGCCGCCCGGCGCCGCCAGCCGCCGCCTGTACGAAAGGTGCGCTTCAGATCGCTCGCCTCGACCGCCGCCACAGGGGGACCCTAAGCCCTGGGCCGAGACAGCCACCGCAGGCACGAGCCACACCGGGAATCAGCACGAAGGGCCCAGCAACTGAGGATGGGACGCCCGATCCGGGAGCGACCTTCGAGATGCCTGCTGAGGACCACAGCTTCTGCCACGATCCCACGCCGCGGAAGCGGTCTTACCGCCGCAAGGCCGTACCCGGGGCGTGAAGAAACACACCGTCATCATCTGGACGCTGGACTCGACGTAGCTGGAGATCCTGCAGGGATTGGGCACCGAGTCGGGCACGTTGGGCACGATCTTCCGAGAGGTGCAGAACCGGCTCCGGGACCCGGCCAAGCTCAAGCGGCTGATCGTCGACCTGATCGACAAGGAGAACTGACCGCCCTCCGGCACGGACCCCCAAGGACGACGCTTACGAGGAGTTGCCCTCCGAGGAAACGTCCGACAAGGGATCCTGATTCGATCGGCAGCTCCGATCGGTGGACACGGCGAGCGCTTTGTCCGAGAGTGGCCACCGAGGCGCTCATTGGGCCAGGTCACGCACCTGATCCGAGGGGCGCCTCGCCAAGTCGAGATCCGCATGTGGCGTGCCGGTCCGCTGTCAGATCCCTCTCGGACCCAGCGCCGCAAGCACCGCAGGCCAGTTCGCTTCGGGATCCCGAGGCACGGATATGGCCAGGATCGTCTGCACGATGTCGGCGGCAGCTACATGGTGGGGACCGGCCTGTTCGCGCTCACCGTGATCCTGGTCGGGCTGCGCCGCGGGCAGAGATGGGCTTGGGCGGTCTGCTGGTACGTCCTGGCGCTGTTCGCCTTCCACGCCTTCGCCCTCGGCTCACTCCCGTTCGACGCGGTGACGATGGGGATCACGACGGTCGGGATGCTGCTGATGATCCGCCCCGTCTTCGGGACGCCCGCCGTCTAGTGGCTGCCGTGCGGCGGTGTTTGGCCGGTGCCGACCGGTTCGGTACCGGCCGCGAGCGCCTCGCAGCAGGCGTCGGAGACGTCCGCGGGAAGCTCCCGCAGCCCGAACGGTCCGCGACGACGAACCGGCGCCCTCTGACCGGCAAACCGTGAATCCTTGATTGTCGCCGGGAGAGGGTCGGTGTACGGGCTGTTGGGCTGCACGGCCGACCGTGTTCTTCTGGTGATCGTCCGTGGACAGTCAGGCAAGTGCCTGCTCACCGAACTGTCGTGCCCCCGGTCCGTCGATGAGATCTGAAGCATCCGCGCGGAGGCAAGCGCGAAAGCTACTGCCGGCTTGGGCGTCGGGAAGGGAGGGGCGCCATGGGCAACCGGTTGGCTCGGAGGCTCGGTCAGCCAGCGAGCTGGTCGCGGCGGCGGGTGAGGTAGGCCCGCTCGGCGGGGTTGCCGGCGAGCCCGATGGCCCGGTCGTACGCCGCCCGCGACTCGGCGCTGCGCCCGTGTCGCCGCAGCAGGTCGGCGCGCGCGGCGTGGAGGGCGTGATAGCCGTCGAGGGCTTCGGCGAGCCGGTCGACCTCGGCCAGCGCGACCCCGGGGCCGTCGACCTCGGCGACCGCGACCGCCCGGTTGAGCCGCACGATCGGCGAGGGGTCGATCAACACCATGCGGTCGTAGAGGGCGACGATCTGGGACCAGTCGGTGTCGCGGGCGGACTGGGCATCCGTGTGGACCGCATTGATCGCGGCCAGCAACTGGTAGCGCCCGGGTGGCTCACCGTCGGCCGCGACCGCCTCGAGCCGCTCGCGGACCAGGGCGTGGCCCTCGGCGATGAGACTCCGGTCCCACGCGCCGCGGTCCTGCTCATCAAGGGTTACCAACTCGCCGGTGCGGGACACTCGCGCCAGCCGCCGGGCGTCAATGAGAAGCATCAGGGCAAGCAGGCCAGTCACCTCGCCGTCGTTCGGGAGGAGGGTTCGGAGCAGGCGGGCCAGGCGGATCGCCTCGTCGGTGAGATCGACGCGCAACGGGTCGTCTCCCTCGCTGGCGAGATAGCCCTCGTTGAAGACGAGATAGACCACCGCGAGCACGCCGGCGAGCCGCTCGGGAATGTCGTCGGCCGACGGCACCCGATAGGGAATGTGCGCCGCCTTGATCTTTGCCTTCACGCGGGTGATCCGCTGGGCCATCGTGGTCTCCTGCACCAGGAACGCGCGGGCGATCTCCGGGACGGTGAGGCCGCCGAGCAGGCGCAGGGTGAGCGCCACCCGGGCCTCCATCGCGAGCGATGGGTGGCAGCAGGTGAACACCAGCCTGAGCCGGTCGTCCTCGACCAGGCCGGTCGGCTCGGGAGGGGTGTCGTCGTGCAACATCTGGGCCGCCTGGTGCTTGGCATCGCGCTGGGACTCGCGACGGAGCCGGTCGATCGCCTTACGGGTTGCGGTGGTGGTGAGCCAACCCCCGGGATTTGGCGGTACGCCGTCGCGCGGCCATCGCTCCACCGCCGCGACGAACGCCTCGGCCGCTGCTTCCTCGGCGACGTCGAGGTCGCCGAAGCGGCGCGCGAGGCCGGCGAGCACCCGCGCCCACTCCTCGTGGTGGACGCGGGTGATCGCCTCTTCGACGGGGAGACCTGTCACGGCTCCAGCAGCGCCTGGACGGATTCCTCGGTGTGGAAAGGACGCACCTCGACCTTGCCGCGGCACGCCCTCGACGCCTCAGCGGCGAGCGCCAGGGCTGCATCGAGGTCGGACGCCTCGATGCCCCAGAAGCCGCCGAGACACTCCTTCGTCTCCAGGAAGGGCCCGTCGGTGAATGCCGGCTTCTCGCCCTGACCGTCGACGGTGGTGGCGGTCGCCGCGGGCTCCAGGCCGTCGGCGAAGACGAAGTGGCCCTCCCTCTGCAACTTCTCGTTGAAGGCGCCGGTGTCGGCGAGAGCCTGCAGCATGGCCTCCTTGGAGGGGTAGTTGCCGAACTCGGTGCGCTCAGTCGGTCCGTAGGCGGACAGCAAGTACCTGGGCATCGCGCTCACTTCTCCCCGGAGCGGTCAAGGTGAGCCTGCCCGGGACCTCGGAACCGGTGAACCTCCTGCGGCCAGTCGAGCGCGGTTGCGAGCTTGCCGGCCCAGTACCGCGCCGCTGCGTCGTCGGGGACGTCCACGACAGCGAAGCCGCCGAGGTGCTCTTTGGTCTCGACGAACGGGCCGTCGGTGAAGACGGGCCTGCCGTCGGCTGTCTCGACATTGAACACCGCGGTTGACCGATCGAGGCCGCCGTTGGTGAAGATCAGGACACCGGCGGCCTGCATCTCCTCGATCACGAGCCTGGCGGCCGCGCCCTTCTCGCGCAACTCCTCCACCGTGTGCTCGGGCACCCACTCATCGTTGAAAGCGATCAGGTACTCCGTCATGGTCGTCTCCTCCCAGTCCTGGACGAGGGCCGCTCTGGACTCCTCGTGTTCGGCGGCCGGCCGGCCGCCGCCACCAATTCCACGAACGCCTGTGCCTCGATACGACACCACCCGGAGAGTCCTTTCAAGACGGTCCCGGGCGCATTGACCGAGGGGCGGATCGACTTCCGCTTTTCGACGCACACCCGCTGACTTGACTTCCCAGAAGAACCGCGAACGGTGGGCGTCGAGAGCGCCTGAGCGTCGCTGCTGTTCGCGACTCGTCTCAAGACGGAGCAGCCGGAGGGTCTTGGTCTCGTCAGCGCTCCTCGAAAACTGGGCCAATGGCGCTCTTTGAAAAGTGGGCCACCCAACACGATTGGTGGGTGATCACTGTGGAGGACTGGGCCGAGATTCGGCGTTGGATGTCAGCGAGGGCATGTCGATGCGAGGGATCGCAAAGCAGCTGGGCGTTGCGCGTGGCACGGTCGCGCGGACGGTGGTGGCGGAGGCGACGCTACGGTATTTGCGGGACCGCAGCCGTCACGGTTCGAGGTCTTCGAGCCACGGGTGCGGGAGTTGCTCATGGAGTTCCCGACGATGCCGGCCTCGGTGTTGGCCGAGCGTGTGGAGTGGGACGGCTCGCCGTAGTGGTTCCGCAAACAGGTCGCGGCCGTTCGGGCGGACTCTGCGCCTAGGGACCCTGCAGATCGGCTGGAGTATCGCCCTGGGGATCAGGCCCAGTTCGACTGGTGGTTCCCGCCGGTCGCTCGGCGCCGGACAGTACGGGACGCCACCGGTGTTGGTGATGGTCTCGTCCTTTCGCCCGGTTCATCACCGCGATGATGTTGCCCTCACGGACCACCGGTGACTTGCTTGCGGGGATGTGGGCTCTGTTGTCCGGTCAGCTCGGCGCTGCCGTGGGTGCGGGCGCGGAAAACGCGCGCTAGGCAATGGGCCGATCTCTCCACACAGGCCTCGTGACCGTGCAGTGAGCCGTTGTCGACGCAACCGCCCTGCGGAGCGCCAGAATGGCCCGGTGACCGCCTCGACCAACGATCCACTCACCGTGTCCGTGCCGGAGCTCGATTCGGCCGCGCTGCATGACTCTTTGAGCACCTCCTGGGGTCTGGAGGGGGAGCTCACCGCCGTTCACGGGGAACGCGACCGGAACTTCCGGATCGACGCGCGCGACGGTCGTTACCTGCTCAAGGTGCACAACCCCGCGGACGGAGAGGAGGTGCTGGACTTCCAGCACTCAGCGCTTCGCCACATCCGCACCGTGGCACCCGACATGCCAGTGCCCGACGTCGTGCCGACCCGAGAAGGGCAAGGGTGGGTGGTGCTGACCGGGCTCGATGGCCGTCGCTCTCTGGCCTGGGTGATGACGTGGCTCGACGGGCGGCATCCGGCTCCGGTGGAGCTGGGGCCCGCGCAGCTGCGTGAGTGGGGGCGCACCTCGGCCCGCCTGGGGCAGGCGCTTCGCGGGTTCGTACATGAGGCCGCGTCCTACCCGATCGCCTGGGACATACGACGCCTTCCGCAGTTGAGACCCTGGCTCTCGGCGGTCGAGGAGGCGCAGCGTCCGGCGGTGCGTACGGTGCTCGACCGTTTCGAGCAACGAGTCATACCGGAGCTGCTCAGGATGCGCGCCCAGGTCGTGCACAACGACCTGGCCCCCGCCAACGTGCTCGTCGACGACACGCTGGGGGTCACCGGCATCACCGACTTCGGGGACATGACGCACACGGCGCTGGTCTGCGACCTGGCGGTGGCGGCAGCCGACGTCCTCAGCGGTCGCGACGACGGCCTGGAGCTCGCGCACGAGGTCCTGTCAGGGTACGTCTCCACCACACCGCTGGAGCCCCAGGAGGTCGAACTCCTCGCTGACCTGATAGCCGGTCGCTACGCCGCGGCCATCTTGATCACCGCCTGGCGGACCCGGCACCAGGGCTACGCGCCGGAGATCGGCGGCGAGGAGTACAGCCAGCTCGAGGCCATGCTCGACATCGGCCTGGACACGCTGACAGCCGGATTCACCACCGCGGCGGGCGGCCATCGGAGCGCACCGCACGTAGGTCACGGGTTGCCCTACCGCAGGCGATCCACCACGGAGCTTCTACGCGCACGCTCGCACTTGCTGGGCGGCCTGGAGCTCAGCTACTCCCATCCGGTGCATCTCGTGGGCGGACGAGGGTTGTTTCTGGAGGGGGCAGACGGGCGCCGCTACCTCGATGCCTACAACAACGTGCCGGTGCTCGGACACTCTCACCCGGCGGTCGTCGACGCGATCTGCTCCCAGCTGACCACGCTCAACACCAACAGCCGCTACCTGCAGGAGGCCCCCGTCGAGCTGGCCCAACGGCTGCTGGCCACCCTCCCGGCTCGGTTAGACCGAGTTCTGCTAGTGAACTCCGGCAGCGAGGCCAACGACCTGGCGTGGCGGATCGCGGGCCACGCCACCGGCGCTTCAGGAGGCATCGCGACGTCCTGGGCATACCACGGTGTCACGGAGGCGACCTTCGCGTTCTCACCGGAGAGCTGGGGCGACAATCCGCCTCCGCCCCATATCCGGCTGGTCGAGCCTCCGCCGGCCTCGCCGGCTGCGGTGGCGTCAGCGGTCGAGAGCCTCGACGCCGCAGGCCATGGCGTGGCGGCCATGCTCGTCGACGGTGTGTTCACCAGCGACGGCATCCGCGGACCGGCTCACGACTGGACCGTCGAGGCTGCCGCCATCGTGCATGCCGCGGGCGGACTGTACGTCGCGGACGAGGTGCAGGCCGGTCACGGGCGCACCGGGGACAACCTGTGGAGCTTCGTGGCCGGTAAGGTGCCCACTGATCTGGTGACCTTGGGCAAGCCGATGGGCAACGGGTACCCAGTCGCCGCCGTATGCGGCCCCGCGGAGCTGGTGGATCCGTTCATCGCAGACACTGACTACTTCAGCACGTTCGGCGGCGGCACCGCCGCGTGTGCAGCAGCGGTCGCAGTACTTCGGACCATCGAGGAGGAGCACGTCGTCGCCCATGTGGCAAAAACTGGCGCTCGACTGCTCACGGCGCTGCGCGATGCCACAGCCGACGACCCTCGGGTGGGTGACGTACGCGGCTGGGGGCTTGCGGTCGCTCTCGACATCGTGGATCCCGCGACCGGTCGGTCCGACCCGAACCGCACCAGGCGGATTGTCGACGGCATGAGGGACAGGGGCGTTCTGATCGGTCGCACCGCACGGGAGGGCAATACCTTGAAGATCCGGCCCCCGCTGATCTTCGGCGACGATCACACCGACCTGCTCACTGATGCGCTGGAGGGGACCCTTCGCGCAAGCCGATGACGTCGCCCCGGCCTATCGCGCCCGCTCTCACCGAGCCGGCGGCATACTGCGAAGCCGATGCCGGTAGGGCTCCCTGCCCCCGGTCACCACCGCGACGCGCCCCGTGAGGTCAAGTCCCGTCGTCGCCGCACGGATGGTGCCAGACGGCCGGGAGCGTGGCCAGCCGCCGTGCATCGACGTTGCGGACTGGATGGGCGCCCTCTATCTCCGCGAACCGCTCGACCGCGTCTTTCTAGATGGTCCACCGGCCATTCTAGGAGTCCACGACCGGCAGCCCGATGCTCAGCATGCGTTCATCTACGAAGAGCTGGGTGCCGGCGACCATGCCAATCTCGACATCACCTGGCTGGGTGGCGAGTCCATGGAAGACATGGACAACTGTCCGCCCCGGAGGTCATCGCCCGCGAGATCGTCGAGGACCCGACCGCTGCACTCGCCGAGTTCGAGTCGGTGGCCACGGCGCTGGAGTCCTCCTCTGAGCGCGATGCAAGCAGCTGAGGTGTCTATGAGTTCGCTGTTGGCGCGTGCTCGTTCGATGGGGAGGTCGTCCCTCATCCTGTGGACGGGAATCGCCTCGTCGACGACGGCGATGTCGTCGACGAAGGACGCCAGTCACGGGGTGCGGCCCGCGCGTCCCTCCACCCTGGATAGACGCAGCCAATGAGGGCTGGCCAGGACCGCGTCAGCAC
>JALZBH010000080.1 GCA_030947625.1 Actinomycetota bacterium
CGGTGGGTCAGCGGTATCTGTTGCTACAACAGGGTGTGGAGTACGTCGCGGACCCGGTGGCCCGGGCCAGGCGCGAGCTTGGCGGTCTTGGGGTGGTTCGGTTCGTCGATGCGAGGGAGCACTCGTCCCCGTAGATTTGAGGGCAATCATGGCTGAGTACCCCCGACTGCTGCACACCGCTATCGACACCACCGACGTCCGGGCGCTTGCCGAGTTCTATCGGCAGCTCCTGGGACTGCAGTACCGGCAAGGAGATGAACCTCCTGCGAACGGTGATGCGGACGATGCGGACTGGCTCGTCGTCGTGGACCCGAACGGTGTTCGTAACCTAGCGTTCCAGCAGGTCGAGCGACTGGAGCGAACGACATGGCCGACGCATGACGTCCCGATGCAGATGCACCTCGACTTCACGGTTTCGAGTCTCGAGGAGTTGCATCGACAGCGCGAGCGGGCTGAGTCGCTCGGAGCGCAGCTGCTGCTAGACCGAACAGATGACTCGCACGAGCCCCTCTACGTCTTAGCGGACCCCTCGGGCCATCCGTTCTGCATCTTCGTCGCCTAATTCGTCGACTCGGCCTGCCCAACGTCCTCATCTGTCGCGTCCTCGCACGCCCGAATGGGGCACGCAAGGCCCCGGGGTCTTCTGAGACCTACGAGTTGGGCTCGATGTGCACACCCGATCGGTCGCCGCTGCGGCGATCTATGGCGTCACGGGCGTGCCGGTTCAGATCAGGCTGACTCCGCTCACGACAGTGGTGGGATCGACCCGGTGTCCATCTAGGGTGCGAGGTCGCCGTAGATGTTCTGGTCGAGCCCACCGGACCGGGGACAGGTATCACCTGTGAAGCTGCCGTCGCCCCGCTGGGTGCGGCACTGCAGCACGTCAGCGCCGACCTCGTCGGGCGTTGTCTCCCGCTGGTCGGGACCGGCCATGGTGTTTCGCCAGTCGGTCCACACCCCGAAGGTGACGCCTGCCTTGGAGTCGATCCACAGGTAGTCACCGGCGAACGGCACCGTGCGACCGGCGAACTGCTCGTAGTTCGGGTTGGTCGTCACGTCGGAGAGCCTGGTGGCGGCCGTCCAGGCACCCCCGGTGGCCGGTTTCGTGGCTGCGTAGACGTCGAGCGCCGCCCCCACGTTTCCGGCGGCGTCGTTGCCCACGGGACGCTGGCGGAAGGTGGCCGCGTCGTTGAACACGTCGTTGCGGCTGTCCCACCACAGGGCATGGACGACACCTCGGTCGACACTGAGATCGGGAAAGAGCTGCTGGCTCGCGGCCGTCACCGCGACTCGCGCAGGTGTCGAGACGCCACCCGTCGCACCGTCGTACGTCAGGTAATAGATGGCGGACTGGCCGCCGACCCCTGGTTGACCGGCCCACCCGAACGTCGTACCGGTGGGCACCTGGCTGCCCGGCACGATCGCCTCGTAGGCGACGTGCACGACCTCACCGGACGCCGCCTGGTCGGCCGTCGACCGCGGGCCGCTGTCCGCACGGAAGAAGGTGTAGCCGGACTGGCACGTCGGGGCGTCCCCGCAGTCACGGACCGAGCTGCCATCGGTGCCCAGGTCGGTGACCCCCATCGGGGAGAACGAGGTCAGCTCCCGGGGCTTGGAGAAGCTCTGGCCGCAGTCGACCGACTTGACCAGGTCCACCGCGTCCGTCTGCCGGCCGTGGGCCGCAAACTGGCGGTAGGTGATGTAGACGTGGCCGTTTTGGGTCACCGAGATGTCAGGGAACTGGACGTCGTGAACTCCGGCGCTGACCTTCTTCGGTGCGGAGAACGTCGCACCATGGTCCGTCGAGCGCGACAGGTAGATCGCGACCCCACCTTTGCCGGTGAACCGGGAGTAGGCGAAGTAGACGTTCCCGCTGCACGCGGACTGCGTGCGGTCGACCTCGATCGCGGTCTTGTCGTTGAACTTGCCGGAGTTGGGCGCCGAGGAGCCCTTGGCCACAATCACCGAGCGGGCGAACTCCTTGCCGTCGTTGGCCACCGCACCGCTCGGCCCACTCGGGTTGACATAGGTGGCCACATATACGTCGCCGAAGCCCTTCGGTGAGCCGGCCGGGTCCCCCGAGCTCTCCGAGCCGGCGAACAACCGCCCCTGGTTGTCCCAGGCCAAGACCGGGTCACCCGAGCTGGCCGTACGGATCTGGGCGCGAGCGGCATACGGGGTGTTGTCCCCGGGGTAGCCAGGCACGAGGGAGGACTGGAACGTCGAGCCCCCGTCCTGCGACCGGTAGTAGCCCAACCAGACCGGGCCGGCGGGAATCGGCGCGCCGTCAGCGTCCACGCCGTTGTTGTACACGCCGCAGTAGTCGTTGGAGCTGCCGACCATGACCTCGGTGTTCCGCGGGTCGATCGCCACGGATGGCTCGTTCTGTCGGCCGCGAGACCTCGAGCACTCGGCCAACGTCTTGTCCTTCGCCACGGGCGCACCCGGGTTGTTGGCGTTGTAGTTCGAGACGTAGCCGCCGTTGGCGCCGTTGTCGTTCGTCAGGCGAACATCTCCGGCGGGCGTCGAGGCGGACGCCGGCAGGCCGACTAGGCCGAGCAGGGACACGGCGACGGCCAAGGCAGTAAGCAGCTGGGGGCGCGAGGAACGCGAAGGACGCATCAGGGACTTCCTTTTCGGACACCCGAACCGACCCGAACACCGAGGCGGGCGGCGAATCGCCTTCGCAATGTAGGCCACCTAAGTACCGGACTACAAGGGGCAGAACGGCGCCCCACAGGTCTCCCGCTCTCCCACCAAGCATTTCGAGTCGAACAGACTCGGCACGAGATCGCACTGACTCGTCGACCGCGGGTACTGGTACCGATCCGGATCCCCCTCCACCCAAGGGTTTGACCACGCCCTCACTGACCCACGGACTTCGCGAGCAGCTCGGGACGACTCGATGTGGAGGTCTTGGTGAACGCCGACTTCAGATGATCCTGGACGGTGTGCTCGCTGATCGACATCAACCTCGCCGCTGTGCGGGTGTCGACTCCCGCGGCGAGGTGGCGCAGGAGCTCGGCCTCTCGGCCCGTCAGCCCATGGGAACGGGAGAAGATGTCACGGCGTTCGGTCGGCGAACTTGCTTCCATGGTCACGACAATGTCCCGGTCCGCGACCGGCTGATTGCCGGCGACACGGTCTGCCCGCAGGGTCAGCCAGGTGCCGACGCCGAGGTGGACGCGCGCCTGCGCCGGATGGGCATCGACGCCTGCTTCGCTAGCGAGAAGCTGGGCCGCCACGTTGTACGCGCTGGCGGGTACTGGACCGCGTCCGTACTGGGGCGGGACGAGCTCGGCCAGCCAGTCCTGGGTCTGGGGGGTCTGCGCACGAACCGTGAGAGCGGGAGTGAGAACCAGCGCACCTGGGCCTCTGTACCCCGGGACAACCCCGGCCACGGTGAACCCGGCAGCCTGCACGTCACGCAACCGAGAGGTGATCG
The DNA here is from genome assembly GCA_030947625.1 of Actinomycetota bacterium. Taxonomy (GTDB): domain Bacteria; phylum Actinomycetota; class Actinomycetes; order Propionibacteriales; family Nocardioidaceae; genus Marmoricola. The sequence continues at coordinate 3,446 of JALZBH010000080.1, forward strand.
CCGGTCGTGCACCGGCCAGGGCAGCAACTTCGTCGTCGGCAAACCGGCTCTTGCGGCGCCACAGGTCCAAGAACCCCCACCAACCGAAGCGGTCCTTGAAGACCACGGAGAGCACATCGAGAATGCCGAGGTCGTCCAAGTGCTCGCGCCACAAGAGGCTCTGCTGCGGCCGCCCGCCCGTTGCTTGTTGCAGAGTCGCGCAGCCGCTCGGGGGAAGCCCGGTCCACCTGTTCACGGAAGTCAGGTACTTCAGCCGGATCAGGTCCGGCAGTGTGGCGAGGTTCGGGGCCTCGGCCAGAGGCGAGCACCCAACTGTGGTGGCGGGATCGGTGAGCAAGAAGGCGTAGGCATCGAAGGACACGAAACGCCGGGTGACGTCCAGGATCTTCGCACGCAAGGCCCGATCGTCGGCGCCGGCAACGGCGATGTGCTCGACGGCCGCTGTGAGGCGTTCAGCCCTGACGCGACCTGTCACGCAGCGAGCGTACGCCGGAGGGGCCCCCAGATTGCTGGGATGGTGGCCGCCCTCCGTCCCGCCTAGCGTCGAGAACAATTAGCTCAACTCAAACCGGGAGGGGCCATGCCCACACTGCTCATCGAGCATTCCATCAGCGATTTCGACACCTGGCACGACGCGTTCGTGCGGTTCGCGGCGCGCCGCAAGGAGGGCGGCGTGCTTCACGAGCGGATAATGCAACCGATCGACGATCCGCACTACGTGCTCATCGACCTCGAGTTCGTCACTATCGAGGCGGCGCAACGCTTTCAGCAGTTCCTCGAGACCCAGGTATGGTCGACGCCGGCCAACTCACCCGCTCTCGTGGGCAGCCCACGTGCACGCATCGCGGAGGTTGCGCCTCTCAGCTGACGATGGGCCAGTGGCCCGAAAGCCATGGTTCCACCGGATGCTCGCGGGGGCGTAGGTCGCTCAGTAGCCCAAGTGAGTTCCGGCGCCGAGTTGATGTTCGGGGTCAGCGCGCCCTGCTTGGTGGACGGCTTGGTGCAGGCAAGCTGGTACCACGAACACGCGTGTCGCGCCGGAAACGTGGCGCAGTCTGTGCCGTTTCCGTTCGTCTCGTGACTTCGACCGCGGACCTCACTGCGGGTGCTGCCGGTCGGTGGCTGACTGCGGGTGTCCGGAGGTGGCGCAGCCGTCGGACTGCTCCGGGGGCTCGGGGGCTCGCCGGTCTCGGTGGCGCAAAGTTGCGCCTTCCTCTGCTGCCGTCTCCCTGCCTCGGAGAACTCGCCTATGGCCCGCAGAGCATCCGCGACGAGCACGTGAAGGTCGCGTGCTCGACGGCACCCTCATCGCCGCACTCCTGGCCGCGATCGTGCTGCGTCTCGCAATCGGGTCTGTCGCCGCCTCGCGTGGCGGATGCCGCCGGTACGGATGCCGCTGGCATGCCGGACACGTACGAGACGGGCTCCTGATGCGCACCCAATGGTGGCAGATCCGAGCGAAGAGCTAGGCCGCTGAACGCGGGGCGTACATGATGATCGCGACGCCGACCAAGCAGATGATCGCGCCGGTGATGTCGTAGCGGTCGGGTTTGAATCCGTCGATGGCCATGCCCCAGGCCAGTGAGCCGACCACGAAGACTCCCCCGTAGGCGGCGAGGATGCGCCCGAAGTTAGGGTCGGATTGCAGGGTCGCGACGAATCCGTAGAGTCCGAGGGCGATGATGCCCGCGCCGATCCAGGCCACACCGCGCTGTTCGCGGACGCCTTGCCAGACCAGCCAGGCGCCACCGATCTCGGCGCCGGCTGCGAGCACGAATAGCCCGATGCTTCGAATGACGTCCATGATCGGCACCCTATTCGGGAGGTCAGGCAGCGGGGTTCCATCGCCTTGGTGTCCAGATGCGAGCTCACCGAAGGCGTGCTCGTTCGATGGGGAGGCCGTTCCTCATCCTGGGGACGGGACTCGCCTCGTCAACGACGGGGCGATGTCGTCGATGAAGGACGCCAGGCTCGCGGTAGCCCGCCTGTCACTCCACCCAGAGTGCAGGGGCTGCCTCCGCACGTGGTGACATCAAAGGAACCGGCAGCCTTCGGCTGCGCACCGCAGTGCGAAGGGGCGGTGGAAGTCCGAATCAACTGCGCTCTTCAGCGATGCTGTTGCCGCCGTCAACGACGAGACACTGACCGGTGACGAAGGAGGCGCCAGGGCTGCACAAGAAGGCGATGGCCGCCGCGACCTCGTCCGGCGTGGCACCTCTCCCGACCGGGGTGTGCCGCGCTTGGATCGCCTCGTCGGCGGTCTGGCTGCCGGTGCGGACCCAGCCGGGCGCCACTGCATTGGCGGTGACGCCGTCCCGGGCATAGTCCACGGCGACGGAGCGTGCCAGGCCCAACATGCCGGCCTTGGCTGTCGCGTAGGCCGCCTCGCCCCGCATCGCCATTACCGGCCCGGTCACCGAGGCGACCATCACGACTCGGCCCCAGCCCTGGTGCTGCATCCCGGGAAGGACCGCCCGCGTCATGAGGAACGCCGTGTCGAGGTTGCGGGCGAGCGACCGGCGCCATTGGGCGTAACTCATCCCGGTCGCAGTCCCGGACTCCGCGCCACCGGAGGACGCCACCTCCATTGCGGGGACGCTCAGGCTCGTCATCCCCGCGCTATTCACCAGGATCGTGGGTCGGCCGAGCGCGCGCTCGACCGTAGACAGCGCATGCAGCACCTGGTCCTCCTGGGTGAGGTCAGCCACCACACCGACTGAGGCGATACCGGCTGCTTCCAGCTCAGCGGCGCGTTCCACCACACGGTTCGTGGTCGCCGCCACCGCGACCCGGGCACCGAGAGTGCCCAGCAGACGGGCCGCCGACAGGCCAATGCCGTCGGGGGCGCCCGCACCAGTGACAAATGCGACGCGACCGGCGAGGCGGAACGGATCAGGCAGCACCAGCCGATGCTCACCTGCCCACACGCCGCGGTCAAGCGGTCTCGCCTCGGCCACCCGGTCGGCTCGGCACTTGGCGAGTCTGCTCGAGCTCACCCCGCAGCCGAGCAGATGCCACCCACGGCGCCGGGCGCCGGTTCTCGACATCCCACCTGGATCTTTCCAGGCGGACTTCACAGACTCGGCGTACCGCGGTGGGGTTGAGGCGATGGTGATCCACCCCATGTGAGCGACCGCGCGGTGCTCAGGCGCGCTGACGCTCCTCCCGCTGCCGGACCAGTCCCTCGACCGCGCTCGGCAGAGTCGTCTCGAAGTCGATCAGCTTCGCCCAGTTCGGGGTCACGACGATCCTGACCATGCCGTCGTGGTAGAGCGAACGCACCTCCGCCTCCCACTCGACCCGTTGCTCGGGTGTCATCTCGTAGGTGCCGCTGGAGACACTCGTCCGGGATGCCATCGACGAAGTCCAGCTCGGCCCGACACCGGATGAGCAAGATCTTGGGCGGGTGCACTTCAGTGTCGATCGTCAGGGCAACCATCGGGTTCTCGCTCAAGACCTGAAGCCCCCCGCACGCCCATAAGCCGATCGGCTATCGGGGCGGGCGGGCGCGGTCCGATCCCTGAAGAGCGGAAGGGACGCGACCTGCAGCATGAATCCGCCGCGCGCAGGACGCTGGCTTGGTCGTCACCGAGTTGCGCATGGCACGGTGCCGCCCGGAGTTCTACGACGGGCGCCGTGGCGTGGATCCTGCGCAAGTGTGTCTGATGGGTACCGGATTTCTCTTTCGAGAAGTACCTCGTACTCGACGCGGCACCTGAACAAAACACGACGACCGGCATCCCGACGCGCCTGGCATGGTGACCATATGACATCAGACTCGCGACACATCAGCGCGCGGATCGATCGACCCGCGGATGAGGTTTACCAGTACGCGTCCGACCCGACGAACCTTCCGGCGTGGGCATCAGGGCTGGGATCGTCCGTCGAACTGGTCGACGGACGATGGATTTCGGAGTCTCCGATGGGACGCGTCGCATTCGCGTTCGTTCCGCGCAATGAGTACGGCGTACTCGACCACGATGTGACCCTGCCGTCGGGCGAGAGTGTCTACAACCCGATGCGCGTCATCGCCGATGGAACGGCGAGCGAAGTGGTGTTCACCCTTCGCCGACAACCCGACATGACTGACGATGCCTTCGCCCGCGACGCGGACGCGGTCGCAACAGACCTTGCGGCACTCAAGCGAGTCCTCGAAACCCGGTAATGGATCCCCGACCGGACACCGCCAGACCGTCAGGGGAACGCTGCGACGCACGGACATGCCGATGACAGAGCGCGCTTGCCTGCGGGGCTCAACCGATGTTGTGGTCGCCCATTCCCTGCCGTCGCAGGTCGACAGACAGAATCGGTGGCCTGCAGGATGGCGTACACGAAGCAGTGATCGGAGTTGGGCTGGAAGCCAGAAGTGCGGTCCCCGCGGCGAGGACCCGTGTTCCGGTCGCCGCAAGCTCGTCGACGAGGACGTCAAGATGCATTCGTATCGGTAGTCCTTCCCGGGCCGCTGCGGAGGTCGGAAGTCGTTGGCGTGCTGGAAGGCGATGAACCCCTTTGGCGGAGCAGACGTGCCGGACCGTCCTGCGGCCCCAGCGTGCATGCCAATGGCAGTGGTTCGCGCTGAGCGACTCTGGAGTTTCGTCCATGTCCTCAAGTGCAGGTGGTCCCGCGGCTTCGGCCAAGCCCGTCCACAGGCGATCGTGCACCGGCGCTCCGGTGGCCAAGTGCGGCTCGTTATCGTTGCCCCCCTTCGGGAACCGAGTATGACAACGGCCCGAGGTGGGCGTCGCCGCTGGGTGCGGGACCGGCCGGCTGCGCGGCCTTTGGACTCGGTGTGGACACGGTGAGTCGCGTCAACTGAGTATTCGGACTCATGACCAGTGAAGGGCACGTTGTCCATACTGGAGGCATGGACAGCAGAGTCAGTAGGTTCGATGCCGCCAAGGTGCGGGTCACGGTGGCCGTCGCGTTGTTAAGTTTCGTGGGCGAGCTGGCCGTTCCCTCCGAGTTCAAGATCGCCCCGCTCATCGTAATGGTGACGGCATCGCTCGGCGTACTCGTCTGCTCACTCGGTTGGATCTTCGGTCGATCCGGGTCGGCCGCCCTGGGTGGGGTGGCGGCTGGGTCGGCTGTGGGGCTTGTCGGTTCCGTGCTCTACCTGCGCTCACTGGCCGACGAGCCGAGCGCCATCCCGCTGGCAGGCTCGTTCGTGTTGCTGTTGTCGCTCATCGGACTGGTCGTCTCGACCGTGCTGCTGCGCGACCGGTCGGATCTGTGTCGTCGATCAACGTGATGCAAGGACGCGTGGAAGTTTGTCGTTGAAGAACGCCAACGACCGGACCCCTCCTGCGCGAAAGCGCTGCTCCAAACGCGCACAAATCTCTTGGGGCACCGACATTCATGCTCGGCGTGGACCTGACCGGCAGCCGACTCGGCCTGGTCTGCCCGGTCGGCCTGGGCCGCATCGTCCAAGCCCTCACCCGCCGAGGCACCGGATTCGACAGGACAATCAACTACCTCAAACCGGCACCCGCATCCGCATCCGCAGAAATGGAACAAGCGCACCCAGTGGACGCCGCTAGACGATCTGCTCACCACCAGCGACGAGGAGCCGCCCCACGACCGTTCCGTATGACGATCCTCGACCGGAGAAATGTCGGGTCAGTGCGGCAGTTCGTCGTTGGTGAGACCATCAACACGTGCGCGGACGACTACACCACCTCATCCTCGACTGCCCCGATCCGAAAACGCTCGCACGGTTCTACTCCGAGCTGCTGAGCCAGCCAATCACCTACGACAGCGACGACTTCGTCGTCGTAGCCGGAAACGACACGACATCCGGGCTCGCATTCCAACTCGCCCCTGACCATCGTCCACCGACGTGGCCAAGCACTGACGTCCCGCAGCAGATGCACCTCGACATCATGGTCGAGAACGTCGCCAACGCGACGCCTCACGTCCTTGCTCTGGGCGCTATGAGACTCGACGGTCAGGATGTTTTCGCCGACCCGGCCGGACACCCGTTCTGCCTCATAATGCGTCCCGGCTGGGCGGCACCCATCTGCGAGTAGCTGCGCACGCCGACGAGTTTCGGTGGCCAGCAGTTCATCTGGCTCGTCTCCGAAAGGGATCGGCTATCGGGGCGGCCAGCACCGACGGCGAAGTCATCCCCGAGCGGACCGGGCCAGGTCACCGATCAAGCAGATCCGTGAGGGCGCGAGCCGCCGACATGAACGCCGGTGCTGCGGGGTCAGCTCTTGAGCTCGTTCTCCGGGTCGCCAGTAACGGCTTGGCCGCGGCCCAGCTTGCTGTGGCGGTACCCGTAGGTGGCGTAGAGGACGGCACCGATCAGGAACCAGACCGCGAACCGGACCCACGTCTGCCACATCAGCTGGCTGGTCAGCCACAGCGAAAACCCGATGCCGAGCAACGGGACGACGGGCATGAACGGCACCCGGAAGGTGCGGGGGAGGTCAGGTGAGCGGTAGCGCAGCACGATGACCGCCGCACAGACAACCACGAACGCCAGCAGGATGCCAATGTTGGTGAGCTCGGCCGCCGTGCCGATC
>JALZBH010000205.1 GCA_030947625.1 Actinomycetota bacterium
CACGACGGCAAGACCCCCCCGCCCGGAGAGTCCGTCGGACCCGGCCAACGGCTGAGCTGGGGTCGCACGGCCGGTCTCGGTGCCCAACATGTCGTGGCGATGTTCGGGGCCACGTTCGTCTTCCCGCTGGTGATGGGGCTCGACCCGAACCTGGCGATCTTCTTCTCCGGGATCTGCACGATCTTGTTCCTGCTGGTCGTCCAGAACAGGGTGCCCAGCTACCTGGGCACCAGCGCGTCGTTCGTCGCCAGCGTCGCCGCTATCCGCGCCCAGGGAGGCGACTCGGCCGACGTCACCGGCGCGATCATGGTGGCCGGCATCGTGCTGGCGCTCCTTGGTGTCCTGGTCCACTTTGCCGGCTCCACCGTGATCCACAAGATCCTCCCCCCCGCCGTCACCGGCGCCGTGGTGATGCTGATCGGCTTCAACCTGGCGCCGGTGGTGGCCGGCATCTACTGGCCCCAGGACCAGTGGATCGCCCTGCTGACCGCCACATTCATGGTCCTTGCAGCCGTGCTGCTGCCCGGGTTCTTCTCACGGATCGCGGTGTTCCTGGCGCTGATCTTCGGCTACCTCCTGTCCTGGATCGCCGATGGCCTGTTCGGCAAGATCCACTCGATCACCGGGGCCAGCAACGGCAAGCAGATCGACCACGACCGGGTCAGCTGGGCCGGTGTCCACGCGGCGAACTGGATCGGCTTCCCCAGCGGCAAGCTCTCCGACGGGGTTTCGGTAGTGCACGGGCCGCACCTGTCGCTGACCTTCATCTTGCTGGTCCTGCCTGGTGTGATCGCGCTGATCGCGGAGAACACCGGTCACGTCAAGGCGGTTGCCGAGATGACCGGTGACAACCTCGACCCGTACATGGGCCGGGCGATCGGCGCCGACGGTGCCGCGACCGTGCTGGCCAGTGCGTTCGGCGGCTCACCGACCACGACGTACGCCGAGAACATCGGCGTCATGGGAGCGACCCGGGTGTACTCAACAGCCGCCTACTACGTTGCTGCCGGCGTGGCCATCCTGCTCGGCCTGTGCCCGAAGTTCGGCCAGGTCGTGAGCGCCACCCCCGGCGGCGTACTCGGCGGGATCACCGTAGTGCTCTACGGCATGATCGGGCTGGTCGGCGCGAAGATCTGGGTGGAGAACCAGGTGGACTTCGGCAACCCCGTGAACATGGTCGGCCTCGCCGCCGGCCTGATCGCCGGCATCGGCGGCGTCACCTTGCAGATCACCCACAACTTCCAGCTCGGCGGCATCGCCCTCGGCACGATCCTGGTGATCGTCTACTTCCACCTCGTCAAGGGCCGCCAGGCCGAGATGGACAGCGGCCGGGTGACGAAGGTCCTTTGAAGCCGGCACCGTTCACCTTCGTAAGGCCGGCCACCCTCCAAGAAGCGCTGGAGGCGCTCGCCGGTGAGCCGGAGGCGAAGGTGCTTGCGGGCGGCCAGAGCCTGGTGCCGCTGTTGTCCATGCGGCTGGCCGCCCCGGCCATGCTCGTGGACATCAACGGCCTCCCCGACCTTGACCGGGTGCAGGTCGACGAGGACGGCGTCCGGGTCGGGGCGCTGGCACGTCACGCCGACGTGCTCGCTGATCCCGACGTACGACGAGTGCAGCCTCTGGTCGCGCTCGCTCTTGCCAACGTCGCTCATCCCACGATCCGCAACCGCGGCACCACCGTCGGCTCCTTGGTGCATGGCGACGCAGCCGCCGAGATGCCGGCGGTGCTGGCGCTGCTCGACGGGTCGTTGGAGGTCGCCTCCGCGACCGGACGAAGGACGATCCCGGCCGCCGAGCTGTTCTCCGGGGTGTTGGAGACCACGGTGCGCCACGACGAGATCGCCCTCGAGGCGTTCTTCCCCGCCCTGGCCGCCGGTTCCGGGGTGGCGTTCTGCGAGATCGCCCGCAGGCACGGCGACTACGCCATGTGCGGGGTGGCCGCGATCGTCGCGCGGAAGGACGACCGGGTCGTCTCTGCGAAGGCGGCCTACCTGTCCGTGGCCGACGTCCCGACCGTGCTCGACCTGACGGACGCGCTCGAGGGTGAGGCCTCCGAGGACAAGCTCGCCAGGGCCGGCGAGCACGCGCTGTCCGGGCTCGATCCGGCCGGCGACCTGCATGCCAGCGCGGCGTATCGCTCACAGCTGGTCCGGGTGCTGACCGCGCGGGCCCTCCGGGCGGCGTACGCCGATGCGGGGGAACGGGGCACACTCGAGGAGTCCGACATGGACCACGAAGCCGGGGGGCAGAGATGAGCGAGGAGCGGCACGAGGTACGGCTGCAGGTCAACGGCTCGGCGTACGAGCTCGCCGTACCTGCCCGGCGGCTGCTCTCCGACGCCATTCGCCACGATCTGGGGCTGACCGGCACCCACGTCGGCTGCGAGCACGGCGTCTGCGGAGCTTGCACGGTGCTCCTCGACGGCCGTCCCGCGCGTTCGTGCCTGATCTTTGCGGTGTCGGCTGTTGGCATGGAGATCACCACGGTCGAGGGGCTGACCGAGCCCGACGGCTCCCTGGGGCCGGTGCAACAGGCGTTCGCGGACCGCCACGGCCTGCAGTGCGGCTTCTGTACGCCGGGCTTCCTTACCACGATCACCGCCGGCATCCGCGAGAACCCGGATCCCTCGCGGGAGGAGGCGCGGGAGATGATCGCCGGCAACCTATGCCGCTGCACCGGCTACCAGAACATCATCGGCGCGGTGCAGCGCGCCGCCCAGCTGGCCTCCACCGGGCCCGAGCAGGCGGAGAGTGGTGGGTCGTGACGACCAAGCTGTTCGGCACCAGGGTGCCGCGGGTCGAGGACCAGCGTTTCCTGCGCGGCAAGGGCCGCTACGTCGACGACGTCGGCGTCGAGCTGGGCGAGACGATGTTGCACGCCGCCGTACTCCGCTCGCCGCATGCGCATGCCAAGATCACCGACATCGACGTCGGCGACGTGCTGGACGTCGACGGCGTGCACGCGGTCTACACCTACGACGACCTCACCGGTCCGATGGCCGACCCGCTGCCTCTGCTCATTCCGCATCCCGCGCTGACCCACGGCCGCACGCAGTACGCCCTGGCCAAGGACGAGGTGAACTACGTCGGTGAGGCGGTTGCGTTCGTGGTCGCCCGTGACCGGTACGTCGCCGAGGATGCGGTCGGCAGGATCCGGGTCAGCTACCAGGCTCTCCCTCCGGTCGTCGGCATCGGGGCCGCCCGCCGGGCCGAGCACCTGGTCCACGAGGACGTCCCGGGCAACGTCGGCGCCCGGCTGGAGCAGCAGGTCGGTGACGCGCCGGCCGCGGTCGCGGCTGCGCCCCACCGGCTGACGCTGGACCTGAGCATCGAGAGGAGCGCGTCGACGCCGATGGAGGGCCGCGGCACGGTGGCTCGTTGGGACGCCGACCAGAATCGGCTCCAGGTGTGGACCTCCACTCAGACCTCCACCGGCGTGCGGGCGGCCGTGGCAGTGAAGATGGGTCTGGACCTCGGTCAGGTCGACGTGATCACCCCCGACGTCGGCGGCGGCTTCGGGGTCAAGATCAACCATCCCTGGCCCGAGGAGGTGCTGGTGCCGCTGGCGGCCCGGGCGCTCGGCCGGCCCGTCAAGTTCACCGAGGACCGGCGCGAGCACTTCATCTCCTCCGCGCACGAGCGGGGCCAGGTGCACCACATCGAGGTCGGTTTCGACGACGACGGCCGGCTGCTCGGCCTGGATGTGGAGTTCTGGCACGACCACGGCGCCTACTCGCCGTACGGGCTGATCGTGCCGATCATCACCTCGACCCAGCTGCTCGGGCCGTACAAGCCAGCCGCCTACCGGGTGGTGTTCGAGTCCCTCTACACCAACACCGTGATGGTCACGCCGTACCGCGGGGCCGGCCGACCGCAGGGCTGCTATGCGATGG
>JALZBH010000081.1 GCA_030947625.1 Actinomycetota bacterium
CGGCACGCTCCGCAGTTCGTGTGGATCAGCCCGAACCAGTGCAACGACATGCACGGCGGCGTCTACAGCGCGGTTCCCGGGCACCCGGAGACGCCGTGCCCGTACGGAAGCGCCAAGGATGACGCCGACGACGCCGCGCTCAAGGCCAAGGCCGACACGTTCGTCAAGGGAGCTGTCTCGACGATCATGAGCTCCCGCGCCTGGACGAAGCGGTCGGCGATCGTGATCGTGACCGATGAGAACGACTTCACGGGCAACGCGCAGACTGGCGGCTGGGAGACGTCCGCGGGATGCTGCGACTCGCCGTACGTCGGGGCCGCCGACCCGCGGGTCAGCGCGTCCTGGCCAGGCGGGACGTACGGCGGGGGCCTGGTCCCGGCGATCGTGGTCTCCGCATCGGGTCCGCGGGGCTATGTCGACCACACGGCGTACAACCACTACTCATTGCTGACCACGATCGAGGACAACTGGCGTCTCGGCCATCTGGGCCACGCCGGTGACACCGCCGGAGGCGTGGTACCCATGTGGAGGATGCTCCACGGGCGCTGACCAGTCGCCCTCAACCGGGACGTCGAGCCGCGGAACAGCGCTGTGGTTCGGCGCCTGGTTGCTGCTCGGAGCCCTGTACGGCGTCGGGCTGTTGGCGATCTTGACGATTGGCCTGCCGCTGCTGCTCCTGGCCGTGGTCGGATCCCTGCTGCTCGCTAAGAAGCAACCGCCTCGGGCAACCCTTTTCGGCCTGGTCGCCGGACTTGGCTTTCCGATGTTCTACCTGGCGCTGTTGAACCGGGGCGGCCCGGGAACTGTATGCACCACGACCGCCACCGGCGAGTCCTGCGCCGACGAGTCCAACCCCTGGCTGTGGCTGGTGATCGGATTCGTTCTGCTCGCGGGCGGGGTGGCCGGCTTCATCATCCATCCTCAGCGGGATCAGGCTCCTGGGTGACTATCCGGCGCCCGGCGATGAGCGGCTCAGGACTGCACCCGGCGTCCCGTCAGCTTGACCGAAGAGATGCGGATGTGCAGCACTCGGACCCCCGGCGCCCAGGGCTCTACCGACTCGTGGGGGCTCTCGGCATGCTCGGCCTTGCCGACGCCCAGGACGCTCCATCCTGCGCGCAAAAAGTCATCCACCTCATCGACCTCGAAGGCGACCCGTTGTCCGGGGACATGAAGAGCAATGTTGTTGTACGCCGCCGTACGAAACGTGATCGCGTCGTCGTCGTACACGTAGTTGACCGGGATGATCTGGGGCCCTTCAGGGGTGGTGAAACCCAATCGACCCACTTGCTTGGATCTCAACAGGTCCTGGCACTCGGGTTCGGTCAGCTCGTGGAACACCGACGCCTGAGCGGAGGGTTCGTTCATGCTGTTCGCCGCCGCCGCAGGAACGGGTCGGACAGTGAGGGCTGCTCGTAGCCCTCGTCGAACCGCGACAACGTGACGCCCGGGGGCACGATCTCGTCGATCTGGTCCAAGACGTCCACCGGCAGCGTGATCTCGGCGGCGCCGAGCTGGGACTCCAGGTGCTCCATCGTGCGCGGACCGATGATCGGTGCCGTCACCGCGGGGTGAGCGAGCAGGAACGCCAGAGCCAGGTGCACCAGGGACATGCCCGACTCCTCGGCGAGCTCGGCGAGCGCGTCAGCGGCATCGAGCTTGGCCTGGTTCTCCGGATTGGAGAGGTCATACCGGTCGGGCATCCGATCAGCTCGATGGGACTGCGGCACGTCCGTGCCCTTGCGATACTTTCCGGAGAGCCACCCACCGGCCAGCGGGCTCCACGGCAGCACACCCATGCCGAACTGCTGCGCCACCGGCAGCAGGTCGGCCTCGATGCCCCGGACCAGGACCGAGTACGGCGGCTGTTCGGTCACGAACCGGCCCAGCCCCCGCGACTCCGACGTCCACTGTGCCTGCACCACCTCGTGAGCGGGGAAGGTCGAGGACCCGAAAGCCCGGATCTTGCCCTGCCGCTGCAAATCGGTCAGCGCAGACAAGGTCTCCTCGATGTCGGTGTCCGCCTCGGGGCGATGCACCTGGTACAGGTCGATCCAGTCGGTCTGGAGGCGCTTCAGGCTCTGCTCGACTTCGGCCACGATCCATCGGCGCGAGTTCCCCCTGCTGTTGGGCTCCCCCTCAGAGCGACCCAGGGCAACGTCCATCGGGCCGTGGAACTTCGTCGCCAGGATGACGTTGTCCCGCCGGCCACCGGCGAGTGCCTTGCCCACGATGGTCTCGGACTCGCCCTGGGAGTAGACGTCGGCTGTGTCGATGAAGTTGATGCCGGCATCCAGCGCGCGATGAATGATACCGACGGATACGTCGTGGTCCTTCTCACCCCATGCGCCGAACATCATTGCTCCGAGGCAGAGCGGGCTTACCTGCATTCCAGTGCGACCGAGGCTGCGGTATTCCATGGCTCGAACACTATGTCCGTGCGTCAACCCCGTCGCTCAGCGTCTCGCTTCGAGCACTGGGACGATGATGGGGACGTGATGAGTGCCTTCACTGCCGTGAACCCGCAACCCAATGAGGTCGCCGCGCCCCGTGCCGGCGACGACATCGTCGCCGGCGCCGACGTCGTCATGGACCGCGCCTTCACGGTGGACTCGACACCGGCAGAGGCGTGGCCCTGGCTGGTCCAGCTCGGGAAGGGGCGGGCAGGCTGGTACCTACCCCGTTCGCTCGAGCGGTTCCTGCCCCCGTCGCGCCAGGCGGCTCGGGTCGTGATGCCGGCGTTCCAGCATCTCCAGGTCGGGGATGTCATCCCCGACTACGGCGGCAAGGAGGCGACGTTCGAGGTGGCCGCACTGAGCCCACCGACCACGCTGGTCTACCGATCTCGGCGCGGACGTACGAATGTCAGCTGGTCCATCACGCTTGCTCCAGAGGCGGCGGGGTCGGTGGGGGAGTCCAGCGTCCGGACCCGGATCCATCTGCGGCTTCGGCTCGGTCCAGTCCGCCACCAACGGCTAGCCGAGACGGCCGGCGACCTTGTCGACCTGCTCACCATCGGCGGCATGGCGGCTGGGCTACGCGAACGCCTACGGGGCACCGCGCCGGGTTGATCTCCACGGGGTGGTGCTCAGAGCCGGCCGACGGCGATCTTGGCCAGGGCGAGCGCTCCACCCTTGGGGGTGAGGTGGGCGTCGTCAACCCGATCACGACCAGCGCGTCTCCCTTGGAGAAGTAGATGACGTCTGCATGGGGGGCCGGGAGAGTTCGAACGCCTGATCGCCCGCGGAGCAGCGTCCCGACAGCGAAGGCAGGGGCGGCGGGATCTGGGGCACCCGAGTGCCGCGCGGTCCCGGGTCGCCTCGGCAGCAATCCGGCTTGGCCAAGCTCATGACCAGGTCGGCTCGAGCAGGCCACCGCCCGCGTGCAGCACGTCGAGGCGATGCACCTCGGGTTCGCTCGCGGGTCGGTTGCCGCCGAACGCAGCATCGACCGCGGGATGGATCCGCTCTTCGAAGGCCCGGGCGCAGGCTTGTTCGGACTCCCAGACATCGATGTAGCGCAGCCGACCTTCGGGCTGGCGGACACACAGATGCAACAGCGACCCGGCCAGCGGTTCGGGGCCGATATGGTCGATGACTTGGCGGTAGAGATCTTCCCCGATGGGGACGTCCTGGATATAGGCGTAGACCATGAGAGGAGCCTCCTGCTATATTTGTCCGACTCTGTTTCGGATCAATAAGGAGACCGTACGACCGATGAGTGAGAAGGTCAAGGCACCCCTGTCGGGCAAGCGCACCTATCACTCGCCGCGCCGCCTCGAGCAGGCCGCTGGGACCCGGCGTGTGGTGCTGCTTGCAGCTCGAGAGCTGTTCGTCAGTAACGGATACAGCGCGACCACCATCTCCGACATCGCCGCCCGCGCCCGGGTCTCCGTGGACACGATCTACGCGACGGTCGGCCGCAAGCCGGCCCTGCTGCGCGAGCTCGTCGAGACCGCGATCTCCGGGACTGAGCAGGCCGTCGCCGCGGAGCAGCGCGATTACGTGACCCAAATCGGCGCCGCCGACAGCGCGAACGAGAAGATCACCATCTATGCCCAGGCCATCACCGCGATCCAGCAGCGGATGGCCCCGGTGTTCCTCGCTTTGCGCGACGCTGCCGCCACCGACACGGACTGTGCCACGCTGTGGCGCGAGATCGCGCAGCGGCGGGCAACAAACATGCGCGCCTTCGCTGCCGACCTGCGCGGCACAAATGAGCTTCGCGACGACCTGACCGACGACCAGGTCGCCGACATCATCTGGAGCATGAACGCCGCCGAGTACTGGGACCTGCTCGTGCGTGAAAGGGGCTGGACCCCCGACCAGTTCAGTGACTGGCTCATCGACGCCTGGACGCGTTTGCTGCTTCGCGCGCGCTGAGAGATCGCTCTCCAGGAAAGGCACTCCGGCTGGCGAGCTCGTGGTGCTCATGGGTCGGGACGGCAGCGGGTGTGTGTGCGCGACCAGCGACCGATGGGGCCAGAAGCTGGGCGGCGGGAACGCCTGCTGGAGACCGCGACGGGAAACAGCGGGGGCAGATACCGGAACACGAGGCTTGACCAGGTCAGTGGGTCAGGATCGGCGCCACGGCTCAGCTGGTTTGCCCACCTCCGCCGAGATCAGCGTGGCATTGCGCCGAGGCGCCCCACGGAGGCACAATCGCCTCGCACCACAGCACACCTCCCTGACCTCAGACCCGGAGGTACATCCGTGAGCCGTCGACGTAGTCTCGCGTGCTTTGTCGCCGCGCTGACCAGCATTCCGGTCGCGGTGACCGCACCCGGTCTGGTCTCCGGAGCCGCTGCCGCGCGAATGCGGCCACCCTCCTCCGAGCGCGCGCTGCCGCGTTCGCCCGAGGTGAGCGCGAGCCAACGGCTGGCCCAACGGCGCTCCTTCGTCATCGGCACCCGGTTCTATGAGGCCGGCGCCGAAGATGCCAGCTACCCGGCTGAGGGATTCCACACCCGCGGTGAGATGGGCGGCTTCTGGAGCATGCCGATCAAGCTCCTCGACGGTGTCTGGTTCAAGGTGGACGGCAGCTGGCTGAGATCGAAGCGCTACTCAAGCGGCTGGGGCTACACCCGCATGGACCTGGGATCGGCGGGTGGCGTGCACATCAGCCGCACTGATTTCGCGCCCGATGGCTTGCGAGCCGGGCTGATCGGCCTGACCATGAGCTCGACCTCAGCGCGCACGGTCACCTTGACCATGGACGCCCACTCCGAGCTGATGTCGGTCTACCCGTGGGGGGAGACCAGTCCCAACCAGCTGCAGGCGAACCTGCCGGACAGAGGCTCGTACCAGAACGGCAGTCTCGTCTTCCGTGACGTCGGCACCCCACCCATCCAGAATTCGACGCGCCATTCGTGGGCTGCGGTGGTTGGCTCGTCGATGAGTCCGCGCGAAAGTCGTTTGGGGTCGAACTACCGCGGGCCTCAGTCCGGTGACGTCGTGTGTCCCGCGTCCGGACCAAGTGCACCGCCACAGCCGCCGCGGTGCGACGACACCGCCTACGGCAAAGGCACCGGGGGAGAGCTGGTCTACCGGGTGTCGGTCCCACAAGGAAGACGCACGGTGTGGTTCTCGGTCGGCGGGTCGGACCAGGGCCTGAACCAGGCCAGGCGGAGCCAGACACGGGCGCTCGCACACCCAGCCGCGTTGCTGCGCGACAAGATCGCCAGCCGCAGGGTCGTCGAAGCCCGCAGCCAGGTCACCCTGCCCGGTGATCCGCTCCTCGCGAGGAGCGTGACGTGGAGCAAGCAGAACCTTGCCGATTCGCGGCAGCGAGCCGACCACCTGCGCCTGCGAGTCACCAACGCCGGCACCCAGTACCCCCCACCCGTGGGCGGGCTGTCCACGGCACGGTGGATCGGCGCCGGCTGGCCGGACTACCCGTGGATCTTCGGCACCGACGGGGAGTACTCCGCCTTCGGTGCCGTGGCGACCGGCCAGTTCGCGTCCATCGAGAACCATCTGCGGACGCTGATGAGGATCAGCGACATCGTGAACCGGAGAAGCGGCAAGGTCATCCACGAGGCGACACCGGACGGCTCGGTGTACTTCGGCGCCAACAGCGACGCCGGCAACACCGACGAGACGGTGAAGTTCCCGAGTGCGGTGGCGCTCGTGTGGCGCTGGACGGGCGACAATGCCTTCCGCGACGAGATGTACGGCTTCACCGTGCGCAACATGCGCTACGTCTTCAGGCGCCTCGACGCCGACACGGACGGATGGCCGGAGGGTGCTGGAAACGTCGAACGCGCCGGCATGGGGGAGGAGAAGCTGGACAACACCGTCTACGCCGTCCGCGGGCTGCTCGACCTCGCCACCATGGCCGCATCCAGGCACGACACCGCGACCCTGAGGTGGGCCACAGCCAAGGCCGTCGCGCTGCGCTCTCGGTTCGAGAGGCAGTGGTGGTACGGCAATGGCAGCGCGTCGTACGCCGACTCGCTGAAGGACCCTGGCAACCACAGGCTGTTCCAGCGCTACTGGATCGGGCTGACTCCGGTCGAGGCCGAGCTCCCGCGGATCAACAAGAGGCGGGCCGGCCCGCTGGCGTCGGGCGACCACGCGAGACAGACGGTACGTCAGCACGAACTGGCTTGTTACACGGGCCGGTACGGGCTCTACCACACCGGCACCGGCCCGACCTCGGACGCGAAGGGCAACCCAGGGCCGAGTTGCGACTCGGTGGTGTCCACCGCCCCGAGCGACCGTGAGATCTTTACGCTCACCACGTCGATCGCCGCCGTGGCCGAGGCGGCACTCGGGCGCATGGGCCCGCACCAGATGAGTCGATACGCCGATGCGAACGCGACGGTGCAGCTGAACCCGTCCGTCTGGGAGACACCAGGCGCGATGCCGGAGATCTCGCCGTCACCGGACTTCGGCTCGAATATGTCCAAGCTGTTCACCGAGCGATCGAGCGGACTGCAGGCATGGGGCACCTACGGTGTGCTGTGGCCCGTCGTCCATTACGAGCTTGGCGTGGCGCCCGATCTCGGCATCGGCCGAGTCTCCGTTGTCCCGCAGGTTCCCGTCGGTCAGCACGAGGTGCGCGGCAGCAACATCCGACTCGGCTCGAGGGCGATCGACGTTTACGCGTCCCGGCACCCAGGAGTGCTCGAAACCTCCGTCACCTCGAGCGTCGCGGCAGCACTGACGCTCGGCGTCGTCCTGCCGACCGGAAAGCACGTCACGTCGGCGACCATGGACGGGTCCCGGGTGAGGTACCGCGTAGTCATGACGCCTCGCGGGAGTGAGGTCCTCGTCGCCGCCGGCCGCGCGGGGAGGCATACGCTGCGGGTGCACGTCGGCTGACGGCTGACCTTGTGTCAGATCGAGCCTGATGCGCGCTGCCGGTGATGGGTACGCGGGGGAAACAGCGGCGGCAGATACCGGACCATGAGGCTTGACCAGGTCAGGTGGGTCAGGATCGGCGCCTGGATGCCACCGGAAGCCCGCCGCTGCGCCGCAAACAGAGTGCCCATTGCACCGGAGGCGAGGACCAGCGCCGGGTTGCGAGTGGCGGCGGTGGCCAGCATGTAGACCCCAGTGGATACAGCCACCGGACGCTCGACCCCGACCGCGGCGTACAGCGCTCCGCGGAAGAACACCTCTTCGGCCACACCGTTGGCCAGCGTGGTCAGCAACACCAGGGGTTCCGATCCTTCGCTGGCATAGCGCAGGACAGAGGTGATCGCCCGGTCCAGTGCGGGAAGGTACCGCGCACCCAGGGCGACGACGTAGAAGGCACCGAACGCGCCGGCGCCCACCAGGATCGGGGTCAGCACCGGACGCCGGTACTCCTGTGCGCCCTTGCGTTGCCAGCCGAGATGAAGCGGTCCGGACGCCAGACCACCGATGAGCCAGGTGCTGGCGACGCCAAGCGTCAGCACGTAGAAGCGCGGCGAGTCCGGCTCGCTGGAGAGTGACACCCCGAGCAGGGCCGCGCCCGCCAGTGACACGCCCGCGACCAACCGCCGACGTCGCCGGAACGACGCGTCGCTCTCCCGATGGTCGCGCGGAACCTTCTCGATCAGCCATGAAGTCACTGTCGGCTGCAGCCGGCGACTGCCTGAGGACCGCCCAGCGATGCTGCTCATCGACCTCGCGCCCGCTCGCCAAGCGCCAGGAGTACGGCGGCGTCATAGTCCATTGGTTCGAACGGGATGAGGTCCCGGATGCTGTCATTGCGTACGACCACCTCGTTGGTCATCGAGTCGACCAGTGAGCGACCGGTCCGCACGTCGACATCCGTGACCAGCGTCAACCAGAGCGAGGACAACGACGGTGACAGGAGGGGGACCGGAAGGATCAACGTATGACGCCCCTCCACGACGGCGAGCCGGCGCAGCATCTGGCCGTACTCCATGACGTCGGGTCCGCCGATGTCAAAGGCACGCCCGGCGGTCTCGGGGACGTCCAACACCCCGACCAGATAGCGGACCACGTCGTCAACCGCGATCGGCTGGGTCTTGGTCCGGACCCAGCGGGGAGTGACCATTGCCGGCAGATGCTCGACCAGCTGTCGGGTCATCTCCCACGAGATGCCGCCGTGGCCAACAATGATCCCGGCCCGCAGGGTAGTGACCGCAACGCCGGCGACTCCGAGCAGATGCTCGACCTCACGTCGGCTGCGCAGGTGCGCGGACAGGTCGTCATCGTCGGCCCCGAGGCCACCCAGATAGATGATGCGTTCGACCCCGGCATCGGCCGCAGCCTTACCGAAGGCGCTGGCCGCTGCCGCGTCCTCTTCCTCGAAGTTCTCCTTCGCCAACGAGTGGACGAGATAGTAGGCGGCCGAGCAGTTCTGCGCGGCGGCGGCCAGCGAACCAGCGTCGGCGACGTCGGCCCGCACCGGCTCACCGGCTCCGCGGTAGTCATCGAGATGCCGGGTCATCGCCCGAACCTGGTGCCCAGCCCGTTCCAGTGCCGGACACAACCTGCTCCCCACAAACCCCGACGCGCCGGCCACGAGAACTCTCATGTGTCCAGCCTGCCCGGGATCAGGGGTACGGCGCCACCCGCCCTCGTTCGCTCAGCCAATCTTGGGGACGGCGCGGCCGATAATCGGGTCGAGGTCAAGTCCGGTGGGCAGGGTACCGTAGGCGTCACCGCGATGATTGTCGAGGCGGGTGGCGCAGAACGCGTCGGCGACCGCGGGGTGGCCGTGGCGTACCAGGAGGGCGCCTTGGACGGCTTTGCAGATGTCCTCGGCGATGCGCCGGGCCCGGTGTTGAATCGAGTCCATGCCCCCGAGGGACTCCTTGAGCCCAGAGACGTGCGCGTCCAGTCGGGAGTCGCCGCCGGCTGCCAACGCCAGCTCGTCGAAGAGCACCCCCACCGATTCGGGTTTGGTAGCCATCGCCCGCAGAGTGTCCAGCGCAGCAACGTTGCCAGAACCTTCCCAAATCGAGATCAGCGGCGCCTCCCGGTACAGGCGCGGCATACCGGAGTCCTCGACGTAGCCGTTGCCGCCCAGGCACTCGAGTGCCTCACCGACGTGGGCTGCAGTGCGCTTGCAGACCCAGTACTTGGAAGCGGCGAGGACGACCCGGCGCAGGAGCGCCGCCCTCTCGTCCCCAGCCTCGGCGCGATCGGTTGCCGCGGCCAGGTGAAAAGCGACGATGGTGGCAGCTTCGGCCTCGACGGCGAGGTCGGCGACGACGTTGCGCATGAGCGGCTGGTCGATGAGCTGCGCCCCGAACGCCGCGCGGTGCACCACATGGTGAGCGGCGTGCGTGAGTGCGGTGCGCATCGCGGTCGCGCCCGCGATGGTGCAGTCCAGGCGGGTGAGGTTGACCATCTCGATGATCGTGCGAACGCCACGCCCTTCCTCCCCGACGAGCCAGCCGACGGCGCTGTCGTACTCGATCTCGGCCGAGGCGTTGGAACGGTTGCCGAGCTTGTCCTTGAGCC
>JALZBH010000082.1 GCA_030947625.1 Actinomycetota bacterium
CGGTGACGAACACGACCTCGACGCCTTTGCTCTCTACCATGAGCAACGCCGCCTTGGTCCGCTCACTGATCCGGCCGTCCGACCCAACGAGCGTGCCGTCGAGGTCGGTGGCGACCATCTTGGTCACGCGCGCGGGAGGGGCCGGACCAGCACCAGCTCCCCGTCTGGCGAGCTGCCGCGAACTTCGGTGAAGCCGCACTTGGCCAGCACCCGGATCGAGGCTGCGTTCTCGGGTAGCACCGAAGCGCGGATCCGTACGCCGAGACGGTCGGTCTCCCCAAGCAGCGCGCGCAGCGCCTCGGTGACCGCGCCGTGGCCGCGCGCATCCTCGACCAGCCCGTACCCGACCTCGGTCTCCAGCACCCCGTCCGGCGCCGGGTCGGGTGGCCCGAAGAAACCGATCGAGCCCACCACCAGCATGTCGAAGGACCGGACCACGTGACGGGGTCCCCAGGCGTCGTTGGAACCCACCATGGCGGTCGCGTCGAGGTCGTCCTTGCGCGGATAGTCCGGATGCCAGTCCGCATTCCGGTGTCCGGCTCGCATGTCGGCCGCGTCCTTCGGGGTGACCAAAGGGAGCGTGAGCCGCGCAGTCACGATGGTCTCGGCCAGCTCGCTCACGGGAACCACCGACGCAGCTCGAGGGCAACTCCGTCTTCGGACACCGGTGCAGTCACCGCATCGGCGGCCTCGAGGACCTCGGGAACGGCCTGGCCCATGGCCACGCCGCGTCCTGCCCAGCGCAGCATGTCGATGTCGTTGCGACCGTCACCGATTGCGAGTACGTCGGCGCGGTCGAGGTCCAGCTGCTGGCACACCCAGGCCAGGCCGCTGGCCTTGGACACCCCCACGGGCGCGAGGTCCAGCCAAGCCGTCCAGCCGACGACGTAGTCGGTGCCGTGCAGCCCCAGCCCCCGGGCGAGCTCGATGAACTCCTCGGCGGTGGCGGCGGGATCGCGAATGATTACCCGGCTCACCGGCCAGGCGACCAGGTCGTCGACCTCGGTCAGGATCATCTCTCCGGACAGCTCCCCCTCGGGGAAGTGCCGGTTGAGGCGATAGCCGACGCCGCGCTCCTCAACGGCGACCATGGCCTCAGGACGGTGCTCGAGAATCGCGTGGACGGCCGCCCGAGCATCGAAGGTCTCCTCGTGGACCACGGCGAGCGGCGGGTACCTGAACACCACCGCGCCGTTGGAGGCCACCACCCACAGTGGCTCACCCTGCCCGGTGTGCAGGTCCAGGAGGTCGGCGATGCGCGTCATCCCGTGCGGCGAGCGGCCACTGGACAGCACGACCTGGACCCCGGAGTCGCGAGCGGCTGCGACGGCGTCGTACACCTGTGGGGTCACCTGCTCGTACGGCGCCGCCTGGCCATCGACCCAACGCAGCAAAGTGCCGTCGATGTCTAGGGCAACCAGCTGGGGAGTGCTCCTCACCCGGCCACCGGCTTGAGCACCTCGCGTCCGCCGAGGTAGGGCCGCAGCGCCTCGGGGATGCGCACGGCGCCGTCTGCCTCTTGGTGGGTCTCCAGGATCGCCACGATCGTGCGCGGAATCGCGCACAGGGTGCCGTTGAGCGTCGCCAGCGGGTGGGTGCCCCCGCCCTGGTCGGGGAACCGGCCACGGATGTCGAGCCGGCGACTTTGGAAGTCGGTGCAGTTGGAGGCGCTGGTCAGCTCCCGGTAACGGCCCTGGGTCGGAATCCACGCCTCGCAGTCGAACTTGCGCTGTGCGGAAAGACCGAGGTCGCCGGCGGCTACGTCGATGACGCGGAAGACCAGCTCGAGCTTGGTCAGGAACTCCCTCTCCCACGCCAGCAGCCGCCGGTGCTCCGCGAAGGACTCCTCCACCGTCGTGTAGGTGAACATCTCGACCTTGTCGAACCAGTGCACCCGGATGATTCCGCGGGTGTCCAAGCCGTGCGAGCCGGCCTCCTTGCGGTAGCACGGGCTGAACGCGACGTACCGTCGAGGAAGGGAGGCGACCTCGAGGATCTCGTCGCTGTGGTAGGCGGCCAGCGGCACCTCCGAGGTGCCGACGAGGTACATGTCCTCACCCTCGATCCGGTAGACATCGTCGGCGGCCTGGCCGAGGAAGCCGGTGCCCTCCATCGCGCGCGGTTTGACCAGTGCCGGTGGGACAACCGCGGTGAATCCGGCCGCGCGCGCCTGGTCCAGCGCCATGTTGACCAAGGCGAACTCCAGGTCTGCCCCGGCCCCGGTCAGGTAGTAGAACCGGGCTCCGGAGACCTTGGCGCCACGATCGAGGTCGATGGCGCCGAGCATTCGGCCCAGCTCGACATGGTCGCGCGGCTCGAAGTCGAACTGTCGCGGGGTGCCCACGTGCTCGAGCACCACGTAGTTGTCCTCGCCTCCGGCTGGGGACTCCGTGGCGGCGGGGTTGGGGATCGCCAGCATCGTCGCGCGCCAGTCGTCCTCGGCCTGGACCTGAGCGGCCTGGGCTTCCTTGACGTCTGCGGCCAGTGCTTTGGTGCGTGCCAGCAGCTCGGCCTTCTGCTCGCCATGCGCACTTGGGATCTGCCTACCGAGCGCCTTCTGTTCGGCGCGCAGCGACTCGAAGTCCGCGATTGCCGTGCGCCGGGCCGCGTCCGCCGCCAGTGCCTGGTCGACCACGTCCGGAGAGAGTCCCCGCTTCGCCTGGGCAGCACGGATCAGGTCAGGACTCTCCCTAAGCAGACGCGGATCGATCACGCCGCGAGGATATCGGTCGCCCCCGACCCGATATCTCTCGGCGCGGATCCCTCAGGCTGCCGGCGGCAGTACCACGGGCAGCTCGGCCACACTGGGTGCTACGACTCGCGAAGTCGGTTTGCCGTAGCGCTGCCAGGTCTTGGCACCCTTGGGCAGCTGCCAGGTCACAATGCTCGGCTTGTCCGCACAGAACAGCCAGGCCGTGCCGGCGGAGTCCAGAAACCCGCTGCTGAAGCCGCACTTCAGCGGCGGCAGGCCGGGGTAACGTCCGGTCGCGCTTATCAGCATCCGGCCACCCTGACGCACCACTGCTCGGGTGTCCGAGCTGCCATTCCCCGCCGGGACGGTGGTATCGCTGTTCACGCTTTCGATGAACGGCGCTCCGGTGTTCTTGTCGAAGCCGTTGCTGAAGAACCAACCCGGCTTTTTGGGCAGCCGTCCCTGTGAGGTGGCGGAAACGGCCGTCAGGTCGACCCGCCACACCTGTCCGGTCGTGTCGACCACCCGAAGTACGCCGGGGGCGCTGGGGTCGAAGGACCAGCCCGCGGGAGTGACCAGCGGCTTGCCGGTCAGGGCATGGAAGTCGATGATCTTCTTCGCCGGATTTCGCGCGCCGAGCCGGTACAACGTGAGCTTGCCGGTCCGCCGGCTCTGTGGCGGCACTTTCGAGTCCGGGATCGCCCAGGTGTGGCTGGCGTCGACGAGCAGGCTCAGCGAGTCGCCGTACGCATCGCCGCCGAGGACCGGGGGCAGCGTGGTGACCTGGGTGGCACCGGTGGCCGGAGTCAGCGCGACGTAGAGGGCCTGCTTCTGCTCGCCGTCACCCCCACCGGAGGTGTCGAACCTCAGCAGCCACCGCTGGTGGCCGAGCCGGTCGGTGGCCGAGGCATCGTGCGCGCCCGGCAAGCCGGCGTCGTTAGGCGCTGCGGTAGGCGCGGTGCCACAAGCCGCGAGTAGGGGCAGTACGGCGAGCGCGGCCACAGCGAGCCCGGAGCGTGCGAGCGGCGTAGTCATCTGGCACTCCCTAGCGGGTCGTCGTGGCCGACGCCACGGCGACGTCCTTCGAGCATGACAGAGATCTGACGCACAAGCGGGGAATCCGGTTGCGAGTCATGATGTAGCCATGACAAAGGATGCTCCCCGTACGGACGCCGACGAATCCAAGATCCACATCGGCAAGCGCAAGACCGATGCAGCCGGGATGAGCGCGGTCGTACAGTCGATGGGTTTCGCCAAGTCCCAGATGGGAGTACGCCGGTCCGCGCTGACACTGCTCCGGGTCAACCAGCAGGATGGCTTCGACTGCCCCGGATGCGCGTGGCCTGACCCGCATCACCCCGGTCACTTCGAGTTCTGCGAGAACGGCGCCAAGGCGGTCGCCGAGGAGGCCACGGTGCGCCGGGTCACCCGAGAGTTCTTCGCCGAGCATCCGGTCTCGGAGCTGTCCACCAAGTCCGACTACTGGCTGGGCCAGCAGGGCCGACTGAGCGAGCCCATGCACAAGGCCGGCGGCTCCGACTACTACGAGCCGATCGGCTGGGACGCGGCGTTCATGCTGGTTGCCGAGCGGCTGCGCTCGCTCAGCTCACCGGATGCAGCCTCGTTCTACACGTCCGGACGGACCTCGAACGAGGCTGCGTTCCTCTACCAGCTGCTGGTGCGCAAGCTCGGCACGAACAACCTGCCGGACTGCTCGAACATGTGCCACGAGTCCAGCGGCGCAGCAATGTCGCAGTCGATCGGCATCGGCAAGGGATCGGTGCTCCTCGACGACATCTACGCAGCCGACCTCATCCTCGTCGTCGGTCAGAACCCGGGCACCAACCACCCGCGCATGCTCACCGCGCTGGAGAAGGCAAAGAGCAACGGCGCCCATCTGGTGATGGTCAACCCTCTCGACGAGGCCGGGCTGCGCAGGTTCCACAACCCCCAGACGGCTCAGGGTCTTGCCAAGGGCGTCGACCTCGCCGACGAGTTCCTGCAGATTCGGCTCGCCGGAGACCAGGCGCTGTTCATGGCGCTGGCGAGGCTGACCGTGGAAGCCGGTGCGGTAGACGAGTCGTTCGTCTCGACGTACTGCTCGGGGTACGAGGAGTACCTGTCCCACCTCGAGCGGATGGACTGGGACGACGTCCTCTCCGCAACCGGGCTGACCCGTGCCGAGATCGAGTCGCTGGCGCGCATTTACCGCAGCTCCGACCGGGTCATCGTGTGCTGGGCGATGGGCTTGACCCAGCACGAGAACGCGGTCGCCACCATCCAGGAGATCGTCAACCTGATGCTGCTACGGGGCAACATCGGCAAGCCCGGGGCGGGCTTGTGCCCGGTGCGCGGCCACTCCAACGTGCAGGGCGACCGGACCATGGGCATCTGGGAGAAGATGCCCGACGCGTTCTTGGACAGGCTCGACGACGAGTTCGGGTTCACCTCTCCGCGCGCACATGGGCTGGACTCGGTGGACACGATCCGGGCCATGCGCGACGGTCAGATCGAGGCGTTCGTCGCAGTCGGCGGCAACTTCGTGGCGGCCACTCCCGACACTGCGGCCACAGAGGCGGCTATGCGCAAGGTCGGGCTGAGCGTGCAGGTGAGCACCAAGCTGAACCGTTCGCATGCCGTTTGCGGCGAGGAGGCGCTGATCCTTCCCTGTCTGGGCCGCACCGAACGCGACGTCCAGTCCACCGGCGAGCAGCAGGTCAGTGTCGAGGACTCTATGGGAATGGTGCACCTGTCCCGTGGCCGGCTCGACCCGGCGTCCTCCTCGTTGCTCTCGGAGGTGGCGATCCTCAGCCGGCTCGGTGAGGAGCTGTTCGGGGTCGACGACGACGTGCACTGGGCCGAGCTGCGCGGGGACTACGACCGGATCAGACAGCACATCGAGCACGTCATACCCGGCTTCGACGACTTCAACAACCGGGTCCGCGAGCCCGGCGGGTTCCCGCTGCCACATCCGCCGCGGGACCGCCGTGAGTTCCGTACGCCGACCGGCCGGGCTCAGTTCCTGGTCAACCCGCTCCCGGTGATGCGGGTGCCGGAGGGTCATCTGATCCTGCAGACCGTGCGCAGCCACGACCAGTTCAACACCACGATCTACGGGCTCGATGACCGATACCGCGGGATCAAGAACGGTCGCCGGGTAGTGTTCGTCAACCCTGAGGACTGTGCTCAGCTCGGTCTCGGTGAGGGCGACCTGGTGGATCTGGTGAGCGTCTGGCACGACGGTGAGCGACGAGCCGAAGGGTTCCGGGTGGTGCCCTATGCGACTGCTCGTGGTTGCGCAGCGGCATACTTCCCCGAAACCAACGTGCTGGTGCCGCTGGACTCCGTGGCCAAGGTGTCCAACACCCCCGTGTCGAAGAGCATCGTGATCCGACTCGAGCCCGAGGGAGCCCGTGACTGACATAGCCCGCAGGCGGTCGGCACTCCTGGTCGCGGCAGCTCTGTGCTGTGCAGTCGTAGTGATCCTGGCGGTGTTGGTGCGCGACCACTGGACGCCGCTGCAACAGCTGGACACCGCGATCGGTACTGATCCCGAGTCGTTCACCTACAGCCACCACTGGGCGCGCACGATCCTCGACGTGGTCGCGCTGGCGTTCGGCACGATCGGGATTTCGCTGTTGACGCTGGCCGTGGCGCTCGCCCTGCTAGCGCGCCGCCAGCGTCGCGCGGCCGCGTGGGTTGTGGTCGTGATGCTCGTAGTCACCCTCGGCACCGCGCTGGTCAAGACCCTCGTCGGCCGGAGCCGGCCGGTGTGGGACCACCCGGTAGTGACGCTGACCAGCTATTCGTTCCCGTCCGGACACTCTTCAAGCATCGCAGGTGGCGTCGGGGTCGCAGTCGTCCTTGCGGCATTGCTGGTACGGCGCCGGTCGCTGCGTCGCTGGGTCATCTCAACGGCGGTGGCGCTCGGGCTGCTGGTAGGTGCGGACCGGATCTTTCTGGGCTTGCACAACCTCTCCGACGTGGTGGCCGGCTACGCCTTCGGGGCCATGGTCGTGCTGATCTCACTGGTCCTCTTCGACCCGACACCGCGGTCGCTGGCGCTGTCGCACCAGCCGCTTGATGGCGTACCGGCTGACGCGGAGCGGCGTTTGGGCGTGGTACTCAACCCGTCGAAGGTCGACGACGAGGCCGGCTTCCGGGCGCGGGTCGAGGAGATGGCTCGCGATGGGGGCTGGGGGAAGGTCACCTGGTGGCAGACCACGGAGGCCGACACCGGGTACGCCATGGCGCACGCCGCCGCGGTCGACGGCTCGGCGATGGTGCTTGCCGTGGGGGGCGACGGGACGATCCGTGCGGTGTGCGAGGAGCTCGCCGGCACCGGCGTCGCCGTCGGTATCGTCCCGGCCGGCACCGGCAACCTGTTGGCGCGCAACCTTGGCATCCCGTTGAACTTTCGGGGTGCCGTCGATGTGGCCTTGCATGGCCAGGACCGGGCGGTCGACCTGGTGCAGGTGGCCGGGGACCAGATGCCGGACTCGGTCTACCTGGTGATGGCCGGCATGGGCTTCGACGCGGCGATCATGCAAGGGGTCAACGAGGACTTCAAGACCAAGGTGGGCTGGCTTGCGTATGTCTGGTCGGCAATGAAGTCGTTGATGTACCCCGCCATGGGACTCGAGGTCTCCGTCGACGACGGGTCGTTCACCTCGGCCCGAGCGCGCACGGTCGTGATCGGCAATGTCGGCAGTCTCCAGGCGGGGATGCCGCTGCTTCCCGACGCGGCCATCGATGACGGCGTACTCGACGTGGTGATGCTCTATCCGCGCCGGTTCCTCTCCTGGGTGCCGCTCGCGGTTCGGGTGCTGTCCAAGGACAAGCGCACCGACGAGACGATTACCCGGATGACTGGTCGGCGGGTCGTCGTACGGGCGTCGGCCGACGTACCTCGCCAGCTGGACGGCGACCTGATCGCTCCCGGTCGTGAGCTGCGGGCCGAGTGCCTGCCCGGCCGACTCCTGGTCCGCGTCCCCCGCTAGGGCGCTTTTCGCCGACCCGGCTCCTACGTGCGGGTTTTACCCGCCGACCCGGCTCCTACGTGCGGGTTTTACCCGCCGACCCGGCTCCTACGTGCGGGTTTTACCCGCCGACCCGGCTCTTACAAGCCGGTGGCCGCTGACCGAACCCGCCGTGATGTGGCGGCGACGCACGTAAGCGCCGGGTCGGCGTTGTTCTAGTGCACGTAAGCGCCGGGTCGGCGTTGTTCTAGTGCACGTAAGCGCCGGGTCGGCGTTTGTTGTAGCGCACGGCCGGACTTGGCGGCAGGGGGTTACCGTGAGGGTGTGGGAGTGGTCGAGTGAGCTCGGTGCGGAGCTTCGTCTCCACGGTGGCCGACCCGCGGGAACGAGGGGCGGAGTTCGGTGCTGCGCATAGCCGCGAGGTGGGCCGCGTAGTCGAGCGTTACCGGGCCCTGTTCGCGAGGCGCTCGCCCGCGGGCTTCGACGTACGCCGTTGGGCCCGTCGGTTCGAAGAGCTCATCGGCGACTGGGAGCCGAGCGCCCTCGCCGAGATCCACGCCATTGCCGAGGGCGCCGGAGTCGACCCCCTCGACGTGGTGGCCCTCAACGCCCGGACCGAGATCCTCGCCAAGGCTGACCCGTACGGCGAGACCGAGTGCTCGGCCGTGCTCGTCCAGCCCGAAGAGGGCGATGCCTTCGGGGTCCAGACCTGGGACTGGTACGCCGAGATGGCCGACGGCTGGCTGCTCTGGCGGATGCCGTTGGCCGATGGCGGCTGGCTCGAGACGGTGACGGAGTACGGCGTGCTCGCCAAGATCGGCATCAACGACCGTGGCCTCGCCGTGCTCCTGAACATCCTGCATCACCGAAACGACGACGGCGACGACGTCGGGCTGCCCGTTCACCTGCTCGCCAGACGCATCCTTGAAAAGGCCGCCACGCCCAAGGATGCCGAGCAGATCTGCCGTCGTACTCAGGTAGCGGCGTCGACCTCACTCACTGTCCTCGACGAGTACGACGGTGTGGGGATCGAGCTCTTCCCCGCGGGACCGGGACTCCTGCACCCCAGGGACGGGCTGCTCGTCCGGACCAACCACTTCCTCTCTCCCGAGGGGGAGCCCGGATGTCTGACCAAGAAGGGCTACCCGAGCACCCACATCCGGCTCGACTGGCTCGACGCCCAGCTGCGCGCCCACCCGCCCCGGACTCCTGCCGACGTACTCACCGCGATGAACCACCACGACGAGCAAGGCGGCGTCTGCCGTCATCCCGGCCAGGGCGGCACACCGGAGGCGCAGCCCAAGACCCTGGCCACCGTCACGGTGCGTCCTCGGGAGCGTGCGATGGATGTGCTTGCCGGCGGTCCAAGCGGTCACTGACCGTGGGCGTGAGCGACCGCGTCGTCCTCCTCCGGGGACAGCGGCTGCTCACAGCTCCAGCCGGAGATGTTCTTGGCGTAGGTGCGCGCGTCGGTACGACCGTGGATCGAGGTCAAGACCACCCCGTCGCCTCCGTCGTCGAGAAGCGCCATCGACCAGGACAGGTGTCCGCCCATGTCTCCGAAAGCGTCGTACCTGACCACCGCAAGGTGACGGAGCGCATCCGCTTGTTCCAGCCGCAAGGCGGCGACCTCGTGTCGCAGGCCGAGTACGTCGTCGGGCAGGTCGGCTCCAGCGTCGGCAATGTGCCGGCGCGCGCGCCGGGTTCCCGCCGTACGACGAAGCGCGAGCACCCCGATCCCCAACGCGACCAGCGCAACCAACAGCGCGAGGGAGCTCAGCACACTGTCCACGATCAGCGAGCCTACGAACTCCATTGGCTGCCCGGGCGAAGGCGCGCCAACCGGCGGACACTGGCGCAAATCGGCGCGCGTCCCCGTGCCAAACTGACGCGGTGACGAGCGCCGCGGCAACCGGCCGGATCGCCTACCAGGGCGAGCCGGGTGCCAACTCTCACCTGGCGTGCCGGCAGCACTACCCGGACTGGGAGGCGGTTGCCTGCGCCAGCTTCGAGGACGTATTCGCGGCCGTCGAGGGCGAGGACGCCGACCTGGCGATGATCCCGATCGACAACTCGATCGCGGGCCGGGTCGCTGACATCCACCACTTCCTGCCCACCTCGACGCTGCACATCGTCGCCGAGCACTTCCTGCGGATCTCGTTCACGTTGATGGGGGTCCCGGGGGCGTCGTTGGACTCGATCCATTCGGTGCACAGCCACGTGCACGCGCTCGGCCAGTGCC
>JALZBH010000083.1 GCA_030947625.1 Actinomycetota bacterium
CCCCGCGGGTGTACTTCTGGGCGGATGACGACGGCGTGGGCACCATCGCCGCGACGTCCTCGGCCTGCAGCGCCACCACCGACGCGTCGTTCAGCTCCAGCCCGATGTCGACCAGGTGCACCACCCCGCATGCGCTGGCGGCCGGCTCGACGAGGTGCGCGACCTTGTGGGTGCCGAAGGTCACGGTGAGATCGGCGCTCACGTGCGACCCTGGGAGCCGGCCGGTGTCGACCTCGACCCCGGAAGGTACGTCGACCGCGACCATGGGCGTTCCCGCAAGTGCCCGGACCGCGGCCAGTGCGCCGGCCCTGAGGCCCGGCCGGCCACCGATCCCCAGGATCCCGTCCACGACGACGTCAGGCCGGCTGGCTGAGGCCGTGCTGACCACACGTCCCCCGGCCTGGAGCAGCGCCTCGAGACCGCCGACGTGAGTGTCCTCGGAGAGCAGGATCGCCTCTACTCGGGCACCGCGGCGAGCCAGCATCCCTCCGGCGTACAGGGCGTCGCCGCCGTTGCCCCCGGACCCGACGAGCAGCAGCACCCGGGCGCCGTACACCCGGCCGAGCAGCGCCGCGATCGCCGTCGACAGCCCGTACGCTGCCCGCTGCATCAGCGCCCCGTCCGGAAGCGTCGCCCTCAGCGCGGACTCTGCCGCCCGGACCTGCGCGACCGTATGTGCGGCTCTCATGCCCCCATTATGTTGAGTCGGCAATCGCGCGGCACGAACGGAGCCGGCGGGAGAACGGGCACAGCTGACTTCGCCGCCGTAGCCCAGGCGTGGAGGGCGAGGGTCGATGCGAGTTGTGCCCGTTGGTGTGCGAGCGAACGGCGCGATGCGATCCCGTCCGGGCTAGTTTCCCTCGAGTACGACGACCGCAGAGGCGATCCCCGCGTCGTGGGAGAGCGAGAGGTGCACACAGCTCGTCCCCAGCTGGTCGGCTCGCGCTCGCACGGTGCCGGCGAGCGCGAAGGACGGCCGGCCGGACTCCTCTTTGACGACTTCGGCGTCTTGCCACAGCAGTCCTGACGGTGCGCCCAGCGCCTTCGCAAGCGCCTCCTTGGCGGCAAACCGGGCCGCCAGCGAGTTCGGCGGCAGCTGCGCCTCGCTGGCGGTGAAGAGCCGCTGTCGGAGGCCGGCCGTGCGCTCGAGCGACTGTAGGAACCGCGCCACGTCGACCACGTCGATCCCCACGCCGAGGATCATCTACTCGACCGTGACCGATTTTGCGAGGTTGCGCGGCTGGTCGACGTCGTGGCCGTTGAGGGTCGCCAGCTCGCAGGCGAACAGCTGCAACGGGACCGCCGCAACCAGGGGCTGCAGAAGCGTCGGCACCGTCGGCAGCGAGATCGTCAGGTCAGCGTACGGCGCTACGTCGGTGTCGCCCTCCTCCGCCAGCACGATCGTGCGCGCACCACGGGCCCGGATCTCCTGGATGGCGCTGATCATCTTGTCGTGCAGCTGGTCGCGTCCTCGGGGAGGAACGACGCAGAAGACCGGCAGGCCCTTCTCGACCAGGGCGATCGGACCGTGCTTGAGCTCGCCCGCGGCGAACCCCTCGGCATGGATGTAGGCCAGCTCCTTGAGCTTGAGCGCGCCCTCGAGCGCAATCGGGAAGCCCGCATGGCGGCCGAGGAACAGCACCGAGGTGGCCGTTTCAAGCTCAGCGGCCAGTGCGTACACCGACTCGGCATCATCGAGCACCCGCTGGATCCTCGCGGGCATGGCCTCGAGCTCGTTCATCACGGTGGCGATCTCGTCGCCGTACTTGGTGCCGCGGACCTGCGCCAGATACAGCCCCAGCAGATAGCAGGCCACCATCTGGGTCAGGAAGCCCTTGGTCGAGGCGACCCCGATCTCCGGCCCGGCATGGGTATAGATGACCGCGTCGGACTCCCGGGGGATCGTCGACCCGTTGGTGTTGCAGATTGCCAGCACCAACGACTGCTGCTCACGCGCATGCCTGATCGCCATCAAGGTGTCGGCGGTCTCGCCGGACTGGCTGATCGCGACGACGAGCGTGTTGCGGGTCAGGATCGGGTCGCGGTAGCGGAACTCGTGGGCCAGCTCGACCTCGCAGGGGATCCGGGTCCAGTGCTCGATGGCGTACTTGGCAACCATGCCCGCGTAGTTGGCCGTCCCGCACCCGACGATGATGATCTTGTCGATGTCGCGCAGCTCGGACTCGGACATGCTCATCTCGTCGAGCTTCAGCAGACCGCTCTCGGTATGCCGGCCGAGCAGCGAGTCCGCCACCGCTCGGGGCTGCTCGAAGATCTCCTTGCGCATGAACCAGTCGAAGCCGTCCTTCTCGGCGGCGGAGAGGTCCCAGTCGACGTGGTAGCGCCTTCCCGCGGCGGGGTTCCCGTCGAAGTCAGTGACTTGTACGTCGTCTCTGGTGATCGTCACGACCTGGTCCTGACCCAGCTCGAGGGCCTCACGGGTGTGCTCGATGAACGCGGCGACGTCGGAGCCGAGGAAGTTCTCCCCGTCACCGAAGCCCACGACCAGCGGTGAGTTCCGCCGGGCGGCGACCACCCGCGAGGGATCCTCGGCGTCGACGGCGACCAGCGTGAAGGCGCCCTCCAGGCGGCGGCACACGGTCTGCATCACCGTGGTCAGGTCGGCACCGCGATTCAGCCCGGCCTCGAGGAGATGAGCCACGATCTCGGTGTCGGTCTCCGAAAGCAGGGTGTCACCCGCAGCCCGCACCTCCTCGCGCAGCGCGGCGAAGTTCTCGATGATGCCGTTGTGCACCAAGGCGAGCCGGCCGCGCTCACCGAGGTGGGGATGGGCGTTGACGTCTGTCGGCGCCCCGTGGGTGGCCCACCGGGTGTGGCCGATGCCGGTTGTCGAGCTTGGCAGCGGCTGGTCGGAGATCGCCTTCTCGAGGTTGGCGAGCTTGCCGGCTCTCTTGTCGAAGGCGACGCCGTCAGCTGTCATGAGGGCGATGCCGGCGGAGTCGTATCCGCGGTACTCCAGCCGCCGCAGACCGTCGATCACCACGTCCTGGGCCTGCTGCTCCCCCACGTAGCCCACGATTCCGCACATGGCCTCGACTTTATCGGTAGGGCTGGAACAATCCCCGCATGCCGCATGAGTCCTCGCCGTACGTCGAGCTCGACCGGGACGCCTGGGCCGCCTTGGGAAGCACCACCCGGCAGCCGCTGACCCCGCAGGAGATCGAACGGGTCAGAGGGCTCGGCGACGAGCTGGACCTCGACGAGGTGCGACAGGTGTACCTTCCGCTCTCGCGACTGCTCTCGATGTACGTCGAGTCGGCCGGCGCGCTCCACCGCGCCCAGGAGGACTTCCTCGACCAGCCCCAGCCCCCCCGCACTCCGTTCGTCATCGGGCTCGCCGGGTCGGTCGCGGTCGGCAAGTCGACGACGGCCCGCGTGCTACAGCAGATGCTGGCGCACTGGCCGGCGCATCCGCGGGTGGCGCTGGTCACGACCGACGGCTTCCTGCTCCCCAACGCCGAGCTGGACCGCCGCGGCCTGCTCGCGCGCAAGGGCTTCCCGGAGTCCTACGATCGCAAGGCGCTGCTGAAGTTCGTGGTCGACATCAAGTCCGGCCGCGACGAGGTAGCGGCGCCGACGTACTCGCATCTGGTGTACGACGTGGTTCCCGGTGCAAGCGTCACGATCGAGCATCCCGACATCGTGATCATCGAAGGCCTCAATGTGCTCCAGCCGGCCGGGGTGCGCTCCGACGGCCGCACTGGCCTCGCGGTCAGCGACTTCTTCGACTTCTCGGTGTACGTCGATGCCGCCCAGTCCGACATCCGGCGCTGGTACACCGACCGGTTCCTCCGGCTTCGCGAGACCTCGTTTCGCGACCCCGCGTCGTACTTCGCGAAGTACGCGGGGCTGAGCGAGACCGAGGCCGTGGCGGAGGCGAACCTGATCTGGGACACGATCAACGGGCCGAACCTGAAGCAGAACATCGAACCCACCCGCTCTCGCGCCACCCTGGTGCTGCGCAAGGACCCCGACCACTCCGTCCGCTGGGTCCGCCTGCGCAAGCTCTAGTTTCGCGACCCGGCTCGTACGTGCAGGTTTTCACCGCCGACCCGGCTCGTACGTGCAGGTTTCACCGCCGACCCGGCTCGTACGTGCAGGTTTTCACCGCCGACCCGGCGTGAACGTGCAGTTGGTGCCCGCGGAGATGACCCCAAACGACGTGTTTGACTTGCACTCGTGCTTTTCCATCAACCGCGGATGCCGCACGGCTTGCGACGACTCCGTGAATGACATCCCCGTCAACCGATGGGAGCTCGGTGGCGAGCAGCATGCCGGTTATGCGGTTCGCTTCGCGGAGCTGATAGCCCGGGGGGCCGACATCGACGGAGAGGCCCGGCTGGCCGACGTCCTCGTTCCCCGTGAGGCGCGCATCCTCGACGCCGGCTCTGGCATGGGCCGGGTGGCTGCAGCGCTGCATCGGCGCGGCCACCTCGTCACCGCCGTCGAGAAGGACCCGGCGCTGATCGCCCAGTCCCGGGAACGGTTCCCCGACGTACCGGTCGTCGAGTCGGACATCCTCGGCCTCTCCCCCACGATGCTGAGCAAGGCGTCGTTGCCGACGGCGTACGACCTGATCACCGTCGTCGGCAATGTGATGATCCTGCTCGCTGAGGCGACCGAACGCAGGGTCCTTTCGAAGCTAGGCGGCCTGCTCAACGGGGATGGCCGGATGCTGGTCGGGTTTCGTACCAGCGCAGGCCCCGGGAACAGCCGCGACTACCCGTGGACGGAGTTCGAGGCGGACGCGGCCGAGTCCGGGCTCGTCGTTCAACACCGGTTCGGGACCTATGATCTCGGGGCGCCCGACGACGACTATGTGGTGGCTGTCCTCGGATCACGCTGAATCGTCACGCAGTGTTAGCCGATGTGTCGGTCGCCGGTGATGAGGAAGGAGTGCCCGCTGGGTTCAACGGTGATCTCCTTGTGCTCAGTGCTGGGGCCCCGGCCGTCGCGCGGGTAGTAGGTGATCGTGTAGTCGACTGCCGTGGGGCTGACTACCGAGACATTGCGTACGGCCACTGACTTGATCGTGTTCCAGAAGCCGTCGTAGGAGCCACGACCGAACTGGGCCTGGAAGCTGGGGGACAGCTGAGCCCACCCCGCATCGAGGTTCCCAGGTAGGTTCGAGTAGTACGACATCACGAAGGCGCCCTGGCTGCCCGACGCAACCGGGGTTGACTTGGACGTGCTGGTGGGCGGCGCTGACGTGGGGCTGCCAGTCGGGGTGGTCCTCGGTGTCTGGCTCGGCGAGCTCGACAGGCTCGAGGTCGGTGACTTCGCCGGCGGGCTGCGTTTAGCGGTATGCGTCGCACCCGGGCTGTGCGAACCACCCGCTTGCGGACTGCCTTGATGCGGTGCGCCCGAGTTGACGAGCGACCAGATGACGAGCCCGACCACCAGCAGGAGCGCCAGGGCCACGGCCGCGGGGAGCCACCAGGACCGTGAGCGTCCCCACCGGTCGTCGTCAGGAGGCGCCACCTCCGCGTCGTCGTCACTCGACCATCCCGACGACCACTGCCCGGAGTCCTCCGGGTCCTCCCCATCCACCCCGTCCGAGGCGTCAAAGCGGGCAGGCAGCTCCATCGTGACGCTCGCCGGCCCCCTCTCCGCAACCCCTGCCAGCACGGCGCGCGCGTGCCCCATCGTGCATCGTTGGCTCGGGTCGGGCTCCAGCATCTGAGCCATGACCTCGGCCAGCGCTCCAGCATGTGCGGCCGTCGGGACCGGGCCATGTGCGATCTGGCTCAGCATCGCCAGGGCGTTGCCGTGGGTCTGGTACGGCGGGGCCCCCTCGAGCGCGGTGAAGAGAGTGGCGCCCAGTGCCCAGACGTCACTGGCCGGGCTCGGGTCCTCGCCTCGGGCCAGCTCGGGCGAGAAGTATGCCGGCGTGCCCGAGACCATGCCTGTCTGGGTGAGCTGTTGGTCCTTGTCACCGCGGGCGATGCCGAAGTCACTGATCTTGGCGCCGTCGTCCTCGGTGACCAAGATGTTGCCCGGCTTGACGTCGCGGTGCACGATCCCGAGGACATGCGCCGTGGTCAGCGCCGCGGCCACCTGCATGCCGATGTGGGCCACCCGGTG
Source organism: Actinomycetota bacterium (assembly GCA_030947625.1). Classification (GTDB taxonomy): domain Bacteria; phylum Actinomycetota; class Actinomycetes; order Propionibacteriales; family Nocardioidaceae; genus Marmoricola. Next base: position 6,106 of record JALZBH010000083.1, read on the forward strand.
AGGGGGCAGCGGGCCCTCGGCCTTGACCAGCTCGGACAGGGTCCGCGATGGGACGTACTCCATCACGAGCCAGGTCCCGCCATCGTGCTCGACGACGTCGTAGATGGAGACGGCGTTCTTGTGGTTGAGGGCGGCCGCGACCCGCGCCTCGCGCATCGCCCGCGCGGTGTCCTCGGGGGACTCGCCGGGCATGGTGCCGGCCTGCTTCACGGCGACGTCGCGGTGAAGTCTCTCGTCGTGGCACAGCCACACGACTCCCATGCCGCCCCGGCCGACTGAGCGTACGACGCGGTACCGACCGGCGATCATGTCGGGCTCCATCGGTGGTGTACTACCCCTTTCCGGCCACGGCTGACGGACTGACGACTGGACGCCCGTCCCCATCAGCGCTGCCGCTGCCACCATTCTCTCAGTAGACGCAGATCAGGCCAGGACGCTCGACTCAGAGGGCGAGCTGGCGGCGTACGACGTCGGCGAGACGGTCCGCCACGTCCCGCGCCTGCTCACCGGTCGGCGCCTCCACCATGACCCTTACCAGCGCCTCGGTGCCCGAGGGACGCAGCAGCACCCGACCGCTGTCACCGAGTTCGGCCTCGGCCTCCGCGACGGCGGCAGCGAGGACGAAGTCCTCGTCGGCCCGCGTCTTGTCGACGTCCGGCACGTTCACCATCACCTGCGGAAGCCTGGTCATCACCCCGGCCAGCTCCGCCAGCGAGGATCCGGTCGCCGCCATTCGTTCGAGCACATGCAGCGCCGTGAGGATGCCGTCACCTGTGGTGGCGTACTTCGACATGATCACGTGCCCGGACTGTTCGCCGCCCAGCTTGTAGCCACCCGCGTTCATCGCTTCCAGGACGTAGCGGTCCCCCACCTTTGTCTGTCGTACGCCGATTCGGGCCGCCCTCATCGCATCGACGAAGCCGAGGTTCGACATCACGGTCGCAACCACCGTGTGGTGAGCGAGCTCCCCGCGGTCGCGCATGCCGAGCGCAATCATCGCCAGGATCTGGTCGCCGTCGACGAGCGCGCCGTTCCCGTCCACGGCCAGGCACCGGTCGGCGTCGCCGTCGAGTGCGAAGCCCGCGTCGGCCCGATGCTCCACGACAGCTTTCGCAAGCAGCTCGAGATGGGTCGACCCACAGTTCGCGTTGATGTTCAGCCCGTCCGGCTCCGCGCAGATCTCGACCACCTTCGCTCCGGCCTCCCGGAGCGCCTTCGGTCCGACGACCGACGCGGCACCATGGGCACAGTCGAGGACGATCGAGATGCCGTCGAGCCGTCGGCCGATGGTCGAGGTCAGGTGGTCGGCGTACTCCTCGACGGCCGTGAGGTGAGGCTTCACCCGTCCTACGTCGCCGCCGACGGGCCGCTCCCAGGGTTCCTCCAGGCGCCTCTCGATGACCAGCTCGATCGCGTCGTCCAGCTTGACCCCACCACGCGCCAAGAACTTGATCCCGTTGTCCGGCATCGGGTTGTGCGAAGCCGACAGCATCACGCCGAGGTCGGCGCCGAGCGATCCCGTCAGCCAGGCCACGCCGGGAGTGGGCAGCTCGCCCAGAAGGAGTACGTCGACCCCGGCCGAGAGCAGGCCGGCCACCACGGCCGCCTCGAGGAACTGGCCGGAGATGCGGGTGTCCCGCCCGACCACGGCAAACGGCCGATGTCCGGCGAACGTACCGCGCTCGGCCAGCACGTGCGCCGCGGAGACCGAGAGGTCCAGTGCCAGCTCGGCCGTCAGCTCGCCGTTGGCCAGCCCCCGGATCCCATCCGTGCCGAACAGGCGAGCCACAGCGACTGCAGCCGGCGGGTCAGCGCTTGGAGAACTGGGGCGCCTTGCGAGCCTTCTTCAGGCCGGCCTTCTTCCGTTCGATCACCCGTGCATCGCGGGTGAGCAGGCCGGCCTTCTTCAGCGACGCGCGGTTGGCTTCGAGGTCGATGGCGTTCAAGGCTCGAGCGACGCCCAGGCGCAGGGCGCCGGCTTGGCCGGTGATGCCTCCGCCATGGATACGAGCAACGACGTCGAAGCGACCCTCGAGCTGAGTGGTGACGAACGGCTCGTTCACGACCTGCTGGTGAAGCTTGTTGGGGAAGTAGGAGTCCAGCGTGCGGCCGTTGACCGTCCATTCGCCACTGCCGGGTACCAGCCGAACTCGGGCCACCGCCTCCTTGCGACGACCGGTGGCCGCTGCGGGGGCGATGGTGGCTGGTCGCTCCGTGCTCTCGGCGACGGGCACGGTCTCCGAGGAGTACGCGACACCCTGCTCGTCGGCCTGGAAGGTCGGTTCGGTGTCCTGCTCGACTGGGGTCGTTGTCACGGTGTTCCTAACCTGGCGCTGTCGATCGGGTCTAGAGCTGCTGGGAGATCTGGGAGATCTCGAACGGCTTGGCCTTCTGGGCCTGGTGCGGGTGCTCCGGACCGGCGTACACCTTGAGCTTCCTGAGTATCTGCCGACCGAGTCGGTTCTTGGGGAGCATGCCCCACACGGCCTTCTCGATCGCCTTGCGCGCGTCCTTCTCCAGTAGGCGGCCGAACGGCGTCGCCGAGAGGCCGCCCGGGTAGCCGGAGTGGTGGTAGGACAGCTTCTTGGTGGCCTTGTCGCCGGTCAGCGCCACCTTGCTTGCGTTGACGATGATGACGAAGTCGCCGCTGTCGACATGGGGCGCAAACATGGGTTTGTGCTTGCCGCGCAGCAGCGTGGCAGCCTGCACGGCGAGCCGGCCGAGGACCACGTCGGTGGCGTCGATGACGTGCCACTCACGCTGGATGTCGCCGGGCTTGGGGCTGTACGTACGCACGGTTGCTGCCTTCTCGTCGATCGGTATGACGCTGGATCTCGTTCCGGGCACACGTCCGAGTCGAAACGGTGGTCGGTGCGGCGGACGGTACGGCTGAAACGCGCAGGCACTCCACCTGCCGCGACCGTTAAGACTACCGGCGGGTGGTCGAGTGGGTCAAAACGACCCCGCCGAACCGCGACCCAGCTCCCGCCGAGAGCACCAATCGCTGCTCGGAGGGACACCAGTCGCGGCTCGGCGGTCGAGAAGGCGTGGACAAGTGGTCCGGTTGGCGGCGTCCGCCGGCGCGGGACTAGGTTGAGCGAAAGGCGGAACCCTGCGAACGAATGGAGCCGACGTGAGCGACTCAGCGACGAAGGACACCCTGACGGTCCGTGACAACCGCACCGGACGGGAGTACGACATCGCGATCGTCGACGGCACGATCAAGGCGGCCGATCTGGACCAGATCAAGACCGCCGACGACACACCTGGCCTGGCGACGTACGACCCTGGCTTCGTCAACACCGCCTCCTGTCGCAGCTCGGTGACCTACATCGATGGCGAGAGGGGGATCCTCGAGTACCGCGGCTACCCCATCGAGCAGCTTGCGGAGAACTCCAACTTCCTCGAGGTGGCCTACCTGCTGATTCACGGTGAGCCGCCAACCAGGGAGCAGTACGACGCCTGGGTGCACGAGATCACCTACCACACGTTCGTGCACGAGAACGTCAAGACCTTCATGCAGGGTTTTCGGTACGACGCCCACCCGATGGGCATGCTGATGGCCTCGGTCGGTGCGCTCTCGACGTTCTACCCCGAGTCCAGCCAGATCTCCGACGCCGCCAACCGGCACATGCAGGTCGTTCGGATGATCGCGAAGATGCCGACGCTGGGCGCCTGGGCCTTTCGTCACGCCCAGGGAAAGCCGTACGTCTACCCGGACAACGACCTTGGCTACACCGCGAACTTCCTCTC
>JALZBH010000206.1 GCA_030947625.1 Actinomycetota bacterium
AGCTCGGCCCGGCGGCCCTTGACGAGGTGGAAGTAGACGATCACCAGGATCGTGCCGAGGGCGATGCCGCCGAGCTGGAAGTTGTGGGTGATCTGCAAGGTGACGCCGCCGATCCCGGCGATCAGGCCGGCGGCGAGGCCGACCATGTTGACGGGGTTGCCGAAGTCCACCCGGTTCTCCACCCAGATCTTCGCGCCGACCAGCCCGATCATGCCGTACAGCACTACGGTGATCCCGCCGAGTACGCCGCCGGGGGTGGCGCTCACGACCTGACCGAACTTCGGGCACAGGCCGAGCAGGATGGCCACGCCAGCAGCAACGTAGTAGGCGGCGGTGGAGTACACCCGGGTCGCTCCCATGACGCCGATGTTCTCGGCGTACGTCGTGGTCGGCGAGCCGCCGAACGCACTCGCCAGCACGGTCGCGGCACCGTCGGCGGCGATCGCCCGGCCCATGTACGGGTCGAGGTTGTCACCGGTCATCTCGGCAACCGCCTTGACGTGCCCGGTGTTCTCCGCGATCAGCGCGATCACACCCGGCAGGACCAGCAAGATGAAGGTCAGCGACAGGTGCGGCCCGTGGACCACGGAGACCCCGTCGGAGAGCTTGCCGCTGGGGAAGCCGATCCAGTTCGCCGCGTGGACACCGGCCCAGCTGACCCGGTCGTGGTCGATCTGCTTGCCGTTGCTGGCTCCGGTGATCGAGTGGATCTTGCCGAACAGGCCATCGGCGATCCAGGACAGGAGGTAACCGAAGATCAGCGCCAGGAACACCGCGATCCGCGAGAAGAACCCGGGCAGCAGCACGGCCGCAAGGACCATGAACGTGGCGGTCAGCAGGGCGATCCACTGGTCCTGGGGCCAGTAGATGCCGGCCACCACAGGGGCCAGGTTGAAGCCGATCAGCATCACCACGGCGCCCGTGACGGCGGGGGGCAGGATCTTGTGGATCACGGCGGAGCCGGCGAAGTGGACCAGGACACCGAGCAGCGCCAGCACGATGCCGGCCACCATGATCGCGCCGGTGACGTCGGCCGAGTCGCCTCCCTGGGCGCGGATGGCAGCGACGCTGGCGACGAACGACGCGCTGGTGCCCAGGTAGCTGGGCACCCTGTTCTGGACGACCAGCAGGAACAGGATCGTGCAGATCCCGGAGAAGAAGATCGCCAGGTTCGGGTCGAGCCCCATCACCAGCGGGAAGACGAACGTGGCCCCGAACATCGCCACGACATGTTGGGCACCGAGGCCGGCCGTGCGACCCCAGCTCAGCCGTTGGCCGGGTCCGACGGACTCTCCGGGCGGGGGGGTCTTGCCGTCGTGGACGACCTCCCACTTGAACATCGACATTCTCGGCTCCTCTCGAAGAGACACACCGCACCGGTGACGTCCCGAGACCGCACAACTTAGTGGCGCCCATCACATCGCCTCACCGGCGAGAGATGCCGAAGGAGCGCCGTACTCACTGGCAACGGTTGGGCAAGGACGTCAGCTCCGCACACCGAGGACCAGCCAACGCCCGCCGTGGACGCGGACGAGCATGCCGATCATCCGGATCAGCACGAACGCGGTCAGGCCGGCCCAGACCCCGCCGATCCCCCAGTGCCAATGCAGCGCGGCGAGGTTCAGTGGCACGAACCCGACGAGCGCGGCAACCACGGTGATCGTGCGCAGGTAGCCGACGTCGCCGGCACCTATCAGGACGCCGTCGAGGGCGAAGACCAGTCCGGCCGCGGGCAGCATCGCGACGAACCAGGGCCACAGCAGATGCGTCTGGTGCTGGACAGCCGGCGAGGACGTGAACACCTTCGGCAGCAGCAGCCACAACGCGCCGTACAGCGCTCCGAAGCCCACTCCGGCGTACGAGCCCCAGCGGGCCACCAGCCAGGTCGTCGTACGAGCCGTCTCGGCGTCCTCGCCACCCAACGCGGCCCCGACCAGCGACTGGGCAGCGATCGCGAACGAGTCCAGCAGGAGCGCGGTGAACTCCCACAGCTGCAAGCCGATCTGATGTGCCGCGATCTCGACCGTGCCCATCCGGGCCGCGACACCCGCTGCCGAGAGGAACGCCGCCTGGAACGCTGCCGCCCGGATGACCAGGTCGCGCCCGACCCGGGACTGCGCCCAGATGACCGCGCGGTCGGGTCGCCATCTTGCCGAAACGCGGTGCAAGGCGCGCAGGAAGAACGCCGCGCCGAGCGCCTGGGCTGCCACATTCGCGATGGCTGAGCCGTTGAGCCCGAGCCCGAATCCGTAGACCAGCACCGGTGAGCCGATCGCGGAGAGGACGTTGGCCGCCACCACGATCATCACCGGTTCGCGGGTGCGTTGCACGCCTCGCATCCAGCCGTTTCCGGCGAGCACGAGCAGTACGCCGGGTAGGCCGATGACCGCGATCCGGAACCAGCCCTCGGCCGCCCTCTGCACGCTGCCGTCCCCGCCGAGCAGGTGGGTCAGCGGCCCGGCGAACACCTCGCCGAGGACGGCCGCCAAGATCCCGACGCACAACGCGATCCAGGACGCCTGGACACCCTCGTTGACCGCGTCCTGGGTGCGGCCGGCTCCGTGCCAGCGGGCCGCACGGCCGGTGGTGCCGTACTCGACGAACGTGCCGACTGTGGTCAGCAGGCCCATCAGCGCAGCGCCGACGCCGAGTCCACCCAGCGCCGTGGCGCCGAGATGTCCGACCACCGCTGTGTCGACGAGCAGGTACAGCGGCTCGGCGGCCAGCACCAGGAACGCCGAGGCAGACAGCGCCAGCAGCCTCCGTACTGCCGCGGAGCGGTCGGGGACGGCGGTCATGGGTGCAACGTAGCCAGTTGGCCAGGTCTGGCGGAGCCTGGCCGTTCTCGGTTTGCCGGCCACTGACCCCCGAGGTCAGCTCGACGTCACAACGCCTGCGGCGCCGAGGGCGTGACCTGCCACCGCACGGAGCACGGCGCACGGCGCACGGCGCACGGCGAGTGTCACTTGGGCTTGCGCTGTCACCAGCGGCCAGAGTCGAGCCTCCCGACACGATGAGAAGCAGGCTCAGCCCGGTGAGTCGAGGTTGCTCGCGGTTCCGTGAGACTCAGCCGGTGATCTCGAGAACCTTCAGGGCCACGGCGACATCGAGCCGCAGGTGTGGGTCACTGCCGAGGGGGCCAAGGATCCGCTCCAGCTTGCTGACTCGGTAGCGCATCGTGTTGTAGTGGAAGTACTGAGTTCGCGCGGCCTCGGCGACGTTGAAGTTCGTGTCCAGCAGCACCTGGAGCGTCTCGCGGAGGTCCGCGGCAGCGGGGCTCTGCCCGGCCAGCTCGCCGAGCACGTCATGGGCGAAGGCGCGCAGCTCGGCCGGGTCGGACACGAGGGCGATCAGCCGGTGTAGGCCGAGCCGGTCGAACCAGGTGGTGGTGCCCGGCCCGCGAATCCGGCGTCCGACCTCCAGCGCCCGCCGCGCCTGGGCGTACCCCTCGGGCAGGCACGAAGGGTCGCTCACCACCCGGCTCACCCCGACCGAGAACGACCTACGGCCGCCCCCTCGGTCCCCGGCAACCCCGTGCACGACCCGGCGGACGAGGGACTCGGCATCGGCGGGCTGCTCGCCCAGGCCGACGGGAAGTAGCGTCACCACCTCGGAGGAGAAGTCCACACTCGGAGTGCCGGCATCGACACCCTCTGACACCTGCAGCCAGGCGGCGGAGAACCTCTCCTGCCAGTGCCGCCGGACGCGTTCGGTTGCGGGCTCCTCCTCTGCGGACGGCGGGTCGATCTCGGCGGCCAGCACCACGAGCGGCCGGACGAGCTGCCAGCCGAAGCCGGCGGCATGCTCGGCGACGTACGCCTGGTCGC
>JALZBH010000084.1 GCA_030947625.1 Actinomycetota bacterium
TCGGTGCCGTTGCCGACGTACTGGCCGATGTGCTGGGCGACGTAGATCTGAGCTCGCTTCGCCTCGTACTGAGCGGTGTGGGCCGCGTCGAGGGCGAGGACCGAGTCGATCGTGCTGCCGTAGTCGGAGTACGCCCCCCCGCCCGACGTCAGGTGATGGCCCTGGATGGCCAGGTTGTGGGCGAGCTGGTACGCCGCTCGGGGGGTCGCCTGCGCGGGGGTGGCCCGGGCACTGCCGACGGAGTACGCCGGGGCAGCGAGGACCACCGACGCAATCAGGACGACGAGCGCTGTCCGCGCCTGACGGGAACGAGGTGACATGAGGGTGCTTCTCCTTAGCGGTTCGTGAACACGAACCTGGAGAAGGCACGGAGCCCGTCCAGGCTCCTGTCCCGTGGACCTCGACGGTAGATGGAGCCGCTCACGGTCCCTGGGCATTCCGGCTCGCCACCTCAACAGAGGTGGTCTACGGCTGCGGGTCAGCGCAGGATTTGGACCTGCTTCCCCCAGGGGCCGCGTGTGGTTGAAGCCCGCGGGCTTCGATCGCAACCTAACACGCTCAGGAGTTGGAGAAGACCGCCGGACCATCGCCGTCGCCCGGCCCTTCGGGCCCACGCCCCGCCCAGGTCCAGGCGTACGCCGGATCCTCGACCCCGAGCCCAGCCTCGCCCAGCTCCAGGGGCCGGAACGTGTCCACCATGACTGCCGACTCGTCGAAGAACTCCACCCCGATCGATGCCTCCACGGCTGCCGGCTGCGGCCCGTGCGCGTAGCCGCCCGGGTGCAGGGATACCGAGCCGATGCCGATGCCACTGCCCTTGCGGGCCTCGTAGTCGCCGCCCACGTAGAACATCACCTCGTCGGAGTCGACGTTCGAGTGGTAGTAGGGCACCGGGATCGACTGCGGGTGGTAGTCGACCTTGCGCGGCAAGAAGTTGCAGATCACGAAGTTGTGCCCCTCGAAGACCTGGTGCACCGGCGGCGGCTGGTGCACCTTGCCGGTGATCGGCATGAAGTCCTCGACATTGAACGTGTAGGGGTACAGGCAGCCGTCCCAGCCGACCACGTCGAGGGGGTGGGCCGCGTAGGTCATCCGGGTGCCGGCCAGCCCCCCCGGCCCGTTCCCCCGGTGCTTGACCAGGACCTGGACATCTGACAACCCAGCCGAGACCACCAAGGGCTCGGTCGGTCCGTACAGGTCCCGCTCGCAGTACGGCGCATGCTCGAGCAGCTGCCCGAAACGAGAGAGATAGCGCTTGGGCGGAGCGATGTGGGACGCCGACTCGATGCAGTAGAGCCGGGACTTCTCGCCCGGCAGCCATCGATGGGTGGTCGACCGCGGGACCAGCACGTAGTCACCGGTGCGGTAGGGCAGCGCTCCGAACACGGTCTCGACGGTTCCACTCCCCGACTCGACGTACACGCACTCGTCACCGACGGCGTTGCGATAGTACGACGACGCCGAGCTTGCCACGACATAGCAGATCCGGACATCGGCGTTGCCGAGCACCAGCCGCCGCCCGGTCACCGCGTCGCTGGCCTCGACGGAGGCAAAGTCGAGGTCGTGCAGCTTCAGGTGCCGCGGCTTGAGCGGGTGGTTCGGCGAGGTGGCCGGGTCGGGCAGCTCCCACACCTGGCTGTCCACGATCGCGGACGGCACACCGGCGTGGTAGAGCAACGAGGAGTCGGAAAAGAACCCCTCCTCCCCCATCAGCTCCTCGTAGCGAAGCCGGCCGTCCTCATCGCGGAAGGCGGTGTGCCGGGTGTGTGGGACCTCGCCGACGGATCTGTAGTAAGCCACCTGCTCACCATGCCGCGGGTGTTCTAGCGTGGCAACTATGACGATGCCGGGTTTCCTGCAGGCACTGGTCGACGACGCGGCGATGTTCCCACCCGGCAACGCCCCGCTAGACCGAGCCGTCGCCGAGCACTACCAGCACCGGCGCGCAACGTACGCCGAGCTGGTCGGCGGTTTCGTGGCCAGTGACCGGGTGCTGCCCGAGCTGCTGGCGCTGCTCTCGACGGAGCCCGACGAGCCGGCCTCGCGGATCGACCTCAAGCTGGTCGTCACCGGCGGCGCCGGCGCCATCGAGCCGGCGGTCGGGTGGGCGACGCGCTCGGAGCGGATTCGGCTGACCGGGCTGGAGATCGCACTGCGCGATGAGGAGGACCTGGCCCACAACGCCCGTCGGATGATCGCGGCGGTTGACGCGCTCGAGGCCGACCTTGCCGACGTCCCGGTGTACGTCGAGCCACCCCGCAACCAAGGCTCTCCCACCCATGGCTGGCTGGCCGCGCTCGATGAGCTGGCCGCGCGCGAGCTGCGGCTGAAGTTCCGCACCGGAGGGGTCACCGCGGACGCCTTTCCCGGCGTCGAGGAGCTTGCCGGATGGATCGACGCCGCGTTGGACCGCGAGACGGCGTTCAAGTGCACCGCTGGGCTGCATCATGCGATCACATGCCCCGACCCGCAGACCGGCGCCACCCAGCACGGCTTCCTCAACGTACTGCTGGCCACGCGTGCGAGTCTCGACGGGGAGAACCCGGCGTCGGTACTGGCCGACACCGACCTCCGCGAACGGCTCCGGGCGGCCGATCTTGATGCGCTGGCAGGTGCCCGCCGCTGGTTCGTCTCGTTCGGCAGCTGCAGCATCGTCGTACCCCGCGACGAGCTGGCCGAGCTCGACCTCGTCGGAGCGGCGTCATGACCAACGGGGCGAGCAGCTGGGTAGACGGCGCGCCCGGATCGGCGTACGACCTGGACAACCTGCCGTACGGCGTTTTCTCCCGTCCCGGAGAGGCGCCACGGGTCGGCGTACGGATCGGCGACTTCGTGCTCGACGTGTCCCGTGTCGCTGCGCTCGGTGGTGATCCCGGCGACGGCCCCCACCTTGCCGCGGCCTGGGCCCAGCCGAGCCTGAACGCGTTCCTTGGGCTCGGCCGCCAGGCCTGGAAGATCGCCCGCGAGTGGCTGGTCGAGGTGCTCAGTAACGACGTACACTCCAGGCGAACTGCCCCCCACCTCGTCCCGTTCGGCGAGGCCAACTCGCAGCTGCCGTTCGAGGTCGCCGACTATGTCGACTTCTACTGCTCGCTGCAGCACGCCACGAACGTCGGCAGGATCTTCCGCCCCGACGGCGAGGCGCTGCTGCCGAACTGGCGCCATCTTCCGGTCGGCTACCACGGGCGCGCGGGCACGGTGGTGGTGTCCGGCACGCCCGTCCGCCGGCCCTCCGGCCAGCGCAAGGCACCCGATCAGCCGACCCCGACGTACGGCCCGAGCCAGCGGCTTGACATCGAGGCCGAGCTCGGCTTCGTCGTCGGCGTACCCAGCCGGCTCGGTGAGCCGATTGCGGTCAACGACTTCGCCGAGCACGTGTTCGGGGTGGTCCCACTCAACGACTGGTCCGCCCGCGACATCCAGGCCTGGGAGTACGTCCCGCTGGGCCCGTTCCTGGCCAAGTCGTTCGCGACCTCGATCTCGGCCTGGGTCACTCCGCTCGCGGCGCTGGACGCTGCCGGGGTCGACCTTCCCGGTCAAGATCCAGCGGTTCTGCCTTATCTGCGAGGCGGATCGGGCTACGACATCGACTTCGAGGTGTTGCTCAACGGCCAGGTGGTCAGCCGGCCGCCGTACGCCAGCATGTACTGGTCGCCGGCGCAGATGCTCGCCCATCTCAGCGCCAACGGTGCCTCCACCCGCACCGGGGACCTGTTCGCCAGCGGCACGATCAGCGGCGACCAGCGCGACCAGCGCGGTTCGTTCCTCGAGCTCTCCTGGGGTGGCACCGAGCCGTTCGCCGACGGCCGCACCTTCCTGCGTGACGGTGACGCGGTCACCCTTCGGGCTACCGCGCCAGGAGCGTACGGCGGCCGCATCGCCCTCGGCGAGGTCACCGGCACGGTCGTGCCCTGACTATCGTGGCTACATGCCACGCCGAGTCAAGGGGCCACCCGGCAATCCAGATGGCCGGAGCACCCGATGGGACGACCACCGCGAACAGCGCCGCGCCGAGCTCGTCGCAGCGGCTGTGGCCGCCATCGACCACCATGGGCGTGGCGTCTCGCTGGCCGACATCGCCGCCTCGGCCGGCGTCTCCAAGCCGGTGCTGTACCGATACTTCGCCGACAAGGACGACCTCTACCGGGCTGTCGGCCACTGGGGCGCCACCAGCGTGCTCGAAGCACTGGTGCCGGCGCTGCTCAGCGACGCGCCCATCCGTCGGCGCGTTGGCGACGGGGTCGACACCTACCTGTCCCTGATCGACCTGCATCCCCAGGTGTTCCTGCTGCTCGTCGAACATCGCCCCGACGGCGCGAGCGACCCGCTGGCGGACGGCAAGGAGCTGATCGCCGCTGCGCTGGCCCGGACGCTGGGCGACGTGCTGCGCGAGCTCGGTGCCGACGCTGCCGGTGCGGAGCCATGGGCGCACGGGCTCGTCGGCCTGGGGCTGTCGACCGGGGAGTGGTGGCTGCAACGCCGGACGCTGAGCCGGGCCGCGGTCGGCGGGTATCTGTCCGCGTTCATCTGGCACGCCTTGGAGGGCATCGCGGCCGAGTACGGAGCCTGCCTCGACGACCACGGTCGGCTCCGGCTGGTGGAACCCTGATGCTCGACGCTCCGAACGAGCCGGATCACCCCTCATGGCAGCGCGCAGGGGCGGCTCATTGACGCCGACCCGCGGGGCCGGTTCCGAACCGGTGGCACTAGAGGTTGCCGCGCAGATCCTGTTCACGCTCGATCGCCTCGAACAGGGCCCTGAAGTTCCCCTTGCCGAAACCCAGTGACCCGTGCCGCTCGATCAGCTCGAAGAACACTGTCGGCCGGTCTCCCAGCGGCCGGGTGAAGATCTGCAGCAGGTAGCCGTCCTCGTCCCGGTCGACCAGGATCGCCCGCTTCTGCAGCTCCTCGACCGGCACCCGCACGTTGCCGATCCGGGCCCGCAGCTCGGGGTCCTCGTAGTAGGAGTCCGGCGTCGCGAGGAACTCCACGCCGTTGGCCCGCAGCGCGTCGACGGTTCTCAAGATGTCGTTGGTCGCCAGCGCAAGGTGCTGGGCACCGGCGCCACGGTAGAACTCGAGGTACTCGTCGATCTGGGACTTCTTCTTCGCCACCGCCGGCTCGTTGAGCGGGAACTTGACGCGGTGGTTGCCGTTCGCGACCACCTTGCTCATCAGTGCCGAGTAGTCGGTGGCGATGTCGTCGCCGATGAACTCTGCCATGTTCACAAAGCCCATCACCGAGTTGTAGAACTCCACCCAGGTGTCCATCTGGCCGAGCGCCACGTTGCCGACGATGTGGTCCAGCGCCTGGAAGAGCCGCTTGGGCTGTCCCACCTTGTTGACCCAGCTGCTCTGGGCGGTCACGTAGCCGGGGAGATAGGGACCGTCGTACCTCGACCTGTCGACCAGCGTGTGCCGGGTTTCGCCGTACGTCGCTATCGCGGCGACCCGGACGGTGCCGTGCTCGTCGGTGATGTCCTCGGGCTCGCGGACGACCCTCGCGCCGGCTCCGGTCGCCTGGGCGATGCACCTGTCGACGTCGGGCACCTCGAGGGCGATGTCGACCACGCCGTCACCGTGGCGCCGGTGGTGGTCGGCCAGCGCGCTGTCCGGGTCGACGGCGCCATTGACCACGAACCGGATCGAACCGGACTTGAGCACGAACGACTTGTGGTCGCGGTTGCCGTGCTCGGGCCCGGAGTAGGCGATCAGCTCCATCCCCCAGGCGGACTGGTAGTAGTGCGCGGTCTGGGTGGCGTTGCCGGCCACGAAGACGATCGCGTCCCAGCCGGTTACCGGGAAGACATCGCCCTGTTCGTCGTACTCGACCAGGCCGACAAGCTGCTTGAGCTGCTCCAGGCTCAGGTCGGCCTTGAGCTCGTCCTCGGTCAGGGCGCCTCCCGTGGATGGACTCGGAGTCGATGTCGCTGGGGTGGCGGTCATGAGCCTCAGCATCCCGGCCAACCACAAAGTGTGCAAGAGAACCCGGGACTGCCCAGGCCGGGCTGGACCGGCTGCACCGCAGGTGGAGTGATCACCGGGTGCCGGTTCACCGATGGCGTGGGCGTGGCGATGGCGCCGCCTGGGCCGGGCTGCCAGCGGGGTAGTCCGCTGGGCGGTCGCGGCGGCCTGCGCGGATCGATTGGAGGCAGAGCGCGGCGAGGAGGACGCCTGTGAGCGTGCCCCACACGCCGCTGAACACCTGCACCCCGCGCGGCACGTCCAGGGTGGGGTCCGCGAACGCCTCGCCGAGTGAGCCGAAGACATGTGGTCCCGACTGCCGTGCCCCGCGAACTGGTGTGGCCACCTGGCCAGGATCGAGACCACGGCGGTGACGGCCGACAATCCGGCCCCTCAAGCTGGATTCCACGGGCTGGACCCTGAGCGAATACGCGCCTGGCTCGTCCAGATGCTCACCCACGCCCTGCTGCGCCCGGCCGAGGGCGGTTGGCCACGCCCCGTGCGCGCCGCTGGTCACCTCCGGTAGCGGTACCTCGTGAACATCGCGTCCATCCGGACCACCTGGCCGGGGGTGAACCGGTACATGCAGCTGTCGTAGGAGTAGTCAAGGAAGTTGTGGATCGGGTCGAGCCCCGGGGCCGGGCAGGTGTCGTAGGGCTCACTCCGAAAAGGGCTCGAGGGCTGGTAGGTCGAGGGCCTGGTCGGGCAGTAGTAGTTTGCGAACGCCTCCTCGGGAGTGTCCGAGACCCCGTCGTTGGGTGAGCTGCAGCCGCCCTCGAAGGTGTGCAGCAGGCCCATCCAGTGGCCGGTCTCGTGGATCACCGTGTCGCCGTGGTTGTATCCGCTCGCGCGACCGCCGGGCATCGAGTCGATGCTGACGGTTACCCCGTCCAGTCCCGGATTTCCGGCGTACTGCCACGGGAACCGGGAGAACCCGAGTGTTGCCCCGCCGTTGTAGGACCTCGGCCGGCCGATGTAGATGTTCAGGTCGGCGGCGGTGCCGCGGTGCAGGGCGCGTCTCGCGGCGAGGTCGTCGGAGCTCATCGGTATGGCGTGGTACCAGCGGTCGTTGATGGTGTAGCGGATGCTCATCAGGCGGAACGAGTAGCGGGTGTCCGCAGAGGTGGTGCTCTGGACGTGGTTGAAGCCACCGTCGAGAATCTTGACCAGGTGGTACACCTGCGGTCCACCGACCGACTTCTCACCCGCGTGGGTGCCCTCGATCACGTGCACATAGACGTTGATGATCACCGAGCGCGGCAACGTCGTGGGCGCGGTGACCGAGTCGGGGCTGGCTGCCTCGCTTCTGGTGCGGGTGGTCTGTCTGGTCACCAGCTGCTGCAGCGCGACCTGCTGGGCAAGCGAGACGGTGGTGGTGTCCGGGTTCCGGCGCCACACCGGCACCGATTTCAGGCTCGCCGTACCCGGCAGGCAGGTTGCGGCTGTTCCGACTGCGCCGCCGGACATGGCGTACGCCGTACCGGTCATGGCGGTGAGCGGCAGTGCCGCCGCAAGCGCCACCAGCCCTGCAGCCGCTCGACGCGCGATCCCGGTCCTGAGCATCACAGCGCGTCCCCCTCTTGCATGCTTTCCCACACCTTCTGGCACTCCGGGCACACCGGGAACCGCTCGGGATCCCGGCTTGGCACCCAGACCTTGCCGCACAGCGCGATCACCGCCGTTCCGTTGACCATCGCCTCCATCAGCTTGTCCTTGGGGACGAAGTGAGAGAGGCGTTCGTGGTCACCGTCCTCGGTCGGCACGGTCCGTTCGTCGACGGAGGTGTCCTCGAGGACATCGGTCCCGAATCCCGGTGTCATGCGCGTGGTCACCCGCGGCATCCTACCCCGGTCGCTAGTTCAGCTCGGCATCAATGGGCATTGTCGACAACCAGGCAAGATCCCCGCCCTGGCGACGCAGGACAGCCCGCCAGAGGTGGTCCGGATCGCTCGCATAGAGGTCCTCGGGTTCGGCCGGAACGACGTGCCAGTCGCCCCGGGCGATCTCCCCCTCGAGCTGACTGGCACCCCAGCCGGCGTACCCGACATAGATCCGCATCTGCGCATCGGCATGCTCGATCACCTCGGTCGGCGTATCGAGGTCGACCAGCCCGGTGCTCTCGAACAGCGGCCGCCAGCCGATCGGTTCGCGGCCGCTGCCCGAGAGCGTCGCCACCCCGAGGGCCGAGTCGGTCTCGACGGGACCGCCGGCGTACAGCACCTCCGGATGGCACACCTTCGGCGCCCACAGGGGCAGCACGGCCTCAACCGCAGTCGTGGTCGCCCGGTTCACCACGACTCCCAGGCAGCCTTGGTCGTCGCAGTTGAGCAACAGCACCAGCACCCGGGCAAAGTTCGGGTCGGTCAGGCTGGCCGACGCGACCAGCAGGCGACCGGCGGCGGGCTCCATGGCCTCATCGTGACATGGCTACCGGGTCCAGCTGACCAGCCCGCCCTGGCCGTTCACCGGCAGCAGCTCGATCCACACACGTCCGGGTGGGACTCTCAACGCGCCAGAGCGGGTGCGCAGCACCAGTGGGCTGGCGAGCCGCTTCTTCGACCAGGTGCCGCGCTGCAGCTTGCCGCCGTGGAACATCAACAGGTTCCCGTGGCCCTGGTAGATCGTCTCGGGGACGGTGTGGCCGGCGGGGTCGAGGTAGCCGGCGTTGCCTTCGTTCACGCGCAGCACGAGCACGGTCTTGGGTGCGAAGCCGGTGCTAGGAGCCGCTTCGCTGTTGAGGTTGAAGTACCTGCCCCCGGCGTACTTCCAGAGCGTGGTGTGGCTCGGGCTGAACCGGACGCTGATGTTGCGCGCGAGAGGTCCGGTCAGCTTCTTGGGAGCGCCCCAGGGCAGGTAGCTCGCGGGCACGATCGCCTGCTTGCTCAGCGACGCCGCAAGCTGGCTCAAGTGCACGAACAGGTTGTACGGCGGCACCCGGGAGAAGTCGCGGAAGTAGCCCGGCGCCCCTTCGACGAAGTAGCGCACGTTGGCGCCACGTAGCCGGCCCAGCGTCGGCGGCGCCGCGCCGCTGGCGACCAGCACTCCGTGGGTCGGCTTGACAACGCCGATGTCGGAGGCTCGCATCGAACGCACCGGGCCGACTAGGTCGGGCACCTGCGAGTAGAAGAACACCGCCAGCCGGGTGATCCCGCCCTCGACCAGCTCCTCCGTCACCAGGTCGGCCTTCTTGAGCCCGATCTGGGGCCGACTGCTGTCGGTGTTGTCGATCTTGACCACCATCACCGGGTGCTTCGGGGTCGGGCCGTTCGCCGGCAGGCCGGTCAGTGGCCACAGCGCCGCCAGCGTGTGACCGCCCTGGATCGGCTGCGACTGCGGCCGGGTCGAGGTGCCGCCCCCCTTCGCGGTGGCGCCCCCACACCCGGCCAACGCCAGGCTGAGGAGCAGGACAAGTGCGTATCTGGGCCACATGCGCCCCAGCATGACAAAGCGGGCTATCAGGATCCGGGACGCGCCGCTCGTGTTGTGCTCAGATCCGGGCGCCGCCGTCGACGTACAGTATCTGGCCGGTGATGTACGACGCCTCGTCGCTGCACAGGAAGGCAGCCGCGGCGGCAATGTCCTCGGGGTGACCCACCCGGCCGATCGGGTTCGACTTGGCGCTCATCGCCCGGAACTCCTCGACGTCGAGCCCCAGGCGCCGCGCGGTGTCGTCGGTCATGTCCGTGGCGATGAACCCGGGGGCGATCGCGTTGACGTTGACGCCGTAACGGCCGAGCTCGAGCGCCAGCGTCCGGGTGAAGCCCTGCACGCCCGCCTTCGCGGCCGAGTAGTTGGCCTGGCCCCTGTTGCCGTTGGCGGAGGTGCTGGAGAGGTTCAAGATCTTGCCG
>JALZBH010000085.1 GCA_030947625.1 Actinomycetota bacterium
GGGCCTTCATCCTCGGCCAGTAGGCGCGCCGTCCGCCGAGCTGCTTCTGGGCGGTCGTGGTGTAGTTCCAATCCCGCCGGGTCTTGAACAAGGTGGGGAACGCGGCCGGGATGTTTACCTCGTCGACATCGGTCTCCCCACCTGCCTCGAGCAGGAGCACGGTCCGGGATGAGTCCTCCGACAGCCGCGCGGCCAGGACTGCACCGGCGCTCCCGGCCCCGATGATCACATGGTCGAACGAACCAGCCTCCATGTGGCGAACCTACCTTCCCGTTGGATCGGCTCGGAAGGTTGCGTGGCGCCGATCTCGGCTCTCGACTCCGTCACTGCGGTCGGTGTGGAAGGCTGCATCCGTGGCCGTTCCGCTTGACCCGACCTCGGCAGCCTTCCTGCTGGCCGAGAACCGCACCCAACCGATGCACGTTGGTGGCCTGCAGCTGTTCCAGAAGCCACCCGAGGCGCCACGCGACTACTTCCGCCAGACCTATGCGTCGATGATCGGGGTAGCCGAGGTCAGCCCGCTGTTCCTCAAGCGTCCGATGCGGTCGATCGCGACGGCCGGTCAGTGGGCCTGGACGCCGGACACCCAGTTCGACATCGAGCACCACGTCCGGCACAGCGCGCTGCCGAAGCCCGGCCGCGTCCGGGAGCTGCTCGAGCTCACCTCCCGGCTACACGGCACCCGGCTCGGCCGGGAACGGCCGTTGTGGGAGGTACACCTGATAGAGGGTCTGCGGGACGGCCGGGTGGCGATGTACACCAAGATCCACCACGCCCTGGTCGACGGCATCTCCGCGATGCGGCTGATGCAGAGCGTGCTTTCCACCGACCCCGACAAGCGCGACATGCCGCCTGCCTGGGCCGAGGCAGCGCGCAGCACCAGGGCCGAGCGGGTGCGCGACGAGACCGAGCACAGCCAACCTCTGGTGCCGCTGGACGCGATGCGGTCGGCGTTGGGCATCACCGCCGACGCGGCCGGGTTGCCGGCGGCTTTGGTACGTACGCTCACCAAGGGTCTTCGAAATGAGACCTCGGCACTGTCCTTCTACGCGCCGCGGACCATGCTGAACGTCCCGATCACCGGTTCGCGAAGATTCGCCGCCCAGGGTTGGCCCCTGGAACGGCTCCGCGGTGTCGGCAAGGCGAGCGGCTCGACGCTCAACGACGTCGTGCTTGCCATGTGCAGCGGGGCGCTGCGCGCCTACCTCAGCGAGGAGGACGCATTGCCCGACAGCACGCTGGTATCGATGGTGCCAGTCGGCCTCAAGGCCAAGCAGTCCCAGGCCGCTTCGACCGAAGGCGGCAACGCCGTCGGTGCGGTGATGGTGAGGCTGGGCACAGACCTGACGGACCCTGCTGAGCGGCTCAGCGCCATCCACGCCTCGATGGACGACGGCAAGCAAGCACTGTCGTCGATGACACCCCTACAGATCACCGCGATGAGCGCCCTCGGAATGGCTCCGGCTCTGGTGGCACCGATGCTGCGCCTGAGTGGCATCCTGCGACCGCCGTTCAACCTGGTGATCAGCAACGTGCCGGGTCCGCGCACCACCCACTACCTCAACGGCGCCCGACTGGTCGGCTCCTACCCGCTGTCGATCCCGTTCCAGGGCATGGGGCTGAACATCACCTGCAACAGCTACGACCAGGACATGGACTTCGGTCTGACCGGTTGCCGGCGCAGCGTCCCACACCTGCAGCGGATGCTGACCCATCTCGACACCGAGCTGAGCGCCCTGGAGAGGGCTACCGGGGTCTGAGCAGCTCGCAGCCAGCTCAGGCTGCGGAGGCGACCACGTCGTCGGACCCGCGGACGCCGGGGCTCTCGACCAAGAGCTGACGAGCCTCTTCATCGGCCACGTCGTCACTGACCTCGCGCAGGACACCGGACAGGGGTACGTCGAGCGCCTCGCACAGGGCGGCGAGCAACTCGGAGGAGGCTTCCTTCTGGCCGCGCTCGACCTCGGAGATGTAGCCAAGGCTGATCCGGGCGGCCGCGGACAGCTCACGCAGGGTCATCGCGCGGCGCATGCGTGCGCTGCGTAGCACCTCGCCCAACGACCTACGGAACAGCACCAGCTCGTGCGGCATCGCGGAGTCCCCTTCTCTTCGCCTGCCCCAACGCTACCCGTAGGCAGGTTCTTCCCTGGCGCAAGGCCCGCTGTCCGCCCCGAGTTGGGGCTACCGTTCCCCGGTCCCGTTGTGGTAGTACCGGCCGCGCCGATGCACCAGCGCATCCCGGTCCTCGCCGAAGTGGAGCTCCTCGATGACCGTGGTCACCAGCGCGGACCAGCCCACGAGGACATCGCTCTCCCACCTCACCAGGCCGTACGTCGAGGCGGACACCAGCCTGGGTCCGTGGCCCGTGAACTCGAACCGGGCCATCCCGAACGCGCCTCCCGGCGCCGGCAGCTTGCCTGCGAAGGCCTCGGCCAAGTCCCGGTCGGCCCAGGCCAGGAGGGCTACCACAGCGCGGCCGGTGTCCCGTAGCCGCTCGAACAGGTCCGAGTCGGGATCTAGCAGCGCCAGGAGCCGGCCCGGCTCACCAGCGGCGACCATCAACGAGGAGACGGTCAGCCCGGCGCTGGTTCCCTCTGCTCCCGAGGTCCACAGCGAGACCACTCCGCCGGTGCGCCCACGGAACCTGCGGACCGGGTCGGGCTCTGGGTCCAGAAACGGGTGTTCGGCGTGGATGGTCATCGGGTTCGATGGATGACCGCGGTCACGACGCCTTGGAGCGGGGTGCGTCCTCCCGACCAAGCCGTGGCTGCTCACCCGACCCGACCGGTGCGGCGGGCTCGCCCCCGCCGAGATCGACCTCGCCGGGCAGTACCCCGTCGGAGATCTGCAGACCGACGGGCTGGTCGGTCCGGTCGGCCTTCTCCGCCTTCTCTGCCTTGTCGGCCCGACGAGCGTCGTCCTTGGCCCGACTGGCGTAGGTGTCGACGTACTCCTGACCGGAGAGCCGCATGATCTCGTACATGATCTCGTCGGTGACCGAACGCAGGATGTAGCGGTCGTCCTCCAGCCCTTCGTAACGGGAGAAGTCCAGGGCCTTGCCGAACCGGACCATGGGACGGGTGAACGAGCCGAACTTCTTTCCCGGCGGGGCGACCACGTCGGTCCCGACGACGGCAACCGGGACGACCGGCACCTTCGTCTCCAGGGCCAGCCGCGCAACACCAGTCCTGCCGCGATAGAGGCGGCCGTCATGTGAGCGGGTGCCCTCCGGGTAGATGCCGAACAGCTCTCCTGCGTTGAGTAACCGCTTTGCGGCACTGAGCGCCCCTTCGGCGGCCGAGGCACCGGCCCGGTCGATGGGGACCTGCCCCGCTCCGGAGAAGAACTTCTTCTGGAACCATCCCTTGATGCCGGGTGTGTTGAAGTACTCCGTCTTCGCCACAAAGGTGACCCGGCGCGTCAAGGTCAGCGGCATGAACAGCCAGTCGGCGTACGAGAGGTGGTTGCTGGCCAGGATCGCTGGTCCTTCCACGGGCACGTGGTCCGCGCCCTCGACCCGAGGTCGGAACACGATCCGCAACACCGGGCCGATGGCGATCCATTTCAAGAACCAGTAGAACAACTGCGCACCTCCTCGTCACCCGCACCCTAGCCCGTCTCAGCACCCCGTGACACGATGACCTCACGCCATCCCGGCGCTGCCGTCCCCGATCCTCGAAAGGCCCCCCGTGGAGCTCGCTCCCCACGCAGATCCGTTTCACAGCGACGGCCGCCCCGACGCCAGCGGGCGTCGTGTGGGAGTCCTCCTCAGCCACGGGTTCACCGGCTCGCCGGCCTCGATGAGGCCCTGGGGCGAATACCTCGCGGACCACGGGTACGCCGTGTCGGTGCCGCGTCTGCCCGGTCACGGCACGAACTGGCAGGACATGCTCGGAACGACGTACGCCGACTGGTACGCCGAGGTCGAGAGCGAGTTCGAGAACCTGAGTGCGAGGACCGACTCTGTGGTCGTCGGCGGTCTGTCGATGGGCGGTGGGCTGGCCCTCTGGCTGGCCGCGAACCATCCCCACGAGGTCAGCGGCGTCGTGGCAGTCAACGCCGCCGTCGCCAGTGACAACAAGCAGCTTCTCGCCGTACCGGTGCTCAAGTACGTCGTCAGGGCAAGGCCCGGAATCGGCAACGACATCAAGAAACCCGGCGCCTCCGAACACGCCTACGACAAGACTCCGCTACGACCACTGCACTCGATGATGAAGGGCTGGAAGCAGACTCGGAACGACCTGCCCAAGGTGACCTGCCCGGTGCTGCTGTTCCGCTCGGCGGAGGACCATGTCGTGGACCCGTCGTCTGCCCGGATCATCCTTGGCGCGATCTCCTCGCGTGACGCCACCGAACGCGTGCTCGAGGACAGCTACCACGTGGCTACGCTGGACAACGACGCGCCGGTGATCTTCACCGAGTCCGCGGCTTTCATCGAGCGGGTCACCCGCGGTTGAGCAGGTCGAGGTCGTGACAGACGGAAGCCCTACCCGCGACGAAGACGCGGCGTGGCGCGAGATCGTGCAGCACTACGGCGACCGGCCGCAGCTAGGCCAGACGGAGCCCCGAGGCGAGGACGAGGTCGAGATCCTCGAGCTCACTGCTCCAGAGGAGTATGACGAACCCGAGCACTACCGGCCGCCCCCGGCCCCGCCCTTGCCGCGCGCTCACGGCGTCCGCCTTCTGGCCTGGGTCGGTTTGTTCGGCGTGCCGGCCCTGGTACTGCTCGCCTTGGTGTCAGGTTGGTCGGTACCGTCCTGGGTGGGCCTGCTCATGATGTGCTGGTTCGTCGGCGGCTTCGGCTACCTGGTCGCGACGATGCCCAAGGGACCACCCGACGACTGGGACGACGGCGCGGTGGTGTGACGCCTGGGTGCCCGGTTGCCGGACTGAGCGAAGACGGAGGGCTCGAAGGTGCAGGTCACCGAGACGGTGGAGATCAGTGGGCATCTGATGGACTCGGGGATCCTGTCCCGGGTGCTCGACGACATCCGTGAGTACGGCGGGGACTACATCATCGACCGGTTCGAGGTCGGCCACGACGCAAACGACCCTTCCCTCGCGATGATCACAGTGTCCGCGCCGGACGACGAGAACCTCCAGCGGCTGCTGATGCGGCTGCAGACCCGCGGGGTCAACCAGACGGACCCGGGAGAGGCCGAGGTTTCCCAGGCCGATGTCGACGGAGTCTTTCCCGACGGGTTCTACTCCTCGACCAACCTCGAGACCCAGGTGCGCCTGGACGGTCACTGGGTCGAGGTGGAGAACCCTGAGATGGACTGCGGGCTGGTCGTGGATTCCACCGGCACGGGCCCGCGGGCGCGCACGTTGCCCATGTCCGACGTACGAGCGGGGATGAAGCTGGTCTGCGGTGCCTCGGGCATCCGGGTACGCGTCCCGGTCCAGGACAAGGCCGACGGCACCTTCGGCTTCATGGAGTCCCAGGTCTCCAGCGAGAAGCCACAAGCGGTGCTGGTCCGTCAGGTCGCCGACAGCATGCGGGAGGCGAAGAAGTCGGGAAAGCTGGTGCTCTGGGTCGGCGGACCCGGCGTCGTGCACACCGGTGCCGCGCCGGCCATGGTGGCGCTCGTCGAAGCCGGGTACGTCGACGTGCTGTTCGCCGGCAACGCCCTGGCCACCCACGACATCGAGGCGTCGCTGTACGGCACCTCGCTGGGCATCGACCTGGCGATGGGACACGGGGTCGAGCATGGGCACGAGCACCACATCCGCGCGATCAACACGATCCGCAAGGCCGGCTCCATCAGTGCCGCTGTCGAGCAGGGCGTGCTGACCGGCGGCATCATGCATGCCCTGGTCAAGCAGGGCAAGAAGTTCGTGCTGGTGGGCTCGGTGCGTGACGACGGGCCGTTGCCAGACGTGTTCACCGACGTCATCGAGGGACAGCGAGCGATGCGTGCCGAGCTCGACGACGTGGGGTTCGCGCTGATGGTGGCGACCATGCTGCACTCGGTCGCGACCGGAAACATCCTGCCGGCGTCGATCCCGTTGGTGTGCGTGGACATCAACCCGGCCACGGTCACCAAGCTGGCGGACCGCGGCTCCTCACAGGCGCGCGGCATCGTCACCGACGTCGGCTTGTTCCTCGAGCAGCTCGCCATCGAGCTGGTCCCGTCGTACCGGCGCCACTGAGGGCCCGGCAAGCCCAAGGAGTACGGCGACGTCATCTTGCCTATGACGATCCGGCGTCGCAGCCACCTATGCCACCTGGGCTGAACTATCCGTTCTCAGCCACTCCCGAGAAGGCCGGCAGCCAGCAATCTGCCGGTGCCAATCTTGACTTGCGGTCACTTCCGGTTTGCTCCCGCCCTGCGTCTGACCTGCGGAACGCGAGCACAAGTACCAGACCGTGACCCGTGCTCGTATCCGAGACGACGACCCTGGCCATCGAGCTACCACCCGACGCCGACACCCGGCTCTTGCGCCGGACCACCACCCAGCCAGTCCGCAGGATCAGGGCACAGAGGCCACGTACCGCTGACACCTCAGCTTCTAGTGTCTTATCAGATTGAAGTGATCACTTGTTCGTTGACGGCGGTGCAGTAGCCGGCAAGGCGGTCGAGGATCTCGTCGGTGGACCTGTGCCAGGTGAACGGCAATGGTTATGACAGTTCGAGCGGATCGGCTCACCGCGGGCCACAGTCCGCCCGTCACCAGTCTCCGCCTCGCCCCGACTCCTCGATGACTCTGAGTCTCAGGTACGGCGGGTGAACCTCAGCTTGCCGGTGCCCAGGGCGGTGGACGCGTAGCCGGGGTCATGCGCCAAGGCATGGTGCTTGGGGCACAGCAGCCGACCGTTGTCGACCGACGTACCACCGCCGGCGGACCACGGATGGTCGTGGTGGGCGTGGCAGAGCCCCGGCGGCCAGTCGCAACCCTCGGCGGTGCAGCCACCGTCACGCAGGGCGAGAGCTGCGCGTTGCGGCTCGGTGTGGAAGCGGCGCTTGCGGCCGACGTCAAGAGGCATCCCGGCACCACTCAAGACGGCGGGCAGCAGCCCGGTCTCGCACGCCAGCCGCCTAGCGAGGGTCGCGCTGATGCGTCCGTCGTCGTCAAGGGACGCTGCGCCAAGCTCCTGAAGCAACCGGTCCAGGGCGATGGTCACCACGACCGTTGCGGCGACTCCGCCAGCAGTTGGCAACCGGTCTGTCGGATAACGTTCCACCAGCTCGCAGAACGCCGCGCCCATCCGCTCCGGGCTGGGCCGGCGCATTAGCCCGCCGACAGCCGCCTGGTGCTTGGGAGCGGCGAAGGCCAGCAGCGCCTTGCGCAGCATTGCGCCCTGGAGGGACGGGATCGTGAACCGGCCGTGCACCAGGCCCTGACCGTCGTCCCCCATCGTCAGCCGGGTGTGCTCTTGGGCGCGGCGTTCTTCGGCCTCCAACAGCCGGCGCTCGTGCTCCTCGGCCACCTCGGGCGCCACCACATCGAGGATGCGCCGGCCCAGCACTCGCAAGTCCTTGGCGTCGTGGTGCGCGGCATCGGCCAGCAGCCGCGCCTCCGCGGAGCCGGCGAGGCTCGCCCGGTCCAGACCCCGGGCCGAGGCCAGATCGTCGGGAATCTGCTCGACCGCCGTCACCGCATCTAGGATCACCCGGGCCTGTTCGACCACCAGCTCGCCGGCGGCCAGAGCCGAGGCCGTGGCTGGTCGCAGCTCGAGATCAGCGGCCAGCCGTAGCTGCCGGTGAGCCTCGCCGTGGGTCTGCCGGGTGGTGTGGGCCAGCCAGTTCGCGGTGGATATCGCCCCGTCGACGGCACCCACGTCCCTCACCTCCGCCTGCGCCTGAACGCGGGCCTGCAGTGCCGCCAGCTGCGCCGTGAGTCCAGCAAGGCGGGGCAGCAGCGCCCTCAGCTCCGCATCCGTGAGCGACCACAGGCGTACGTCGGCGACGTCGGCGAACGAGCTGGCGACCGACTCGACAGCACGCTCGACCGGGTGCAAGACCGGGAGTGTCGTCGCTGTCATGTCTTCCATCAGACACCACAGCACCGACAGTTTCGGAGCCAGAGAGCCCTTGTGCACAAGGCAATTCTCGAATTTCGGGCTGTTCTCTTCAGTCCCCTCCGGGCCGCAGCGACGCCCCAATGCGAACGGTGAAAGTCCCATCGTCGCCCGCCTGTCTCACTGCTCCAGGTCCTGGTGTGTCCATATTCGGATGTCCGAGGAGCTCCGGCCTCAGCCCTCGTCGGAACATGCCGAGATCCGGCTCTCAGCGCATTGGCACCGCCGCATCGACCTGGGGTTGACGAATCTTGCGACGAAAGGTTCACCGGCCTCTTGAACCGAGGAGGACCATGGTGCGTCGGTTCGGCATGACCCGTCGACGGCCCGCTGCGCCTGCGGTGCTGCGGGCACTGACCGGTTGTGCTCTCCTGCTCGCCCCAGCGACCTCCTGCGCAGGCGAGCGGGCCCCTTCAACAGCCGCGCACGCCCGCGGCAAACGAACGCTCATCGACGAGTTCAGCCACGCAGACAATGCAGGCGGGGTAGCCACAGGGCAACTTCTCTTCGTCGGTGGTCCTGCCACACGTGTCGCGCCCAATCGACGTGATCTCCCAGAAGGCCACACGGATCGACGTGTACTGCCAAGTCAGATGAGGCCGAGGCGCAGGACCACCCCGTCAGAGCTCCAGCCGAGCCAGCACCGGCCGGTGGTCGCTGGCCCTGGCGAGCAGGTCGTCGGGGAGGTCGGGCCGGCCGGCGTACAGCGTGTGCGCACCTCGCACCAACACCGCATCGATGCGCTTGCTGGGTGCGTCGCTCGGGAAGGTCAGCCAGCGGGGGTCTGCCGAGTCGGCGAACCCAGCCCGCGTGAACATTGCCCAGCAGGCACCGGACGGGCACTCGTTCAGGTCGCCGGCGACGACCACCGGATCGTCGTACGACGTGGCCAGGGCGAGCACCTCGGCGGTCTGGTGCAACCGCGCCGCCGGGGAGAGGGGTAGGTGCGTCGAGACCACTCGCAAGTCGCGGCCGCCGATGCGTAGGAGGGCGGTGGCGACTCCCCGGCGTGGCTGCCCGATCGGCGCCGGCAAGACCCGCTCCGTGGTAGTCAGGACCTCGACGTGGAGGGCGCCGAGGATCACGTTCGCGCCGGCCGGACGCCCGCCCGCGACCATCCGCATCCCCCAGCGGCCCGCCAAAGAGGCCGTCTGCCGACGCCATAGGAACGGGGTCTTGGGCGCCTCGTTGACCAGCAGGACGTCCGGAGCGACGTCGCGCACCACCTCATCGAGCGGAGCGCCTCGCTGACCGCCGCGCAAGATGTTGTAGGTCATCACCGTCACCTCAACGATGGCCGGGTCTCCACCTCACGGGAAAGCAGCGCGGCGCCGATGAGTCCGGCCAACGGCCCGAGCTCGGCGGCGACCAGCCGCGGGTCGCGCCGGTGTCCCTGGCCAACCAGCGAGCCGCGCAGCGCCCTCCGGGCCGGCGTGAGCAGCAGCTCGCCCGCCGCCGACACGCCCCCGCCCACGACGACCATCTCCGGATCGAGCCCTGCGACGACGTTGGCGATGCCGATGCCCAGCCAGCGACCGACCTCGGCGTACGCCCCGCGGGCGACCGGGTCCTTGTCCTCCGCCGCACGGGTCAGGTCGGGTCCGCGCAGCGACGAGCCGGCTGCTTCGGCGTACCGGCCCAGGGCCTTGCCGCTGCAGTACTGCTCCCAGCAGCCCATCCGGCCGCATTCGCACGGCCGGCTGCCGGTATCGGTCGCCGGGACGACCTGCATGTGCCCG
>JALZBH010000086.1 GCA_030947625.1 Actinomycetota bacterium
CGCGCACGCCGGCCTCGAGCATCGCGCGAGTCGCCTCGGCGACCAGGGGAGTGACCGAGTTGGCGTGGTTCACATGCGTATGGATCGCCAGCGAGACTCCGCGGGACCGTGCCGTGCTGGCCACCCTTTCGGTGCCCGAGCGGACCTCGTCTTGGAGCCAGTGCTGCGGCAGACCCATCAGTGCCTTGGTGGCCAGCCGGATGTCGCGGACGTTCTCGATCTCGAGCAGCTTGGTGAGGAAGTCCTCGAGCCGGGCCCACGGCATATTGGCGACGTCGCCCCCCGAGACCACCACGTCGCGTACCTGGGGCGTGCGGCGCAGGTAGTCGAGCATGGCATCGAGCCGGTCGACGGGCTTCAGTGCGAACTTCAGCTTGTCGATCTGAGCCGTCGAGTTGCCGACCAGGTCCATCCGGGTGCAGTGCCCGCAGTACTGCGGACAGGTCGGCAGCAGCTCGGCAAGCACCTTGGTGGGGTAGCGGTGGGTCAGCCCCTCGGCGACCCACATGTCGTGCTCGTGCAGCGAGTCACGGGTGGCGTGGGGGTGTGAGGGCCAGTCCGTACGACGGTCGGAGAACACCGGCAGCATGTAGCGGCGCACCGGGTCGGCGTACATCGCCTCGGTGAGTGATCCCCGGCCGGATGGCATGTCGCGGGGAGCCATCGTGTTCATCATCTGCGGCGGGACCAGCATCGACATCGTTGCGCGCTCGGCCTGGTCGCGCTCCAGGTCGGCGTAGAAGCGCTCGTCGACGAGGTCGCCGAGGAGCTCACGCAGCTGTTTGAGGCTCTTTACGCAGTGAGCTCGTTGCCACTGCGCGGAGCGCCACTGCTCGGGGGTCACCTCGCGCCAGCCAGGAAAGCGGGTCCACTCGGGCTCCACCAGCTCGACGCGCCGGTACTTGTATGGCTGGCCCGTCTCGAGCCCATTCGTGGACACGATGCTCATCGTTCCTCCCTGCCGTCGCTCCGTCTGAGGTTGTGTCGCGAAGCGGACACCTGAAAGAGTAGGAGCATACCGTCCGGTGAGTCCAGCCAGACACCGCAGGATCTCCGGCAGATTGCCGATTCTATAGAAGGGTGTTCCGTGAAACAGGGTCAGCGCGCGGCGGATCCGGTCGGCATGCACCGGGTGCTGGAGCCGCTGGGGGTGCTGCCTCAAGCGGCCCTTCGGCTGGACACCCGCCGGGAGCTGTGGCCCGACGAGGTTCGGATCCGGGTCGAGCGACTCAACCTCGACGCCGCGTCGTACCGCCAGCTCGAGCGCAAGCACGCGGGGAAGCCGGAGGCTGTTCGCGACGAGGTGCTCGAGATCATCGCCACCCGCGGCAAGATGCAGAACCCGGTGACCGGTTCCGGAGGAATGCTGATCGGCACCGTCGAGGAGGTCGGACCCGACTCCCCGCTCGGGCTCGCGGTCGGTGACCGGGTCACGACCCTGGTCTCGCTCACGCTGACACCGCTCGTCATCGAGGACGCTCTGAGCCGATGGGACGGCGGCAGTGAGCAGGTACCCGCCGACGGATACGCGATCTTGTTCGGCCGCAGTATCGCAGCAAAGCTGCCCGAGGACCTCGCACCCGGGCTGGCCCTGGCCGTCATGGACGTGTGCGGTGCCCCGGCATTGACCGCGCGGGTGATCCGGACCTACGAGCAGCCGACGGTGGCGGTCATCGGCGGTGCCGGCAAGTCCGGCTCCCTTGCCCTGGCTGCGGCACATCATGCCGGAGCTGCGCACGTCATTGCCGTCGTACCCCATCAAGGCGAGGCCGACCTGCTTGCTCCCACCGGTCTCGCGCACGAGATCGCGGTCGCAGACGCCCGGGACCCGGTCGCCCTCCGGGCCGCGGTCGAGGCGGCAGGGGGACCCGCAGACATCACTGTCGTGTGCGTCGACGTACCGGGCTGCGAGGGAGGTGCCATCTTGTGCACCCGTGATGGCGGCACGGTGGTCTACTTCTCGATGGCCACCTCGTTCAGCGCGGCTGCGCTGGGGGCGGAAGGGCTGGCCGCCGACGTGACCATGCTGGTCGGCAACGGCTACGTTCCAGGCCATGCCGACTATGCGTTGGAGCTGCTGCGCTCTTCACCGGGGGTTCGTGCCCTGTTCGAGGCCAGGACGGCATGAGCACGACACTGTTGCGAGGAGCCGCGGTGTTCACCCAGAACCAGACTGCGGCTACCGCGGTGGCGGTCCAGGACGACCGGATCGTCTTCGTCGGCAACGACGACCAGGCCGCGGCGTACGACGGAGCCGACACGGTGCTCGACCTCGGCGGGGCGCTGGTGGCTCCGGCATTCGTCGATGCGCATGTGCATACGGTGGCGTCGGGGTTCCTGCTCACCCAGCTCGACCTGCGGTCCGCCGACAGCCTCGACGACGCCCTCGACCTGCTGGCGTCGTACGCCAGTGACCGAGCGCTTGTCGTCGGGAGCGGCTGGGACGAGACCCGATGGCCGGAACAGCGGCCGCCGACCTGCGCCGAGCTCGACCGAGCGACTGGTGGTGCCAGGGTGTTCCTCGACCGCGTCGACGGGCACTCCTCGGTGCTGTCCTCGGCCATGGTCGAGGCGGTCCCAGGTCTGCCTGGCATCGACGGGTACGACGCCAGCGGCCGGGTCGAACGCCATGCCCGGCACGCGGTGAGTGCGACCCTGGCGGGGCTGGTCGGCCCGGACGAACGACTCTCCGCCGCGCGCACTGCGGTTGCCGCCATGGCGGCCGTGGGTGTCGCTGGCTTTCACGAGAATGCCGCCCCACACATCGGGCCGGCGTACGAGCTGGACCTGGTCCGTCAGGCTGCCACCGACGCCGGACTGCTGGTGACCTGCTACTGGGGAGAGGCCCTGGACCCGGACGCCGCGCAGCGACTCGGGGTGGCCGGGCTCGCCGGGGATCTCAACGCAGACGGCGCGATCGGCTCGCGCACGGCGGCCCTGCGCCAGGAGTACGCCGACCGACCCGGACATCTGGGCAACGCCTACCTCGAGTTCGCTCAGATCGCTGACCACGTGGAGCGGTGTACCCGTGCCGGTATCCAGGCCGGATTCCACTGCATCGGCGACGCCGGTCTCGACGCGGTCACCGCGGGTTTCCGGCTGGCCGAACAACGACTGGGCAGACCCGCTCTTGCAGCTGCCGGGCATCGGCTCGAGCACGTCGAGATGCCCTCGTCCGAGACCATCGAGATGATGGCCGACCTCCAGGTCACGGCGAGCATGCAGCCGCGCTTCGACGCGCTGTGGGGCGGTCCCGGCCAGATGTACGCCGCGCGGCTGGGCCAACGCTGGCGAGGCATGAACCCGTTCGCCGAGCTGGTCCGCGCCGGAGTGCCGCTAGCCTTCGGGTCGGACTCGCCGGTGACCGAGGTGAGCCCCTGGTCCGCCGTACGGGCCGCGGTGGCGCATCACGAGGAGAGCCAGCGGCTCGACCCGGCGACAGCATTCCGGGCACACACCTGGGGTGGCTGGCAGGCGGCCCGCCAGGACGGGGGAGTGCTGGTCGCGGGCGCCCCCGCGCAGCTCGCCGTCTGGGACTGCCCCGGACCCTTGACGGCCGATGGACTGCCCACCCTCGAGGACGATGAGCTTCCCCGGCTGCAGCGGCTCCTGGTTGCAGGTCGTACCGTGCTGGAGGAGGGAAAATGACCGGCAAGCTCGCGCTTGACCCAGCGGACGTACGCCGGGCGCGCACTCTGGCCCGTAAGGTCGGCCGTCCGATCGTCAAGCTGGCAAAGTCGCACACGACCGTCTCGGTGGAGCGCGCCACGCTACGTCTTGCCGGGCTTGCGGGAGCCGACACCGAAGGCACCCCTTGGGTGAACCGGCTCGCCGACACCGTCCGTGCCGACGTCGGACTCGAGCACGGCCTGGCCCTTCCGGTGTGGGACGCGCTGCTGCGTGGCGAGGCCGAGGACCTGGCGACCCTTGCGCAGAAGTCCTCCGCCGGGTCGGTGCGTTTCCGCGTGCCTGAAGGCCGGGACGCCATCCGAGCTCGCTCGGCCGCCCTTCGGCAGGTCCGGGTCGGCGTACGCCGGATCGACGCTCGGCGACGCGAGCGCGACCGGCTCGTCAAACGCCACGGCGATGCACCGCGCACGCCGTGGATCTACCTGATCGTGGCCACCGGCGACATTCATGAGGACATCCCCCAGGCCCAGGCGGCGGCCCGCGCGGGCGCCGACGTGATTGCGGTGATCCGTTCGACCGGACAGTCGCTGCTCGACTACGTCCCCGAGGGAGCGACCCGGGAGGGCTTTGCCGGCACCTACGCCACCCAGGAGAACTTCCGGCTGATGCGAGCCGCGCTCGACCAGTCCAGCAAGGAGCTCGGACGCTACGTCCGGCTGACCAACTACGCCTCCGGTTTGTGCATGCCGGAGATCGCCGCCCTGGCCGGCCTCGAGCGGCTCGACATGATGCTCAACGACTCGATGTACGGCATCTTGTTCCGCGACATCAACCCTGTCCGGACGTTCGTCGACCAGCGGTTCAGCAGGCAGGTCCATGCCCGGGCGGGGATCATCATCAACACCGGCGAGGACAACTACCTGACTACTGCCGACGCGGTCGAGGCGGCACACACGGTCACGACCAGTCAGCTGCTCAACGAGTACTTCGCAAAGGAGGCCGGGCTCCGGGACTGGCAGCTGGGACTGGGCCACGCCTTCGAGATCGACCCCGACGTACCGGACTCGTTCCGCATGGAGCTCGCGCACGCCATGCTCGCCCGCGAGCTGTTCCCCAACGCCCCGCTGAAGTGGATGCCGCCGACCCGGCACATGACTGGCGACGTGTTCCGCGGCTACCTGCTCGACGGGTTCTTCAACCTGGTCGGGGCGCTCACCGGGCAGGGCATCCTGCTCGTGGGGATGATGACTGAGGCGGTGGTGACGCCGTGGATCTCCGACCGCGACCTGGCGCTGCAGAACGTCCGGTACGTCATGAACGCCACCGGCGACCTGCACGAGGACTTCCAGCCCACCCCCGGCGGTTTCATCGCCCAACGGGGCCGCCAGGTTCTCGGGGAGAGCATCGACCTGCTGGACAGGATCGCCGACCACGAGCACGGCCTGCTGGACGCCATCGCCGACGGCACCTTCGGGCTGATGAAGCGGCCCGCGGATGGTGGCCGTGGTCTTGACGGGGTGGCGAAGAGAGCCTCGGACTACTACAACCCCGCCACCGACCTGTTGGAGGACTCATGAGGGCGTCTGCTGCGGCGTTCCCGGGTTCCGCCCCCAACCAGCCTGCGGGCGGTCCGCAGAGGTCCACTCCATGAGCATCGTCAGGCCCTACGGCGACACCACCGGCGATGGGATGGTGCAGTTGAGCTTCACCTTGCCGATCCCGCACGACAAGGTTGCCGAGGGCGCGGCGGTCCAGCTGGCCAACGAGATGGGCATGGACCCGGCTCTCGTCGTACACGCCAGGGCAATGGGCCCGAGCTTCACGTTCTTCGTCGTCTACGGAAGGGTCAGCCACCTCGTCGACACCAGCAAGGTAGTGGTGGTCGAGCGGGACTATCCGCTGCTCACGCCCAAGGAGGCCAACGCCACGATCAAGCGCGGGCTTCGGCGCCGGCTGGTGGTGGTGGGCGGGTGCATCGGCACGGATGCGCACACGGTCGGCATCGACGCGATCATGAACATCAAGGGGTTCGCCGGGGAGAAGGGGCTGGAGTACTACCGCGAGCTCAAGGTGGTTAACCTCGGCGCTCAGGTGTCCGTGCCGCAGCTGGTCGAACGCGCGGTCGCCGAACGCGCAGATGCGGTGCTGGTCTCCCAGGTCGTCACCCAACGCGATGCGCACGTGCTCAACACCATGGAGATGTCCGCAGCCTTCCGCGAGGCCTTTCCGTCGAATCGGCGGCCGCTGCTGGTGGTGGGCGGACCCCGGTTCGACGAGTCGATGGCCGGGCAGCTCGGCGTCGACCGCGTGTTCACCAGAGGTACGACGCCCGGTGAGGTGGCCAGCTATCTCGTTCACCGGCTTGTCAGGGAGAGGGCGGCGTCATGACACCAGAGCCGGGCCTGGTGGTGACCCACCGGTGCTACGTGTCCTATGCTCACGCGCACTATGCCGGCAACCTCGTCGACGGCGCCTACTCGTTGGGCCTCTTCGGCGATGTAGCCACCGAGATGTGCATCCGCACCGACGGCGACGAGGGCCTGTTCGCCTCCTATGACCAGGTGCAGTTCCGGGCGCCGGTCCGTGCAGGCGACCTGCTGGAGGTCAGCGCCGAGCTGGTCCGCGTCGGCACCCGCTCCCGCGAGCTGGCGTTCACCGCCCGGATCGTCGCTCGAGGCCGGCCAGAGGCCGGGGACTCGGCGGCAGAGATGCTCAGCGAGCCGATCGTGGCGACTACGGCAACGGGCACGGTCGTCGTACCCGCGAGTTAGGTCCTCTCGGCGTGTCCTGGAAGGACACGCCCAACCTGTCTGGACACGGCCACTTTTGTTCACCTAAACGTCATCCACCTGACCTGCACATTTGCCGGAACCTCGCAGGTCAGCCAACGGTTGACAGGCACCGCCGACGTGGCCCAAGGTTCAGAACGTTCCTCCAGGCAGATCGTCGTGTTGGGCGTCTCGGGGACTGGAGTGGCCTCGCCGGAAGCCACGGTGCAGGACGGCTCCTTGGCCGGTCGCGGACGCCCAACAGGACGGGAGAACACGGGGGGAGTGCGGCGCCCAGTAGACAACGTCGGTGGTGTTGACATCCGGTCAGGACGCCGACGGTCCGAAGGGTCTCGCTCCTCCCCCCGCACTGCCGGGAACACCGGCTCCCCGATATCGTCTCGTCGGCCAGCGTCGCGCCAGTCTCGGCGCAGCCAACCCGAGGAGTAGCCGTTGTCCCAGCAGCCTTCTGCGCCGTACGTCGCGAACCGGATCGTGATGGTGATACCGACGTACAACGAGGCCGACAACCTCGTCTGGATCGTGGACCGCCTGCGCTGCGCCCTACCCGTCGTCGACGTGCTCGTCGTCGACGACAGCTCCCCGGACGGCACCGGGAAGATCGCCGACGAGCTGGCCGATGCGGACTCGCAAGTGCACGTGGTGCACCGGAGAACCAAGCAGGGCCTGGGAGCGGCGTACCTGCATGGGTTCAAGGTTGCCCTGGACATGGGGTACGACGCGATCGGCGAGATGGACGCGGACGGGTCCCACCAACCAGAGCAGCTGCATCTGCTGATCGAGGCGCTCGCTGATGCTGACCTGGTCATCGGCTCCCGCTGGGTCCCCGGCGGCAGCGTGGTCAACTGGCCGCTGCGGCGCGAGCTGCTCTCTCGGGGCGCCAACCTGTACGCCCGGTTGTTGCTAGGTATCCCGGTGCGGGACGCGACCGCCGGCTTCCGCCTCTTCCGGCGCACCACCCTGGAGGCGATCGACCTGGACACCGTCCAAGCCCTGGGCTATGTGTTCCAGGCCGAGCTGGCCTTCCGCACACTCCGCGCCGGCCTGCGCGTCCAGGAGGTGCCGATCGAGTTCGTCGAGAGGATCCGGGGCAGCTCCAAGATGAGCGGCAAGGTGGCCACCGAGTCGTTGCACCGGATCACCCGGTGGGGGCTCCAAGAGCGCCGACGCCAGCTTGGGCGGGCCCGGGCTGGGCGTCGCTGAAACAATCGCGAGTCCGGGGACGTTGGCCAGGTATGAAGCGTCGATTCCCGTGGTGGCTGTTGGTCGTCGCCTTCGTCGTAGTGCCGTTGGTGGAGATCTTCGTGATCATCCAGGTGGGTCGGGTGATCGGCGCCTGGTGGACGATCGCTCTGCTGGTTGCCGACAGCATCTTCGGCGCCTGGCTGGTCAAGCGTGAGGGCTCTCGGGCGTGGCGAGGTCTGCGGACGGCTCTCGGGGAAGGCCGGATGCCAGCGCGCGAGCTGGCCGACGCGGTGCTGATCCTGGTCGGCGGCACGTTGATGCTCACTCCCGGCTTCGTGACCGACATCTTCGGCATCCTGATGATCTTGCCCTTCACCCGGCCCGTGGGTCGCCGGGTCCTTGCCGGGGTGATCACCCGCCGGCTCACCGGCCAGCGGTTCGCCGGCGGCTATCCGGCGTACCAAACCCGGCGTCGGCGCGGCCCGGGCAACCGCGATGACCGCGATGACCGCGATGACGTGGTCAGGGGTGACGTCGTCGAATAGGGGTGCTGGTGTCGGTGTGTCAGCGTCCAAGTGCAGGTGACGGGGGGAGTGCGGACGGGCTGCTTGATTCGGGGCCAGGGGCCGCGGCCGGGTTCGTCAGTCCTTCCTGAGCAGTGGTGTGGTCGAGGTCTCAGACCGAAGCGCGCTTCTTCGCCGGACGGTGCAGGTGTGCTGGGCCGATCTCGCCGCCACGGAGCAGCTGAAGGCGCTCCTCGAGGATGTCCTCGAGCTCACTGATCGAGCGCCGCTCGCGCAGCATGTCCCAGTGGGTACGGGCCGGCTTGGTGGCCTTCTCCTGCGGCAGGATGCCGTCGATGCTGAGGCCTTCGGCACCACAGCGCGGACATTCCCAGACCGCGGGCACCTCTGCCTCCGTCGACATCGTGATCTCGAACGTGTGACCCTGTGTGCAGGCGTAACCCACCTGCTGCCGGGCCGCGAACTCGATCCCGCGCTCGTCCTCGAAACTCTGTCCGCCCAGTCGGGCTCCGCGCAGTGTCCGGTCTCCCATGGCACACCTCCAAGAATCAAGTGGGGTACGGCGTACGACGTGGCCCACACCCTCATGCGTACAACTATGGAGACGGGCGGGCAAGTCGATCGTGACGCCATTGCGCCATCACAGTGCCCAACGTACGGCGCGCCCCACAGATTCCGCCCACCGGCCGCGAGATGAGACTCACACCCTCAGACCAGGGCCGGGGGACGGTTCCCCGCCTCGATGATTCCCCGACGGGGGTCCAGGCGCAGCAGGAAGAACGCGCCCAGGATGAAGAACACGATCAGCGCCACGATGGCCGGCCGGTAGGAGCCGGTGAGCTGGAACATCACGCCGAACACTAGCGTCCCGAACCAGGAAGTTCCGCGCTCGCAGGCGTTGTAGAGCGCGAAGTACTCCCCTTCCCGTCCGTGGGGGATGAGCAGGCTGAAGAACGACCGCGAGAGCGCCTGGGTGCCTCCCAGCACGATCGCAATGGCAAACCCGAGCCCCAGGAACAAGGCGAGGTTGTGTTCCGGGAGGAACATCGCCAGGACCACGATCACCATCCAGGCGTACGTCCCCCACAGGATCGACCGGTAAGCCCCGTGCCGAACCAGAGCGCCCCACCCCAGGCCACGAACTGGATCATCAAGATCGCCCCGATCAGCACCGACTGGCCGAAGCCGAGCTGCTCGGCGCCGTACGTCGACGCGGTGCTGATCACCGTCTGGATGCCGTCGTTGTAGAAGAGGTAGGCCAGCAGGAAGGTCAGCGTCATCGGGAAGGCTCGCATCTCGCGGAGCGTGGTGAACAGCTGGCCGAAGCTGCGTTGCAGGAGGCTCCCACGCTCGGCCAGGACGTTGCGGGGGGCGTAGTTGCGCAACCGCAGCAGCGGGATGATGGTGAAGCCGGCCCACCAGAGAGCTGCGGAAAGCAGGGAGATCCGCACCGCGAGAGCCTTGGACAGCCCGAAGCTGTCGTGGCCGAGGAAGATCATCAGGTTGAGTGCCAACAACGTGCCGCCGCCGAGGTACCCCCACGCCCAGCCGCGCGAGGAGACCCGGTCGCGTTCGTCCTCGGTCGAGATGTCGACCAGGATCGCGTAGTAGCTCACCAGTGAGC
>JALZBH010000207.1 GCA_030947625.1 Actinomycetota bacterium
GCGCCTCCGAGCCCGGCTTCGCCGCGGTCGCGAACCCGTCACCGACCTCGACGCCCTTGATCGCCTGGATGCCCATCAGCGCGCCGGCCAGCCGTGAGTCGAGGCGGCGGTCCCAGTGCACGTGCGAACCGAGCCCAGGGGGCAGACCGTGGACCACGACCTCGACTACACCGCCAAGAGTGTCCGCGTCCTTATGTGCCTCGTCGATCCGATCGACCATCCGCTTCGAGGCTTCCGGATCCAGACAACGCACCGGATCGGCATCGAGAGCGGCCACGTCCGTGGGCCTTGGTACGACGCCCTCGGGTGCGGCAACGCCACCGAGCTCTACGACGTGGGAGACGAGCATGGCGCCGGTGGCCTGCTCCAGGAACCGCGAGGCGACCCGGCCGAGGGCCACTCGAGCCGCGGTCTCCCGCGCGGACGCGCGTTCCAGGACCGGCCTGGCCTCGGTGAAGTCGTACTTCTGCATGCCGACAAGGTCGGCATGTCCCGGCCGCGGCCGGGTCAACGCGGCGTTGCGGGCCACTGCCTCCAGCTCGACCGCGTCGACCGGATCCGCGGACATCACCTTGTCCCACTTTGGCCACTCGGTGTTGGCGACCTCGATCGCGACCGGGGCGCCGATCGTCTCGCCGTGACGGACCCCGCCGGTGATCGTGACCAGGTCCTGCTCGAACTTCATCCGGGCGCCCCGCCCGTAGCCGAGGCGACGCCGGGCCAGCGCCGCGGAGATGTCGGCCGAGTTCACCCGCACATGGGCAGGCATGCCTTCGAGAATTGCGACGAGCGAGGGCCCGTGGGACTCACCCGCCGTCAGCCAGCGGAGCATGCGGACAGTGTTCCACGCATGCTCGGGGCACGCCGGGCGCCGTCAGTAGCCGAGCACCGACGCGACCATGGGGCCGAACAACACACCGCACAGCGCACCGAGCAGCATGAACGGCCCGAACGGGTAACGCTTGCGGTCCACGAGCTTGAGCGCGGTGAGCAACATCCCTGCCAGCGCGCCGACCAGGAATCCGGCGTACAGGCCGATCACGAGCTGTGACCAGCCCAGATAGCCCAGCGTCAGGCCGAGCACGCCGGCGAGACGGACATCGCCGTACCCCAGACCCCGTCGGTTCACCAGCCACAGCAGCAGGAACGTCCCTCCCGCGAGCAGCCAGCCGGCTCCCGCTCGGACCAACGAGGTCCGGTCGGAGTCGAGAGCTGCAGCCACCAGCACCAGCGCCGCGACCACCAAGTACGACGGCCCGATCAGCCGAGTTGGCAACAACCTCGTCCGCCAGTCGATGAGCGCCAACGCAACCCCGAGCGGGACGACGTACGCCAGAACCAGCAGCGCGCCTCCCCAGCCGACCGTCGCGCCGACCGCTCCTCCGGCAACCAGGGCGCCCAGCGCGGTTTTCGTGGCCAGGTGCGGCAGTCTGGCAATCGCGGCGTACGACTCCTTGGGCGGGGGCGGCAGCGACTTCGCCCTCGGACCACCCACCACCGCCTCCGGCTCCAGACGCGGCGAGGGCTCGGGAAGCCGGCTGATCACGGCTGGGACAAGCAGGCCAAGCGCTCCGGACGCGACCCCACAGACGCCCGCACCCAGCACGGTCGCCTGGTCCGGTGTCATGCCCCGGAGGCTAGGCCATCGGGCCTTTCTGCGACGGACTCCTCCACAGGTCAGCGGGCCGCCAGCGCCCGAGCCCCGGCCTGCAGGATCGCGGCCACCGGGGGATCGGGCGTGCCGGTCATCAGCGAGACCTGCAGCGCCGCCTGTTGGACCAACAGGTCCAGTCCGGTCACCAGCGCGCGACCCTGCTCGGCGGACGCTTGGAGCAACGGCGTCGGCCAGGGCTGGTAGCCGACGTCGAACACGACCGGGACACCCGACCAGGTCGCGAGGAGCTGCGTCGACCACGCCGAGACCGGGAGCGTCGAGATCAGGATGTCGGCCCGGCTCGGCCATCCTCCAGCCTCGGTGAGCGGCCCCACCTCGACGGCAAGCTCGCGCCGATGCTCCGCTGTGACGGTGACGGTTCGAGCGGCGCGCCCCGGATCGCGCACTCGCAGGGTGGCCGTCGTACATCCCAGCTCCGCTAGCGCGAGCAGCATCGAGGCGGCCGTGGCGCCGCCCCCGAGCACGACGGCGGTGCGCAGCGGCCCGGAGCTGCGCGACCGGATGGCCGCGACCGCCCCGGGCACGTCGGTGTTGTGACCGTGCCTGGAGCCGTCCTCGTCGAACACCACCGTATTCACCACGCCGGAGCGTCGGGCCCAGTCGTCGAGGGAGTCGACCAGGGGTACGACGACCCGCTTGAGTGGCATCGTCAAGGACAACCCACGCCACGCCTCGTCGAGACCACCGAGGAAGCCGGACAGTCCGGCGGCGTCCATCTCGACCGCCTCATAGGTCCAGTCCAACCCCAGCTCGGCATACGCCGCGCGATGCAGCACCGGTGAAAGCGAGTGGGTGACCGGCTTGCCGAGCACCGCGCAGCGACGGACACCTAGCACTTGGGGCTCTGCTGGCAGAACAGCTGGGCCTTCTTCACCCACTTGTCGTGCTCGGCCAGGGTTGTCGAGAAGTGCGTGGTGCCGGTGGCGAAGTCGGGGACGAAGTACAGCCAGGCCCCCTGAACCGGGTGCAGCGCGCCCCGCATCGTCGCCTGCCCCGGGGACCCGATCGGCCCCGGCGGCAGCCCAGTGTGAGCGTAGGTGTTGTACGCCGAAGAGTTGGCCCGCTCGGCGTTGGTGGTCCATACGTCGCCGGACCGGCCGCTCACGTAGGAGACCGTGGAGTCGAGCTGCAACGGCATCCCCATCTTCAGCCGGTTGTAGATCACGCGCGCGACCTTCGGATAGTCCACGGTCCGGTTCGCCTCATACTCCAAGATGCTCGCAACCGTCAATGCCTGCTCCGGGCTCAGCCCGAGCTTCGCCGCGTTTGCCGCGACCTTGAGATGCCTTTCCTGCGTGGCGGTCGCGGCGACCATCTGCCGGAGCAGCTGCACGGCGTTCTCACCCGGGATGACGGTGTATGTCGCCGGGTACAGATAGCCCTCGGGGTTGCCGTGCGCGGCAGCAGGGAGGCCGATGGCCGCAGGGTTCTTCAGCGCACCCGTCACAGCCGACTTGTTGATGTTGGTGTTGGCCACGATCGAGGCGACGATCTGGCGTACCCGCGCACCCTCACGGACCAGCACCAGGCTCTGGATCAGGTTCTTGGGGTTGACCAGCACCGCGAGCGCTTCCTTGGCCTTCATGTGCTTCTTGAGCCGGTAGTAGCCCACCTGGATGTCGACCGACTTGGGGTTGCCCTGGGCAGCGGCGGAGAAGGCATCGACGCTCTTGACGACCCCCGCGGCCTTGAGCTGCCGCCCGATCTCGACAGAGGTCTCGCCCTTCTTCACGTCGAAGACCAGCGCGCTCGTGCCCGGCCCGGAGTAGTCCGGGGCCGACGAGAGCCGGGTCTTGATCTGGTGGACGGCCCAGCGGCCACCGAAGAATGCCAGCAGCGTGAAGGCAAGCACGATCACCAGTGCCGGCACGCAGCCACGACCGCCGCGGCGCCTGCGACGGGGGGGCTCGTAGGTCTCGGCGTACGGCTCGTCGTGGCTGTCGTCCTGCACGTCGATGTCGCTCACTCAGGCTCCGTCTACGTCGGTCGCCTGCGCTCGGGGTGAGACCAGCTCGCCCGGCACAGCCCCCGTGCTGCGTTCGGTGTCCAATGCGGCTTGCAGGATCACCACGGCTGCGGC
>JALZBH010000208.1 GCA_030947625.1 Actinomycetota bacterium
GCCGGGGCGACTCGTAGAGCTCGTCGCGGTCGGCCATCTCGACCAGCTTGCCCAGATACATCACCGCGACCCGGTCCGAGACGTGTCGTACGACGGACAGGTCGTGGGCGATCATCAGGTAGGTCAGCCCAAGCTCGTCCTGGAGGTCCTCGAGCAGGTTGATCACCTGGGCCTGGATCGAGACGTCGAGCGCCGAGACCGGCTCGTCGGCGACGATCAGCTTCGGCTTGAGCGCCAGTGTCCGGGCGATGCCGATGCGCTGGCGCTGTCCGCCGGAGAACTCGTGGGGATAGCGGTTGTAGTGCTCGGGGTTGAGACCGACCAGCTCGAGCAGCGCCTGGACCGCCTTGCGGATGCCACCCGGAGGGTCCACCTTCTGCAGCCGATAGGCCGCACCAACGATCTTGCCGACCGTGTGCCGCGGGTTCAGCGAGGAGAACGGGTCCTGGAAGATCATCTGCAGGTCGCGCCGGATCGGGCGCATCGCGCCGTCGCTGAGCGAGGTGATGTCGCGGCCCTCGAAGGTGATCTTGCCGCCGGTCGGCTTGTCCAGGCGGGTGACGAGGCGCCCTGTCGTACTCTTCCCGCAGCCGGACTCCCCCACGAGGGACAGGGTCTCTCCGCTTCGAACGGAGAAGTCGATCCCGTCCACGGCCTGCACCGCGGCAACCTGACGCTGCAGCAGCCCCCTGCGGATCGGGAAGTGTCGCACCAGCCCGCGTACGACGAGCAGCTCCTCGCCATTCACAGCTTCGGCCTGATCTCCTGCGACCAGATCCGCTGTCGCTCCTCGTGGGGCAAATGGCAGGCAACCTGATGGCCGTCTCCGGTGTCGGTGATCTCGGGCACCTGCTCCTGGCCCAGCCCTTGGGTCCGGTCGACGAAAGTACAGCGGGGGTGGAACGCGCAGCCCGATGGCACGTTGATCAGCGACGGCGGACTGCCCTTGATCGGGATCAGGCGTTTGCTGCGCACTCGGTCGAACCGCGGCATCGAGCCGAGCAGCCCCCAGGTATAGGGGTGCTCGGGCTCGTTGAAGATCGTGTCCGCAGTGCCGAACTCGGCGGCCCGCCCGGCATACATCACCAGGATCTCGTCTGCCAGCTCAGCGACCACGCCGAGGTCGTGGGTGATGATGATCACCGCCGAGTTGAAGTCCTTCTGTAGGTCGCGGATCAGGTCGAGGATCTGCGCCTGGACGGTGACGTCCAACGCGGTGGTGGGCTCGTCGGCGATCAGCAGGTCGGGGTCGCACGACAGAGCCATTGCGATCATCGCCCGCTGCCGCATCCCGCCGGAGAAGTGGTGCGGGTAGGAGTCGACCCGCTTCGCCGGCTCCGGGATTCCGACGCGGTCGAGCATCGCGATCGCATGCTTCCGCGCGGCCGTCTTGGACACGTTGTTGTGGACCCGGTAGGCCTCGATGATCTGGTTGCCGATCGTGTAGTAGGGGTGCATCGAGGACAGGGGGTCCTGGAAGATCATCGCCATCTTCTTGCCGCGCAGCCGGCGTACGTGTTCGGCGGATGCGGGGACGAGGTCCTGACCGTCCAGCAGGATCTGGCCGCTGATCTTGGCGCTTCCTCGCCGGTGCAGCCCCATCACCGCCATGCTGGTCACGCTCTTGCCGGATCCAGACTCGCCGACGATGCCGAGGGTCCGACCTCGTTCGACGTGGAAGGAGAGCCCGTCCACCGCCCTGACCAGGCCGTCGTCGGTGGAGAACTGCACGCTGAGGTCCCGCACGTCGAGGAACCGCTCGGCCTGCTGGTCGAACGCCCGGTGCGGATCCAGCCGTTGAGCGGTCATCGGCCTCGCACCCTCGGGTCGACCACGGCGTACAACAAGTCGACGACCAGGTTGGCGAAGACGATGAAGATCGTAGCCAGCAGCGTGACGCCGAGGATCTTGGGCAGGTCCTGGGTGTCGATCGCATTGACGGTGTACTGGCCCAGGCCGTTGAGGCCATAGGTCTTCTCGGTCAGGATCGCGCCGCCGAGGAGCAGGCCGACGTCGAGTCCGAACACCGTCAGGATCGGGGTGAGAGCGCCGCGCAGGCCGTGCTTGAGCACGACCGTGTGCTCGGGGAGCCCCTTGGAGCGGGCCGTTCGGATGTAGTCCTCGTTCATGGTCTCGAGCATGCCCGCCCGGGTCAGCCGGGCGTACTGGGCGGAGAACAAGAACGCCAGCGTGATCCATGGCAGCATCAGGTCACCCGCCCAGGCCAGCGGGTTGTGGGTGAACGGCGTGTAGCTGCCGCCCGGTGGGAACAGGTTCCACCGGTAGCTCAAGAATGCAAGCGAGACCAGGCCGGTGAAGAAGATCGGAAGCGACACGCCGCCGAGTGCCACCGCCATCGTGGCCCGGTCGAATACCGAGCCACGCTTGACCGCGGAGAGTACGCCGACCGCCAGGCCGGCGGTGAGCCACAGGACCGAGGCGCCCGCAGCAAGCGACATCGTGATCGGGGCAGCCTGGACCAGGTCGGGCCAGACCGGGGCCTGGTTGACGAACGAGTAGCCCAGGCACGGCGGCGGGCAGTAGTCGATCTGAGTACCGAGGTCGTAGTGCACGCCGACGAAGATGCCGTTGAGCCAGTGCCAGTACTGAACTGGGATCGGGTCATAGAAGCCCAGGTTCTGGGCGACCAGATGGACCGTCTGTGCGGTCGCGGTGCGGCCGGCGTACCGCGACGCCAGGGTCTCCGGGGTCGCGCCGGTCAAGCGCGGGATCAGGTAGAAGATCCCGAACGTGATCATGCTGACGACCAACAGGATCATGATCGCCGCGAGGAGCCTGCGGATGATGTAGGTGACCACGGGTGTTCAGGCGGTGGACGGCCCCACTACTGCGGGACCGTCCACCCCTTGCCCAGCCTCTCTCGAGTAGTCGCGAACGGGGCTACTTCGCGCCGAGCGAGAGGTAGTCGTATCCGCCGTACTGCTGGTTGACGAACACGTTGGTGAGGTGCTTGCCACGCATCAACAACAGCTTGGCGACCAGGCCCGGGTAGATGACTGCCTGCTTCATCACCGCCTTGTCGATCGCACCGTACAACGCGTTGCGCTTGGCGGTGTTGGTCTCGACAGCGGCCTGGTCCAGCATCTTGTCGACTGCCGGGATCCGGACACTGATGTTCGAGGAGCCGCCGGTTGACCGGATGACCCGGCTGTCCACGATCTGCGACAGCATCCCGTAGCCGTCGTTCCAGTCCGCGCCCCAGCTGTTCACGACCAGGCCGAGCTTGTGGCTGACCACATAGCCCGGGTTCCCTGCGTACTGCGAGAAGTACAGGTCGTGGGTGAAGCCCTTCGGCGTCAGCTTGATCCCGACCTTGTTCAGCTGCTGCTGCCAGGTCTCGGCCAGGCTCTGCTCGTGGTCACGGTCGGTGCGGAAGGCGATGTTGGTAGAGAAGCCGTTCGGCTGCCCGCACGCCTTGAGCTCGGCCTTGGCCTTGGTCAGGTCGCCCTTGCCCCCAGAAGTGGGGAAGAGGTCGAACTTCTTGTAGCCGGGGAGGATCGGCAGCATCAACGTCGTGGTCGGAGCCCCACCGGCCAGCACACCGCCGTACGCGGTCTGGTACGCCGTGCGGTCCATGGCGTACTCGACTGCCAGGCGGCAGTGGATGTTGTTCAGCGGTGCGACCGTGGAGACGATCGAGGTGTACTGCAGTCGCGCAGCCTCGGGGTTGTCCAGCCGAGTACGCAGCGCCGGGTTGCGCAGCGCCTCCGACTGCATGGCCGGACCTACTC
>JALZBH010000209.1 GCA_030947625.1 Actinomycetota bacterium
CTTCGTCGACTCGTGGCCGGTGCACTGCAGGGTCGGCACCGACGGCGAGGCGTTCCACCCGAACCTGGACCCGCAGCCGTTCGACGCGATCTTCCTCAAGGGCGAGCAGGCTGCGGCGTACTCCGGCTTCGAAGGCCGTACGTCGGACGGCAGCGACCTGACCACTTGGCTGCGCGAGCACGAGGTCACCTCGGTTGACGTATGCGGGATTGCCACCGACTACTGCGTGCGAGCTACCGCCCTGGACGCGCATAGCAACGGGTTCGCCACCCGGCTGCTCACCCACCTGTGCGCCGGCGTCGCACCGGACTCCACCGAGCGCGCGGTCGCCGAGCTCGACGAAGCCGGCGTGGAGATCGCCTGACGACCCTGCCCCGCCACGAGGCCAGCGGGAAGCGGGTCATGGGCGACCGGTTGCTTCCGGTCGAGGATGCCACCACCGTTCGGCGGCGAGAGGGCA
Source organism: Actinomycetota bacterium (assembly GCA_030947625.1). Classification (GTDB taxonomy): domain Bacteria; phylum Actinomycetota; class Actinomycetes; order Propionibacteriales; family Nocardioidaceae; genus Marmoricola. The sequence continues at coordinate 461 of JALZBH010000209.1, forward strand.
ACGTGCTGGTGACGACGGGCACTTCACCGAGTCGCGGGAGGGGGTCGCAGGGTTCGACATCCTCGAGTGCACCGACCTCGACGAGGCGACCGAGATCGTCGCGCAGCATCCGATGGCTCGGTGCGGCCGCCTGGAGCTGCGGCCCGTCGGGCCCGACGAAGAGCCCGGGTGACCGACCGCACCATCCCCTGGCGGGCTGGCGACCGTGGACGAGGTGCGCAGCGCCTTGGTCGGCATGATGGCTCAGGCTCGCTGCGCTCAACGCTCTCGGCCCGATCCGAGGCTCGACGGCTACCACCTGCTCCCTGCCGCTCGCGCAGAGCTGCTGGCCCGCACGCGAGAGCGCCTAGGGTGCTGCGGTGAGCAGCGAACCGGGGGTACGCCGCAGCGCGCTGGCCCCGCTGCAGCACGAGAACTTCCGGTGGTACTTCCTGGCGACGACGGTCAACCTGGCCGGCTCTTCGATGGCGCCGGTGGCCTTGGCGTTCGCGGTGCTCTCTGTCTCGAGCTCGGCCACCGCCCTGGGAGCCGTGCTCGCGGCGAACACGGTCCCGCTGATCTTGTTCCTACTGTTCGGTGGGGTGATCGCCGACCGGCTGCCGAGGGTGCTGGTCGTCCGGGTCGGCAACCTTGTGGCCGCGCTGACCCAGGGGACGGCGGCGTACCTGGTGATCAGCGGCCAGGCGCACCTGTGGATGCTGATCGTCCTGGAGGCGCTGAACGGAGCCGTGCTGGCGGTGCTGTTCCCCGCACTGCAGGGGATGTTTCCCCAGCTGGTCCCCCACGGCATGCTGCAGGAGGCGAACCTGCTGCAGTCGATGGCCAAGGGTGCGCTCCGCGTGGTCGGGCCCACGCTCAGCGCCTGGTTGGTGGTCACGGTCGGCGCCGGGTGGGCGCTCGCGTTCGACGCGCTGACCTGGCTGGCCTCGGCCATCCTGCTGGCCTGGGTCTCGATTCCCCAGGCTGCACGCGACGCCTCCAGCTCGATGCTTGCGGAGCTGCGCGAGGGCTGGTCGGTGTTCCGGGGAACCACCTGGCTGTGGGGCGTGGTGGTGGTGTTCAGCATCCTGAACGCGTTTCACGTCGGTGCGTGGTCCACCCTGGGACCCCCGCGAGCCAAGGAGACCTTCGGCGCGCAGGGGTGGGGGCTGGTGCTCTCCGCGGAGTCGGTCGGCCTGCTCGTCACGACGGCCGTGCTGTTGCATCGCCGGCTGGCCAGGCCCCTGCGCACAGGAATGGTCGGCATCGCGGCGGTGGGCCCAGCGCTGTTCATGCTCGGTGCCTACCCCCATCTATGGGCAGTGGCCGGGGCGGCGTTCGTTGCGGGGGCCGGCATCGAGGTGTTCAGCCTGGGCTGGCAGCTGGCCATGCAGGAGAACATCGAAGAGCGGATGCTTTCGCGTGCCTACTCCTACGACGCGCTCGGATCGTTCGTCGCGATGCCGGTCGGTCAGCTGACCTTCGGTCCACTTGCGCACCGGTTCGGCTACCCCGGCGTACTCGTGGTCAGCGGCATCGCCTACTCGCTGATGGCGCTGCTCACCCTCGGCTCACGCTCGATCCGGTCGCTCGGGCGGACCGGCTAGCCGCCCCACTTCTCCGCGAGCGCCCGGACCCCCTTGGCGTTGCGGTTGGTCGCGACGCCAAGGCGCTTCTCGACCGTCGCGTTGCTCACCTTGGCCTCGTGGTAGGGCTTGCCGTAGACCAGGTGCACTGCCCGTCCGCGCACCAGGACCGCCTCGTCGTCGGTTGCCGCGTCGTGCATCAGCTGCACTAGCTCGGCGGTCGGCTTCGTCTTCAGCAACGACACGTAGTGGCCGTGCTCGGCCGGATGCTGACGCGCGATGTCCTCGACATCGGCCGCCACCTTGGTGAGCTCCCGGGGGGTCAGCACCACGACCGGTACGTCGAAGGACCGGTCTGCCTCGAACACCTTCTCCAATGCGGCCGCCACCTTGTCCCGGGAGCGTTCCGGCGTGCTGAGCCGGACGTTGCCGGTCTGGATGTGAGTCTCCACGTCGGAGAAACCGGCCTCGGCGAGCGCGTCGCGCAGCTCGGCCATCGGGTACTTTCGCTTGCCCACGTTGACGGCCCGGAGGAATGCGATGTAGGTCGGCATCGCCCCAGGCTAGGCGAAGCTGGCCCGGCGCGCGGCGCGCCGCAGCGTCGCCAGGATCGCCGGACCGGTGAGGGCGACCAGCACGAAGTTCGTGACCGCCCGCCCAAGGTCCCAGCCGAGCGAGGTGGTCAGGCTGAACACGATGAAGCGATGCAGGTTGCTCAGTATCGGGTCGCCGGGCACGAAGCTCAGTCCGGTGCGCGGACCCAACGCGTAGGGCCAGAAGGAGAGGTTCAGCAGCGCGCCGTACAGCAGGCCGGCGAGGGCGCCGTACGACGCCAGCATCACGATCTCCCACCGACCTCTCACCGGTGGCAGCAGACCGGCACCCAGACCCACCCAGGCGGCGCCGAGCATCTGGTACGGCAGCCACGGACCCACCCCCCCGGTGATCAGCGCGGAGCCGAACAGCGTGGTCGTACCGAGCACGAACCCGAAGCCGGGTCCGAAGACCCGACCGGCCAGCACCAGCAGGAAGAACACGGTCTCCAGTCCCGCCGTACCAGCGCCCAGCGGCCGCAGCGCCGCGCCGACCGCGGAGAGCACTCCCAGCATCGCCACGGACTTGGGATCCAGACCGCCTTCGCTGATCTCGAAGAGGACCACGGCCAGCACGACCGGGAGCAACAGCCCGAACACCAGCGGCGCGTTGCCGCCGTTCGCCAGTGCCGAGCCGGCCGAGACGAACAGCGGCCAACAGAACGCACTCAGCCCGGCGAGACTGGCGAGCAGGACCGCGGCGCTCGACCGGGGCCGCATCGCGACGGCACGGGCGGGGTCGCTCACGAGCTGGCCTGGCGGGCGTCGTCGACGGTGAGCAGTCCGTGGCCGAGTACCTTGGCGACCTGTGGCGCGAACGCCGGGCTCGCGGTCAGGACGTCGGCCGCGGGGCCCCGCGCGACGATCTCTCCGGCAGCCATCACCAGCACCACGTCCGCGCACTCGGCGACGAACTCGACGTCGTGGGTGGACAGCAGCACGGCACGCCCGCGGTCGGCCAGCTCACGGAGTACGCCGGTGAGCATCGTCTTCGCTGGGTAGTCCAAGCCGCGGGTCGGCTCGTCGAGCAGCAGCACGGCCGGTTCGGCGGTGAGCTGGATGGCGAGCACCAGGGCGAGCCGCTGGCCCTCGGACAGGTCAGCGGGATGGATCTGGCCG
>JALZBH010000210.1 GCA_030947625.1 Actinomycetota bacterium
GGCCTCACGCAGCCGAGCCAGCCGGTCGTCGTGGGTACGACGCGAGCCCATCGCACCGACGTACCCGACCTCGGGCAGTCTCAGGGCGACCTCGAGAAGGGGTACGTCGAACTTCGGGTCGTGGGTGAGCACGGCCAGCACCGTCCGGCCGTCGATCCGGCCGGCGGCTGCCTCGTCGGCGAGGTACTTGTGCGGCCAGCTCACGACCACCTCGTCGGCAGAAGGGAAGCGGGTGTTGGTGGCGAACACCGGCCGGGCGTCGCACACGGTCACGTGGTAGCCGAGAAACCTGCCCATCCTGGCCACCGCGGCGGCGAAGTCGATTGCTCCGAACACCAGCATCCGCGGGGCGGGAGCGAACGCCCAGACGAAGACGCGCATCCCCTCTCCGCGGCGTTCCCCGTCCGGGCCATAGGTGAGCACCTCGCTCCGGCCCGACGCGAGCAGCCCGAGCGCGTCGTCGGCGACGGCTTCGTCGGCGCGCGCGCTGCCGATCGATCCGGATGGTTCGGGTCGCAGCACCATGCGCCCACCGATCCGCGCCGGGTCGGGATGCTCGATCACCGTCGCCACCGCGACCGGTCGGCCGACTTCGAGATCTTCGGCGATCACTTCCAGCTCCGGGAACGTGTGCTGGTCCACCTTCTCGACGTACACGTCGAGGATGCCGCCACAGGTGAGGCCCACGGCGAAGGCGTCGTCGTCGCTGACTCCGTACCGCTGCAGCACAGGTACGCCGGAAGTCACCACCTGCTCGGCCAGCTCGTAGACGGCGCCTTCCACACAACCTCCCGACACCGACCCGACCGCCTCACCTCCGGGGCCGACCAGCATCGAGGCACCTGGTGGCCTCGGCGCCGAGCGGAACGTGGCCACCACCGTCGCCACGCCGACACTGTGACCCGCACGCCACCACGAGAGCAGCTCGGGCAGCACCTCACGCACGGGCGACCACCTCGGTGAGCTCGGCAAAGGTGGCCAGCGAGTGGCCGGCCAGGAAGTCGTCGACGTGCGGAAGCACTGCGACCACGCCCTGCTGCACGGGCTCGTAGCCCGGCTTGCCACGGTGCGGGTTCACCCAGACGACGCGGTGGGCGATCCGTTGGAGACGAGCCATCTGGGCGCCGAGCAGCGCGGTTTCACCGCGCTCCCAGCCGTCGCTGAGTACGACGACCACCGCACCGCGAGCCAGCCCGCGGGCTCCCCATCGGTCGGTGAACGCCTTGAGCGTCTCGCCCAGCCGAGTGCCGCCGGACCAGTCCGGCACCGCCCCTCCGGCGGCAACTATCGCCCGGTCGACGTCGCGCACGCGCAGCGCCTGGGTGACGCGGGTCAACCTGGTGCCGACGGTGAACACCTCCACCGACCCCGGTCCAGCGGTGACCACGTACCGGTGGGCGAGCCGCAGCAGCGCATCGGCGTACCCACTCATCGAGCCGGAGACATCGACAAGTAGCACCACTCGGCGCGGCCGCCGGCGGGGCGCGCGCCAGGCGATCCGAGCCGGCTCGCCCATGGCCCGCAGGCTGCCTCGCAGGGTGCGGGAGGCGTCGACCTGCCCACGGCGCCAGGCCACCTTCCTGGCCGTACGACGAAGCGGGGCGCGAGGCTGCAACGTCGCGTACATCGCCTCCAGCCGCTGGCGCTCGGCTGGGGACACCGCGGCCACGTCGCGGTGCCGGAGGATTTCGACGGCACTCGCCAACGCGGGGACGACGTCGTCAGCCGGCTCCGTCTCGCCATCGTCATCGGGCGTCTCCTCGGGCAGCTCGGCGACCGCGGTCCGCGGCGCAACGGCGGGCCGAGTGCGGGGAAGGCCGCCGCGATGGCTGAACCAGGCCTCGAATACCTGGTCGTAGCGCTCCAGGTCCCCGGGGCTACCGCACAGCGTGGCGCGGCCGGCCCAGTAGGTCCCCCTCGGGTCCTCGAACCCGACCAAAGCAACTGCGGCGAGAAAACCCTGCGCGCGGTCCTGGGTGACCGCTACGCCGCCCGAGCGCAGCGCTCGCGTGAAGCCGAGCAGGATCTCCTCGGGCTGGTGGAGCGCGACGGTCATGTCGCCAGCATCCGATCCAGCGCCTCCCTGACCCGGTCGGTGTCCTCGCGGTGCTTCACCAGCGCACCCAAGGTGGCCGCCGCCGACTCCAGGTCCAGCTCGGTGCAACCGAGTAGCTGGAGCGCCCGGGCCCAGTCCAGCGTCTCGGCCACGCCGGGGGTCTTGAGCAGGCCCGGGTCGGTGCGCAGCCACTGCACTGCCGTGACCACCTGACGGCCGAGCTCCTCGGCGACCTCGGGAGCCCGCGACCGGACGATCTGCACCTCGCGCTCGAGCCCGGGGTGGTCGATCCAGTGGTAGAGGCACCGGCGCTTCAGCGCGTCGTGCAGCTCACGGGTCCGGTTGGAGGTGAGTACGACGACGGGCGGGGTGGCGGCCTGCACCGTCCCGAGCTCGGGGATGCTGACCTGGTACGTCGAGAGCACCTCTAGCAGGAACGCCTCGAACTCGTCGTCGGCCCGGTCGACCTCGTCGACGAGTAGCACCGCCGGGCTCTGCTGGAGAGCGGCCAGGACCGGCCGAGCGAGCAGGAAGCGGGCGTCGTACAGGCTCTTCTCGGCCTCCTCCGCGTCTGCGCCACCGACTGCCTCGAGGGCGCGCAGATGCAGGATCTGGCGCGGGAAGTCCCAGTCGTAGAGCGCCTGGGTGGCGTCGATGCCCTCGTAGCACTGCAGCCGGATCAGCGGCAGGTCCGAGACCTCGGCCAACGCCTCGGCCAGCGCGGTCTTGCCGGTGCCGGGCTCACCCTCGAGCAACAGTGGGCGCTGCATCTTCAGGGCAAGGAACACCGAGGTCGCGAGGGCTTCGTCGGTGAGGTAACCGGTTGCGTCCAGGGACGCGGCGACCTGCTTGGCGTTCTGGGCCTCCATGTACAGCAGGCTACTTCCCTACCTCCGCGCCCCGAGGCGGCATCCGGCCGAACGATCTCCTGCACCTCTCTCATCGGGCATCCACGTCCTCACCGGTCGCCAGGTCGGCGCACTCGACCAGCTCGTGCACATGGGTCGAGAGGTAGTCGCGAGCACCCTGGTCCCCGGTAGCGGTGGCGATCACCCCGGACCAGTGGTCGCGGCCGATGAGGACCGGATGGCCCGGCGTCCCGGCGTACGACGCTCGGCGCAGCGAGCCCGTCTCGACCGCACCGGCCGCAAGCACCCTGCGTACGACGGCTGCATCCACGTCGGGAAGGTCGACCAGCGAGACCAGCGCCGCATCGGCGGGCGGCAGGGACCCCAGTCCCGCTCCCAGAGAGGCACCCATCCCCTCGGCCCAGTCCTCGGCGACCACCACGGCCACCGATGGGGGGACCAGCCGTCGGGCTTCGGCCGCCGCGGCGCCGAGTACGACGGTCACCTGGTCGCAGCCGCCGCTCTGGAGCGCGCGAACTCCACGGACGAGCCAGTCATCGACAATCGCCTTTGGCCGACCCATGCGGCTGCCCTCGCCCGCCGCCAACAGCAGCCCAGCCACTTTCGCCGGCCCAACGTGGTCACCCATGCCGCGATCCTGACAGGAGTACCCGTTCGGGTCATCCGAGGGCCAGCGCCGCCACGCCTGCCAGAACGACGGCCGCCCCCGCCAGTCTGCGGGCCGGACGAGGCTCGCGCAGGACGAGCCAGCCGAGCAGGCTGCCCACCACGATGCTGCTTTCGCGAGCCGGCGCAACCAG
>JALZBH010000087.1 GCA_030947625.1 Actinomycetota bacterium
CCGCACCACCCCCGCGGACCGCGTCGGCCGAACCAGGCCCACGCGGCAGCGGAGATCCCGCTGTCGCCCGGACAGCAGGAGAGCTGATGCCCGATTTCGGTCCCGACCTCGTCGAGGTGTTCGGCCCCTCTCAGCGCGACGGCGGCCCGGAGCTGGTCCAGCTGCTGACGCCCGAGGGCGAGCGAATCGAGCACCCTGAGTTCAAGTTCGACGCGGGTGTGGAGGGCGACGAAGCCGAGACCATCCGCGGCTTCTACCGCGACATGGTGCTCACCCGGCGCATCGACACCGAGTCCACCGCCCTGCAACGCCACGGCGAGCTCGGGATCTGGGCGCAGCTCCTGGGCCAGGAGGCGGCGCAGATCGGCTCCGGACGGGCCCTGCGTCCGCAGGACTATGTGTTCCCGACGTACCGCGAGCACGGAGTTGCCTATACCCGCGGGGTCGACCCATTGCGCCTTCTTGGTCTCTTCCGTGGGGTCGACCAGGGATCGTGGGATCCCCGAGAGCACAACTTCGGCAACTACACGATTGTGATCGGCGCCCAGACCCTGCACGCCACCGGCTATGCAATGGGGATTCAACGAGACGGTGCCGTCGGCACCGGTGACCCGGACCGGGACTCGGCCGTGGTGGCCTACTTCGGCGATGGCGCCAGCAGCCAGGGTGATGTCAACGAGTCGTTCATCTTCGCCGCGGTGAACAACGCGCCGGTGGTGTTCTTCTGCCAGAACAACCAGTGGGCGATCTCGGAGCCGATCGAGCGCCAGAGCCGGATTCCCTTGTACCAAAGGGCTCTCGGGTTCGGCTTCCCCGGTGTACGGGTCGACGGAAACGATGTGCTGGCCTGCTATGCGGTGACCAAGGCGGCTCTTCAGCGTGCCCGGGAGGGCAGCGGCCCGACCTTTGTGGAGGCTTACACCTACCGCATGGGTGCGCATACGACGACCGACGACCCGACTCGTTACCGGCTCAGCGAGGAGCTCGAGCACTGGAAGCTCAAGGACCCGATCGCCCGCGTTGAGGTCTACCTGAAGCGCAACGGCCTTGCCGACAACGACTTCTTCGACTCCGTGGAACAGCAGGCCGACGACCTCGGCGAGCACCTGCGCGAAGGCTGCCGGGAGCTGGTCGACCCCGACCCGCTGAGCGTCTTCGACTACGTGTACGCCGAGCAGACTGATGAGCTCGCCGCTCAGCGCGACGGGTTCGCGACGTACCTCCACAGCTTCGAGTCCGAGGGAGCCACCGCATGAGCCCGGAAGCGAGCCAGAAGGTGACCCTGGCCAAGGCACTGAACGCTGGACTGCGCAAGGCGATGGAGGACGACCCCAAGGTCCTGCTCATGGGTGAGGACGTCGGCAAGCTCGGTGGCGTCTTCCGGATCACCGATGGGTTGCAGAAGGACTTCGGCGAGGACCGGGTGATCGACACCCCGCTGGCCGAGTCCGGCATCCTGGGTACTGCGGTTGGGCTGGCCATCCGCGGCTACCGGCCGGTGTGCGAGATCCAGTTCGACGGGTTCGTCTACCCGGCGTACGACCAGATCGTCAGCCAGGTGGCGAAGATGCACTTCCGCACGCAGGGCAAGGTCAAGATGCCCATCGTCGTACGCATTCCGTTCGGCGGGGGAATCGGCGCCGTCGAGCACCACTCGGAGTCGCCGGAGGCACAGTTCGCGCACACGCCCGGCCTCAAGGTCGTGGCCTGCTCGAACCCCGTCGACGGGTACTGGATGATCCAGCAGGCCATCTCCTGCGACGACCCGGTGATCTTCCTCGAGCCCAAGCGGCAGTACCACGCCGACAAGGCCGAGCTGGACGAGTCCGCGACGCCGGCAGCGCTGTTCACCTCGCGCGTGGTCAGGGCGGGCACCGACGTGACCCTGCTCGCCTACGGGCCGATGGTCAAGACCTGCCTCAAGGCGGCCGAAGCCGCTGTCGAGGAGGGTCGTTCGATCGAGGTCATCGACCTGCGCACGCTGTCACCGCTGGACCTGGCACCGGTGCTGGAGTCGGTACGCCGGACCGGCCGGGCCGTGGTCGCCCACGAAGCGCACGCGAACCTCGGCATGGGTGCGGAGATCGCCGCTCGGGTGACCGAGCAGTGTTTCTACTCGCTCGAGGCGCCGGTGCTCCGCGTGGCCGGCTTCGACACGCCGTACCCGCCCTCGCGGGTCGAGGAGGAGTGGCTGCCCGACCTCGACCGGGTCCTGGACGCCGTCGACCGCACCTTCGAGTTCTGAGAGGCGAGACGTTGAGCGAGTATCTGCTGCCCGACGTGGGCGAGGGCCTGACCGAGGCCGAGATCGTCTCCTGGAAGGTCAAGGTCGGCGACCAGATCAGGATCAACGACATCGTGGTGGAGATCGAGACCGCCAAGTCACTGGTCGAGCTGCCGTCGCCGTACGCCGGCACCGTGGAGGCGCTGCTGGTGCCCGAGGGCGAGACCATCGCCGTCGGCACACCGATCATCCGGGTCGGTGACGGCACCAGCTCCGGCTCCGACGATGGACCGAGTACAGCCGAGACCGCGCCCGGCAAACCGGCGGCCCGGGCCCAGGTCATCGACACCAACATCCCTCCGGCGGAGGGTGAGAACATGACCTTGGTCGGGTACGGGCCCCGCGAGATGCTGGCACAGCGGCGCCCGCGCAAGGGCTCGGCAACTCCGGCGACCGCGGCTGGCGCGACGACCCAGATGCAGGTACAGGGCGCATTCGCTCCCGGGGGTGCCCAGTCCGAGGACCTCGACGGCGATGCGCCGGCCGACGAACCGTCGGTGCCGGCCTCTACTCCTGAGGGTTCCGCGGCGAGCAGCGAACAGTCCACGCGGGTACTCGCCAAGCCGCCGGTGCGCAAGCTCGCCAAGGATCTCGGCGTTGACCTCACCCGGGTCTCGGGGAACGGGCCGAACGGCTCGATCGCCCGCGAGGACGTTCAGGCCGCGGCTGACGGGTCCGGGCCGTCGACCAGCCGGCCGGACGGCTACGGCGACCAAGAGACCGAGCGCCGCGAGCCGATCAAGGGCGTGCGCAAGAGGATGGGTCAGGCGATGGTCCACTCGGCCTTCACCGCCCCGCACGTCACCGAGTGGGTCACGATCGACGTCACCGCGACGACCGAGTTCGTGGAGCGGCTGAGGAGCCGGCGCGAGTTCCGCGAGGTCAAGGCGTCCCCGCTGCTGGTCCTCACCCGAGCGTGCTGCCTGGCGATGCGGCGTACGCCGGAGATCAACTCCTACTGGGACGAGCAGGCTCAGGAGATCGTCTTCAAGAGGTACGTGAACCTGGGGATCGCCGCCGCCACGCCACGTGGTCTCGTCGTCCCCAACATCAAGGACGCTGAACGGCACTCTTTGTTGCAGCTGGCCGAGGCGCTCGGCGAGCTCACCGCAACGGCGCGCAGCGGCAAGACCCAACCCGGCGAGATGAGCGGCGGCACGTTCACGATCACCAACGTCGGTGTCTTCGGTGTCGACTCGGGCACCCCGATCATCAACCCGGGCGAGTCCGCGATCCTCTGCTTTGGTGCGGTGAAGCGGCAGCCCTGGGTGGTCGGGGCCGGCGCCGAGGAGCGCATCGAGATCCGCGACGTGACGACGCTGGCGTTGGCCTTCGACCATCGCCACATCGACGGGGAGAAAGGCTCCCGGTTCCTTGCCGACGTCGCCGGGATCATGTCCGACCCTGCCAACGCGCTGCTGTTCTGAGTCCGCAAGCACGATCAAGCTCACGCTACGGACCGGTGAGAGTCTCAGACCATGGTTGCCACGTTGATCAGCGTAAACGTCGTACACGCCCTGATTCGGGGGCGCTGGGATACTACTGCCATCGACAAACGTCCCGTAGCCGGTCCCGTCCAGGTCGGCGAGCTGGGGGTGGTCGGCGACCGGCAGATGCAACGCGGGCACGGGGGTCCCGACAAGGCCGTCTACGCGTACGCCACGGAGGACGCAGCGTGGTGGGCCGAACGACTTGGTCACGAGGTCACCCCCGGATATTTCGGGGAGAACCTGACCACAAGGGGTCTCGAGGTCACCGACGCGCTGATCGGCGAGACTTGGGCGATCGGGGAGGTCGAACTCGAGGTCCGGATGCCGCGAACGCCATGCGAGAACCTCAGCAAGCGCGTCGGGATCGACGACTTCCATCTTGAGTTCAACGCCACGGCACGGGTCGGAGCGCTGCTGAAGGTGATCCGCCCAGCGTCAGTCGAGAGCGGTACGACGATCCGCATCACCCACCGTCCCGCACATCAGGTGAGCGTCGGTGACTGGGCCCGAGGCGCGACGCCCGCTCAAGCGACTGCACTCCTCGACAGCGGGGTTCCGCTCGCTCGCAACGTGAGGTCGAAGGCTCGCCGACTAGCTGCCACGGCCTAGGGAATCTAGCTTGCGCTAGCCGGGCCCGCCGAGTGCGGCAACCATCGGAGGATGAAACTGGTCAGCCTTGAGGATGAGGCCGGTCGCTTCCCATCCGGTCGAACTTCGCCATCCGCTCCCGGCGCAGAGTCGCAGGATCGGTGCCGTGGAGCCGGCTCAGCTCGAAACGGAGCACCGCGCCCACCCGCCGGCAGAAGTCCTCGGGCTCGTCGGCTGCGTCCGGATGTTCAGCCACGATCCGGTCCACCACTCCCAGGCCTCGCAGGTCACTGGCCCGCACCTGCTGGGCGCGGGCCAGGTCGGGAGCGTGCTCGGTGTCTCGGTAGACGATCGCGCTGGCGCCCTCCGGCGGCAGCGGCGAGAGCCACGCATGCTGGGCGGCGATGACCCGGTCGGCCGGCAGCAACGCCAACGCGCCACCACCGTTGCCCTCGCCCAGCATCAGGCACAGCGTGGGAGCGTTCAGGGTGGCCAGGTCGGCCAGGCACCGCGCGATCTCGCCGGCGAGGCCGCCCTCCTCGGCCTGCGCGCTCAGCGCCGCACCCGGGGTGTCGATCACGGTCATCAACGGAAGCCCAAGCTCGACGGCCAGGCGCATTCCTCGGCGGGCCTCGCGCAGCGCGCCGGGCCCCATCGGCTGGCTGGACTGCTCCCGCCGGTCCTGACCCAGGAACACGCACGGGGAGTCGCCGAAGCGAGCCAGGGCGATCATCAGTCCCGGGTCCGACTCGCCCTCGCTGGTGCCGTTCAGCGGGATGACGTCGGTAGCGGCGTACCGCAGCAGGCGGCGGATGCCGGGCCGGTCGTGGCGGCGCGAACGGGTCACCGCGTCCCACGCGTCGACGTCGGGAATGGTCTCCTCGGGCGGGTCTGGTGCGCCGGCGCCGTGCTCGGCTTGCAGGATCGCCAGCGCGCGGTCGAGGATCTCCGCGATCTGCTCGGGAGGTACGACGGCATCGATGATCCCGTGCGCATAAAGGTTCTCCGCCGTCTGTACGCCGGCCGGGAAGGCCTCGCCGTACAACGCCTCGTAGACGCGCGGTCCGAGGAAACCGACGAGGGCACCCGGCTCGGCGACGGTGATGTGACCCAGCGATCCCCATGACGCCATCACCCCACCCGTCGTGGGGTGACGAAGGTAGACCAGGTAGGGCAGCCCGGCGTGCTTGTGTCGAGCCACAGCCGCGGAGATGCGGATCATCTGAACGAAGGCGCCGGTGCCCTCCTGCATCCGGGTGCCGCCGCTGGTCGGCGCGGCGAGCAGCGGGATCCCTTCCGCGGTGGCGCGCTCGATGGCGGCGACGAGCCGCTCGGCCGCTGCACTCCCGATCGAGCCGCCCAGGAACGCGAACTCGCAGGCCACGACCGCCACGCGTCGCCCCCGCAGCCTGCCTTCTCCGCTGAGCACCGACTCGTCGACGCCTGACTTCTCCGCGGCCTGGGCCAGCTCGGCGGCGTACTCGCCCACCACTTTGGTCCGCTGGGGGCGGGTGTCCCACGAGGTCCAGGAGCCGGCGTCGAGGACCAGCTCGATCAGCTCCCGAGCGCTCTGTCTGCTCACTTCCGGATCGTATGCCAGCTGTTGAGCACGTCTTGCTCCTCGGTGCGGGTCAGACCGGTCCGGGCGGCTGTCGGGTTCGCGTGCAGCCACGCGAGCGTGTCGGCGGCGGTGTCTTCCACGGCCCGGATGCGCAGCCCCGCGGAAAGGCTGCCCGAGACATCGTGGGCCATCAGACCGGCGTACTCGGGAAGAGGCAGGTACAGCGGCAGCGACCGATCGCCCATCCACGGGTCCACGCGTTGCTCCGCTAGGAACTCCTGGGGCACCCAGGTCAGCTGGGCATCGCTCCCTACGCCGCGCGCGGTCGCGGCCAGCAGGTCCCCCAGAGCACCGACCGGACTGGTGGCGTCATAGGTTCCGGTGCGACCTGCTTCGGAGCAGTCCAGGATCCACTCTGCCAGGTCGCGTACGTCGACCACCTGGGCGGTCCGGTCGCGCGGCCCCGGCGCCAGCACCTCGCCTCCGTCGGCGAGTCGCTCGGGCCAGTACGAGTACCGGCCGGTCGGGTCCCCGGGGCCTACGATCAGCCCCGGCCGGACGACCAGCGCCGCATCGACGCCTTGGGACACCAGCTGTTCGCAGGCCACCTTGTTGCGCCCATAGTCCTCCGGGCCCTCCTGGTCGACGTCCTCCTCCAGGGCCTCACGCACGGGCAAGGTGGCGGGCGTGCCACCGGGTGTCGAGTCGTCGGCGTACACGTTGATCGTGGAGACGAAGGTCCAATGGGCTGTTCGATCGGCCAGTGCGTCCAGAGAGTCCCGCACCCAGGAAGGGACTCGCGCGACGTCGACGACGCAGTCAAACGGTCCCTCCAGACCCGACCAGTCCGCAGCGGCACGGTCGAGGTGGACGTGGCGCGCACCCTCGGGCACGGCCCCACTCTCGCCACGCGCAGCGCAGACCACGTCATGTCCCCGGTCGACGCCGAGCGCCGCCACGGTGCGAGAGAGGAACACGGTGCCACCAAGGACAAGGAGTCGCATGGACCAAGCAAAACCGGGCCCCAATGCGGAGACAAGGGTGTTCGCGATCGGCGGACGTAGGTCGGAGCCGGAGTGGCGCTATCCGATGTCTCGGGTCAAGGTGCGGGTGGTCAGCAGACTGGCAGCCGTCGTGCCGATCTGCGACGTCTCGGCGGGGGAGGGACGGCCCTAGAGCTCTTTCACCATCAGGGCGACCCGATGGTCGTCGAACTCCTTCTCACCGACATCGAGATAACCGCGGCGGCGGTGGAACGCCAGTGACGCCAGGTTGGGCGGGTCCACGTTGACCTCGAGGGCGAGTCGCGGAGCCCCTCTTTGGGCGGCCCGGCTCTCCAGCTCGTCGTACACCTTCGAGCCGAGGCCGAGCCGGCGGAAGTCCTCGTGGAGGACGACCCGGTCGAGGTAGTAGAAGGTCTGGTACTGCTTGCCGTACCACTGGTAGTTCGAGGAGTCGTAGTCCACCCCGGACTCGAGCGTGATCACGAACCCGGCGAAATGCCCGTCGTGGGTGATCACCGAGGCGTGGTCGGCGATACCCAGGATCTGGGTCAGCCGGTCGCGGTCCATGGGCGCAAGCAGGTCGACGTAACGTTCGTTGAGGTCGAGCACCTCCTGGACATCGTCCGGCCCGATCGGACGCAGGATCGACATGGCCTGCACTCTAGGGGTAACGCATTCCGGTGACGCTCTCGCTGACCTCCCAGAGCCGCCGCTGCGCCTCTAGGTCATGGGAGAGTCGGTTGGACCCGACGATCTGCGGGTAGCCTCGCGCCTGCCCCGGCCCCCCGGGACCGACGTACGTCGAACCGGGCAGGTCGGCCGTCGCAGCCATCAGCGTCGGGAGCGCCCCGAGCTCGGACGGCTGGCCGAGCAGCTTGGCGGCCGCATCCATGATCGAACCGACCGGACCGGTGCCATGCCCGGTCGTGACCAGTCCGGTCGCGGCGAGCCCCGGATGGGCGGCGAGCGCCTTGACGTGGAGACCAGCTTCGCGAAGCCGGCGGTCGAGCTCGTAGGTGAACATCAGGTTGGCGAGCTTGCTCTGGCCGTAGGAGTGCCAGCGGGAGTAGCGACCATGTTGTTCGTGCGGATCCCCCAGCGGCGCCCGAAGGGGAAACCGATGCGCCATCGAGGAGACCGCGACCACTCGACTGTCTCCGTCGGCCACCAGCTGCGGCAGCAGCAACCCGGTCAGTGCGAACGGGCCGAGATGGTTGGTGGCGAACTGCAGCTCGAACCCATCGCCGGTACGGCGGTACGGCGTGGCCATCACGCCGGCGTTGTTGACCAGAAGATGCAGCTCGCCGAAGTCGGCCGCCTGCTTGGCGGCTCGGCGTACCGAGGCAAGCTCGGAGAGGTCGATGAGCAGGCATTGGAGCTGCGCACCCGGGACGGCCGCCGCGATCTGCTGAGCCGTCCGGTCGAGCCGGTCAGCCGACCGGGCAGCAAGGACGACCTCACTGCCGTGCCGGGCAAGCTCCAGCGCGGTCACGGCGCCGATCCCGCTGGTCACGCCGGTCACCAACGCGCGACGGCCGGTGAGGTCGGGGATGTCGCGCTGGGTCCAGATCGACGACATGCCGGGTACGCCGGGCGCACTCATGGGGTCACCGCAAGGCTCTCCAGCACCCGGGCGCCGAGGTCTGCGTCGCCTTCGATCTGCACCTCGACCTGGTCGGGCCGTCGGCGGCCGCCGGCGAGGATCACGAACGCTTCGGAGCTCATGCTCAGCTCGGCGTCCGGGTCGGTGATCTCCCGAGTCGGCTTTGCCCGGCCGTCCTCACCGACCCGCACCGTCGAACGCACCCCGGCGTCGGGGATGGTCACCAGCACGCTGGTGCCCGCCGGTGGAGCGACCCGCTTACCCACGACCATCGGAAGCGCCCGCGAGAAGACGCCGACCGCATGTGTCGCGGCCGGCGAGTCGAACCCGCCGGGCCGGTCGATCGCACGGCGGATGTCCTGTTCGTGCATCCAGACGTCGAGCGGCCGGTTGGACAGCAGCGTGGCCGTGTCCCAGCCGATGCCACCGGGGGTCTTGGCTGCGGCGGCACTGGGGTCCGTGGGTGGGTTCGCCCGCAGCTCGGCGTACCGCTGCTCGACCGCGGCCTCGATTTCGTCGACCAGCTCCGGCATGGTTCGCCCGCGCCTGGCGACAACCCCGCGCTCGGTGTAGTGGGCGGAGCGGGACCCTGGGCCGGCAGTGCGGGCGGTTTCATCCCCGGGCTCCTCGGCGCCACCGGCCATCACGAACTCGAGGTGGGCGATGTGAGCGACGACGTCCTTGACGCTCCAGCCCGGAAGGTCGGTCGCCAGGCCCCACTGCTCCTCGGGGACCTGGCGGGCCAGGTCGGCAAAGTCCGCGCAGGCCAGGTGCCAGGTCTCGACGTACTGCCGCAGGGTCTGCTGATCGGTCACGGCCCCAGACTAGGCCGCCCGGACGCTGCGGAGAGACGCCTGAGCGATGGGGACCAAGGGGTCGCCCACCGCTCAGATGCTCTGCCGAGAGGTCAGTAGTCCCGAGACGGGGGCACATCTCCTCGGTGTTCCTCGACGACGTGCCTGCGGGTGCGCTGGTGGTTCAGCACCAGCACCAGGATGATCGCAAGAACCCCGACCACGACCAGGATCCAACCCAATGTGTTGGAGTCCAGGTTCTGGTCGATGCTGTTCGGCAGGTTG
>JALZBH010000088.1 GCA_030947625.1 Actinomycetota bacterium
ACGTGCTCGTGGCTGGTGTCGCTGAGCCACACCGGTACACCGGACCGGCGGCAGGCGAGCCCGATCGAGGTGCCCAGCAGGCCGGCTCCGACAACATGAACCGGGCCGGAAAGAACGGCCTGGGTCGGCTCAGTCATCGGGAACGGCCCGGACTCTGGTCAGGTCACGCCGCAGCGCGGCCGCACC
Source organism: Actinomycetota bacterium (assembly GCA_030947625.1). Classification (GTDB taxonomy): domain Bacteria; phylum Actinomycetota; class Actinomycetes; order Propionibacteriales; family Nocardioidaceae; genus Marmoricola. The sequence continues at coordinate 187 of JALZBH010000088.1, forward strand.
GTGCAGGTAGACATGCGTAACCGCATCGCGGGACAGGGCGGTCTCGATGTGTGCGAGCATCCGAATGACCCGCGGCATCGACCCGTCGATCTCAAGCTCACGAGCGCAGATCAGGGGCACGTCACCGAAGCCGAGCTGTCGGGCCGCATACGCCGGGAACTCCGAGTGCAGGTCGGAGGTGGCCGTGAAGATGATGCTGATGAAGTCGTCGACGATAAGGTCGTTGGCATCGATCACCTCGGAGACCATCTCCGCGACCCGGTCGAGAAGGTGCTCGCGAGTGTCTGTGTGCAGCTGCGTGGCTCCGCGCACGGCGCGAACAGACACGAATCCTCCTCCGTCGTCCCGCGACCTTCGCATAGGCCAACGAAGGCGACTTTACAAGCCGGCCGCGTCGAGCAGCTCGCCGATCTCAGCCTTGGTCAGCTCGCGCAGCTCGCCCTGCCGGAGCCGACCGATCCGCACCGGGCCTATCGCCGTGCGGGTCAGCCGGCGGACCGGGTGGCGGACGTGATCCAGCAAACGGCGCACGATCCGGTTGCGGCCCTCGTGAATGACCAGTTCGAGGATCGTCCGATCGCCGTGAGTGGACACCACTCGCGTCCGGGTGACGCTGACCGGTCCGTCGTCGAGAGTTGGCCCGTCCGTCAGCTCCTTCACGACGTGCCGGGTGACGACACCGTCGACCTCGGCGACGTAGGTCTTGTCCACCTCGTATGACGGATGTGCCATCCGATGGGCGAAGTCGCCGTCGTTGGTGAGCAGGATCAGCCCGTCCGTGTCGGTGTCGAGCCGGCCGACGTGAAAGAGCCGTTCGTGGCGGTCGCTCACGAAGTCGGTGAGAGTCGGCCGTCCCTGAGGGTCCGACATCGTGGAAACCACCCCGGGAGGCTTGTTGAGCACCAGGTACACATGCTCACTCACAGGCGGCAGCCTCTTGCCGTCGACCCGGATCACCGCCGTGCGTGGGTCGACCTTCGTGCCGAGCCGGGTGACCACCTCTCCGTCGACCTCCACGAGGCCGCCCAGCATCAGCGCTTCGCAGCGGCGGCGGCTGGCCACCCCGGACTGGGCGAGCAGCTTCTGCAGTCGGACCAGGCCATTGTCGGTGTCTGGACCCGGATGGGTCATTGCGCCGACAGTCCCTCCGGCTCGAGGTCGAGATCGTCCATCTCGGGAAGCAAGGGTGCGAGCTCGGGCAGCTCGTCGAGCGAGGCAACCCCGATCCGCTCCAGGAAGTAGGCCGTGGTGCGGTACAGGTGAGCGCCGGTCTCGGTGTCGGCGCCGGCCTCTTCCACCAAGCCACGGGTCAGCAGCGTGCGCATCACCCCGTCGACGTTCACGCCGCGGACTGCCGAGACGCGACCACGGCTCACCGGCTGCTTGTAGGCCACCACAGCCAGTGTTTCCAGTGCCGCCTGGGTTAGCCGGGCCTGCTGGCCGTCGAGTACGAACCTCTCCACGACCGCGGCGTACTCCTCGCGGGTGTAGAAACGCCATCCGTCGGCCACCTGGCGCAGCTCGAAGCCCCGGCCCTGGTCGGCATACTCGCGGGACAGGGAAGCCAGCGCGTCGCTCACCTCGGCTACGGGGTAGCCGACGACGCTGGCCAGCTCGACGTCGCCCAACGTCTGGTCGGCGACCATCAGCACCGCCTCCAGCGCCGGGCGGAGCTCTGCCACGGGTACGGCGAGGGTGTCGGTGCTCGGCTGACCTCGACCATCTGGAGTTGTCATGGCTGCTCACCCTCCCGATCCGCACCGGGCGGGGCGTCGAACTCGTCGCCGATCTCGATCCCGGCGCTCCCCTCCCCCGTCCACCGCACGCTCAGCTCACCCAGCGGCGTCATCTGGTCGAACGCCACCACACCCTCCCGGAACAGCTCGAGGAGGGCCAGAAACCGGGCCACCCGCGTCATGGTGTCCGGCGCATCCGCCGCGAGCCTGCGGAAGGTCAGCGTGCCCTGCTGGCGCAGCCGGTCCATCACCAGCACGCCCTGCTCACGCACGCTCACCGTAGCCGCGTGAATGTGGCTCAGCGACAGCTCCGGCTCCGGCTTCTGCTGCAAGGCCCTGGCCGCCAGGTTGCCGAGCTCGCGAAGCCCCAGGCCGATCAGCACCTCCGGCAGCAGTACGGCGTACCGCTCCTCCAGCCCGACGGCCCGGGGATGACGGCGTCCCTCCTCCGCCATGCGCTGCTCGAGGATCGCCGCGACTTGCTTGTACGCCTTGTACTGCAGCAGCCGGGCGAACAGCAGGTCGCGTGCCTCGAGCAGGGCGAGATCCTCCTCGTCCTCCAGGTCACCGTGAGGCAGCAGCTTGGCTGCCTTGAGGTCCAGCAGCGTCGAGGCCACCAGCAGAAACGAGGTGGTCTGCTCGAGGTCCCAGATCTCGCCGCCCGCCTTGATGTGGGCGATGAACTCGTCGGTCACCGTGGAAAGTGCGACCTCAGTGACGTCGAGCTTGTGCTTGCCGATCAGGCTGAGCAGCAGGTCGAAGGGCCCTTCGAAGTTCTCCAGCCTTACGTCGAACCGGACGTGCGCTCCGGCATCGACGGGCCGGAGGGTCGCTGACGTGGTAGCCGTGCTCATTGCTCGAACAGCCGGCGCACCAGCACGCTCTCGCCACCCCTACGCTCCATGTCCGCCAGGGTGATCGCAAGTGCCTCGCGCACGAGACGGCCACGGTCGACGGCAAGGCCGTGGTCCCGACGCAGCGTCAGCCGCGCGTGCTCGATATCGACCAGCTCGTCCGCGGTGACGTAGACGGTCACCTTCTCCTCGTGGCGCACCCGCCCACTCGAGCGACGGGGGCTGCGCTTCTCCGGCCACCGCGCCGGCATCGGAGCGGGTTGCTCAACCCGTGGCTCGGGATCCGGCACCGCCGCGACCCGTCGAGTACCGCCCTCCTCGGTCTGCTCTCCGGGCGAGCCGAACAGCTCACCTGCCCGTGGCAGGCTCACCCGTCGAGACAACGGGCCGCCACCTCCTTGGCCAGCTGGCGGTAGGCCTCGGCACCGCCGGAGTCCGTGGCGTAGCTGGTGATCGGCTGTCCGGCCACGGTCGAGTCGGAGAACTTGATGGTGCGTCGGATCACTGTATGGAAGACGGTGTCACCCCACGCCTCGACGAGACGCTGCATGACCTCGCGGGCGTGCAGAGTGCGGCCGTCGTACATCGTGCCGAGCACGCCGTCGATTGACAGGTCGGGGTTGAGCCGTTCGCGGACCTTGTCGATCGTGGTCTTGAGCAGCGCCACCCCGCGGAGTGCGAAATACTCACACTCCAGTGGCACGATCACTCCGTCGGCCGCGGTCAGGGCGTTGACTGTGAGCAGCCCGAGGGAGGGCTGGCAGTCGATCAGGATCACGTCGTATCTCTCGATGGCGGGAGCGAGCACCCGCTGCAGGCTCTGCTCCCGGGCCACCTCGTGGACCAGCTGTACCTCGGCCGCCGACAGGTCGATGTTCGACGGCAGCAGATCCATTCCCGCGATCCCGGAGGGCACGATCACGTCGTCGACGGTGACTTCGCGCTGCATCAGCAGGTCGTAGATCGTCAGCTCGATCTGATGCGGGCTCAGTCCCAGGCCAACCGAGAGGGATCCCTGCGGGTCGAAGTCGACAAGCAGTACCTTGCGGCCGTACTCGGCCAGCGCGGCGCCGAGATTGATCGTGGTGGTGGTCTTGCCGACCCCGCCCTTCTGGTTGCACATGGCGATGATCCGGGCCTGCCCGTGAGCAGTGACCGGGCGTGGTTCGGGCAGCTCTGGCATAGGCCGGCCAGTCGGGCCGAGGAGGTCGCTCGAGTCGACCTGCGGGGGCTCGACCTCGACGTTGGGTTGCTCGGGCGCCCGGAACGGCAACGGGGCGGTCACCGGCGAGGCCTCCGGGGCAGCTGGAGACGCCGGCGACCGGTACAGCGGCGGCATCGCTGCGGCAGTGCTGCCCATGTTTCCCATGTTGCCCATGTTGCCGGGGTTGCCGGGGTTGCTTCCGGGACTGCCCACCACCCCTGCAGTGCCTCCCGGCGTCGAGTCGGCTCCGCTCATCTGGTCTCCCGGGTGTCGTGGTTGACGGGTGGTCGGGCCGCTCCCGAGCTTTGTCGACAAGACGGCAAGTCGAGCGGTCCGCGTGACTCTATGCACGCACACCGAAGGCCCACAAGCCGGATCGGCCACGCCGGGAAACCCCAATAAAATTGGGGAAAACCTTGTGCATGGAGTTGCGGTGCGGATGCACAGGCGGTTCACCGGCTGTTGAAAAGACTGTGCAGGACCGGTGTCAGTGATCGTCTCACCCGAGGGCGCGCGGATGGGCCGCGGCGTACACCTCGCGCAGGCTGTCGACCGTAACCAAGGTGTACACCTGGGTCGTGGTCACCGAGGCATGCCCGAGTAGCTCCTGAACCACGCGTACGTCCGCCCCGCCCTCGAGCAGGTGGGTCGCGTAGGAGTGCCGCAGCGTGTGTGGCGAGACGTCGGCAGTGACGCCGGCGCGCTCGGCGGCCCTGACGATCACTGCCCAGGCGCTCTGCCGCGAAAGCCGTCCCCCACGGGCGTTGAGAAACAGCGCGGGGGTGCCCTTGCCTGCGGCGACCAGCTCGGGCCGGCTGCGCACCAGGTACGCCGCGACCGCCTCGCGGGCAAACGAGCCAACCGGGACCAGTCGCTGCTTGCCGCCCTTGCCCCGCAGCAGCACCGTCCCCTGCGCTGCTGACCCGACAGTGTCCTTGGGGTCCTTGGGGTCCTTGGGGTCCTTGGGGTCCTGGAGGTCCTCGGTGTCCTCCGAAGAACCGATGGTCGCCACGTCGTCGACGTCGAGCCCGACTGCTTCGGAGATCCGGGCACCGGTGCCGTAGAGCATCTCCAGCAGCGCCTGGTCCCGCAGCGACAGGCTGGTGCCCGCGGCCCCGGCGGCCTCCAGGATCGCCGCGACGTCGGCGACGCCGAGCGCCTTGGGCAGCCGCTTGGCCGGCGATGGCGGTCGTACGCCGGCAGCGGGGTCCTGCCGGCTGAGCCCGTCGCGCAGCACGAACTTGTGGAAGCCACGGACCGCGACAACCGTCCGGCCGGCCGAGCTGGCGCTGAGCGGGGGATGGTCTTGGTCGCCCTCACGCAGGGCCACGAGGAACCCGGTCACGGTCGCCTCGTCGATCGCATCGAGCTCGGCCACGCCACGGCTTTCCAGGAAGCCGAGGTAACGCAGGAGGTCACGGCGATAGGACTTCAACGTATTCGGCGCCAGACCTCGCTCGACACTCAGGTGGTCCAGATAGGCCCGGACCGCGGTGACGAGCGGGCTGGGTCCCGGCCCGGACGTGCTCAGGCGAGCGCCTTCTCGAGCGAGACCGACTGCAGCTGGTGCGCCTCGGCCACGGGCTCATAGGTGAGGCTGCCCGCGTGGGTGTTCAGACCGCGTGCCAAAGAGTCGTCGTCGCGACAGGCCTGCTGCCAGCCCTTGTCGGCCAGCGAGACGGCGTACGGCAAGGTCACGTTGGTCAGGGCGTACGTCGAGGTGTGGGGTACGGCGCCCGGCATGTTCGCCACGCAGTAGAAGATCGACCCGTGCACCGGGTACGTCGGATCTGCGTGCGTAGTCGGTCGGGAGTCCTCGAAGCAGCCACCCTGGTCGATCGAGATGTCGACCAGCACCGAACCCGGCTTCATCCGCGAGACCAGGTCGTTGGAGATCAACATCGGGGCCTTCGCCCCGGGCACCAGCACGGCACCGATCACCAGGTCGGCGTCGAGGCAGGCCCGCTCGACCTCGTAGCGGTTGGATGCGACGGTCTGGAGGTGGCCCTGGTAGATCCGGTCCGCCGCCCGCAGCTTGTTGATGTCCTTGTCGAGCAGCAGCACCTCAGCCTGCATTCCGAGGGCGATCGCGGCGGCGTTCATGCCGCTGACTCCGGCGCCGATCACAACCACCTTGCCGGCGTACACCCCGGAGACACCGCCGAGCAGCACCCCACGGCCACCTCCGGCGCGCATCAGGTGGTATGCGCCGGCCTGAGGCGCAAGCCGTCCGGCGACCTCGCTCATCGGAGCCAGCAACGGCAACGCCAGGTCAGGGGTCTGCACGGTCTCGTAGGCAATCCCGGTGACCCGGCGCTCGACCAGCTCCTGGGTGAGCGGCTTGTCGGCGGCCAGATGGAGGTAGGTGAACAGGACCTGTCCGTCTCGCATGCGGGCGTACTCTTCGGCGACCGGCTCCTTGACCTTGAGGATCAGCTCACCGGTCTGCCAGACCTCGTCCGCAGAGGGCAGGATCTTTGCTCCGGCGGCGGCGTACTCGTCGTCGGTGATGGAGGAGCCGATCCCGGCATCGGCCTGCACGAACACGTCGTGGCTGTGACTTACCAGCTCATGAACCCCGGCCGGGGTGATCGCCACCCGGTACTCGCTGTTCTTGACTTCCCTCGGTACGCCGACCCTCACCGTGCGACCTCACCCTCACTGGTCCTGGTCACCGAGATGACCGTCGCCCCGTTCGTCGGGACGACGCCGCGAGTCTATTCCCCGGCGTTGACGGCATGCGCCGGCCCGGTAGCACGCTCGGCCGGAATCCGCTGACCGGTCTGGGCCACCTCCCGCATCACCCGCAGCATGTTGCGACAGGTCAGCTTCGACAGGTCGTCCTCGGACCAGCCCCGGTCGGCGAGTGCGGTCAGCAGCCGGGGATAAGAGCTGACGTCCTCGAGCCCCTCGGGTAGCCACTCCACCCCGTCGTAGTCTCCGCCGAGGCCGACGTGGTCGATGCCGGCGACCTCGCGGACGTGTTCGACGTGGGTGACGACGTCCGCAAGTCGTGACGGCGGCGGTGGCACCCGCTGCGAGTACGCCGCCTTGAACGGGTCGTACACCGCCGGGTCCCGCGGCACGATGCCCTGGTCTCGGGCGACTTCCTGGGCGCGCTCGTCCCACGCGCACACGGCCGGGGTCACGAAGTGCGGGACGAAGGTCACCATGCACATGCCGCCGTTGGTGGCCAGCCTTTCCAGGACGTCGTCGGGGACGTTGCGCGGGTGCGGGCACACGGCGCGCGCGGAGGAGTGTGAGAAGATCACCGGCGCCTCGGTGACCTCGAGCGCGTGGCGCATCACCTCGGAGCTGACGTGACTGAGGTCGACCATCATCCCGAGCCGGTTCAGCTCCGCGACGACCTCGAGCCCGAACGGCCCGAGGCCGCCGAGCACCGGGTCATCGGTGGCCGAGTCGGCCCAGGCGAGGTTGTCGTTGTGGGTCAGCGTCAGGTAGCTCACCCCGAGCTCGGCGTACATCCGCAAGACGCCCAGCGACTCGTTGATCTGGTGGCCACCTTCGGCTCCCAGGAGAGAGGCGATCTTGCCGTCGGTCCAGGCCGCCTCGACCTCATCGGCCGTGGTCGCGAGGACCAGCTGGCCGGCGTATCGGGAGATCATCGCGTAAGCGGCGTCGATCTGCTCCAAGGTTGCGGTCACCGCCGCTTCGCCGGCGTACGACGAGGGGGCGTAGACCGACCAGAACTGGGCACCCACTCCTCCGGCGCGCAGCCGCGGAAGGTCGGTGTGCGTGCCCAGTACCTTGGCGGCGGCCGGGTCGGCGATGTCAAGACGGTCGAAGTCGTACCCGGTCAGCACCCGTGCCGTCCACAGCAGGTCGTTGTGGCCGTCGATCACCGGATGCTCCCGCAGCAGCCGCTCGATATTCACAGCTCACCGCGCCGTTTGAGTACGTCGTAGGCCAGCACTGCGACGGCGGTCGGAGACTCGCGCACCCGCCCGGTGAGTACGTCGTCGAGCAGCCCGGCCATCGGCACCCAGACCACCTCGATGTCCGCCTCTTCGTGTTCCAACGCGAACTCACCGCGGCCGGCTGGGGACAGCCCGCGAGCCAAGAACAGGTGATGCACCTCGTTGGTGATCCCAGCCGAGGGAAACACACTCAGTAGCGGGCGCCACTCCCGAGCCTGCAGCTCGGCCTCCTCGCGAAGCTCACGTTTGGCCGTCTCGACCAGCGGCTCTTCGTCGGCGTCGCAGATGCCGGCCGGAAGCTCCACCAGGCGCTGGCCAACGGCATGGCGGTACTGCCGGATGCAGCAAACCCGCTCGTCCTCGTCGACCGCCAGCGCCATCACTGCCCCCGGGTGTTCCACGACTAACCGGGCGAACGGCTCGTCCGAGTGTCCGGGCCTCTCGACGGTGTCCTCGCGCAGGGCGACCACCCAGTCACCGCGGTAACGGTCCCTGGAGTCCCGGACCGGCCACTGTTGGGGCTCGTCGGAGGTCAACCTGCTCAGCCCAGATCCGGTACGCGGCGGAGCCCGGTCTCGTCGATCGGGATGCGCAGCTCACGTTGCCGGGCAAGAGCTGCACCCACGAGTCCGGCGAACAACGGGTGTGGCCGGGTGGGCCGGGACCGCAGCTCGGGGTGTGCCTGGGTCGCTACGTAGTACGGATGGATGTCGGGCGGCAGCTCGACGTACTCGACCAGCTGGTTGTCCGGCGAGGTGCCGGAGAACACCAGGCCGGAGTCTTCTAGCTGGTCGCGATAGGCGTTGTTGACCTCGTAACGGTGCCGGTGGCGCTCCTCGACCTTCGGCTCGCCGTACGCCGCCCGCACGATCGAGCCGTCCTTCAGCTCTGCGGGGTAAAGACCGAGGCGCATGGTGCCGCCGAGGTCGCCGGCGCCATCGACGAACGCCAGCTGCTCGGCCATCGTGGCGATCACCGGCTCGGAGGTCTGCGGGTCGAACTCGGTGGATCCGGCACTTTGCAGACCGGCGACGTTGCGGGCGTACTCGATGACCATGCACTGGAGTCCCAGACACAGCCCGAGCGTGGGGACGCGGTGCGTGCGGGCATAACGCAGCGCCCCCAGCTTGCCCTCGATACCGCGGATGCCGAACCCTCCGGGCACACAGATCGCGTCCACGTCGGCCAGCCGCCGAGCCGCCCCCTCTGGGCTCACACAGTCGTCGGAGGCGACCCAGTCGACGTGCACCCGGGCGCGGTGGGCGAAACCACCTGCCCGGAGCGCCTCGACGACGGAGAGGTAGGCGTCGGGCAGGTCGACGTACTTGCCGACCAGCGCGACGTGCACCTCCTCGTCGGGACGGTGTACCCGGACTAGCAGGTCGTCCCAGGTGGCCCAGTCCACGTCATGGAACGGCAGGTTCAGCCGGCGTACGACGTAGGCGTCGAGACCTTCGGAGTGCAGCACCTTCGGGATGTCATAGATGGAGGGCGCATCGGCCGCCGTGACCACGGCCTCTTGGTCGACGTCGCACATCAGCGAGATCTTCTTCTTGACCGAGTCCGGGATCTCGCGGTCGGCTCGGCAGACGATCGCATCGGGCTGGATACCGATCGAGCGCAGCGCGGCAACCGAGTGCTGGGTGG
>JALZBH010000022.1 GCA_030947625.1 Actinomycetota bacterium
GGGTGCGCCATCAGGGACTCGAACCCCGAACCCGCTGATTAAGAGTCAGCTGCTCTGCCAATTGAGCTAATGGCGCGCGAAGCGAGTGGAACAGTAGCAAGGCCCACACCCCCCACAAAATCACCGGATAGGAGCCAGCCGTCGCTCGCTCGCTGCCCTTGCTGCCCGCAGGTGTGGTGGACCAGACGAGCCTCTTGGTCTCAGTCCCTCAGCGCACGTCGAGCGGGGTGAGCGGGTGGATCGCCGGAGTAGCGGCCAGGTCAGAGCCGAGAGTGGCCAGGGCGGCCTGGATGTGGTCGGTCTGCAGGTGGGCGTCCAGATCGGCGGACTCGCGCCACTCCTCCACGGTCACGAACGTGCCAGGAGCGGCCGCCGACTCGGAGAGGTCGTACGACAGACAGCCCTCCTCGTCCCGGGTCGGTCCGACGATGTCCCGCATGGCCGCTCGTACGGCGTCCTCCGAGCCCGGCTTGGCAGTGATGACGGCAACGACGTGAACACTCATCTGGAACCTCCTGGACGTAGATCTGGGAACTTAGCGCATCCCAGAAGAGCCTCCAGAACGGTAGACAAACATATGTTTGAAAAACGCGGTAGGATGGTATACTGAGTTCATGACGATGAGGGCCGATCAGGAGCTCGGGGAGGGACGCGGCGTAGCCGGGTTCGCGAGCCGGCTCAACGTCGAGCTCGACTCCGTCGTCGGTTCGCCCACCTGGTCGATGTCTGCTGCCGAGCACGCGGAGACCCTCCTCGCGCTGACCCGGGCGCAGGACCGCCTGGAGTTGCTCCGCCTGCGCGTCCTGGCCTCGGCCGAGACCATCGGGCTGGGCTCCGACGAGGGCGCCCCAGATGCCGGAGTCTGGCTCGCCCAGGAGGCCCGGGTGACGCGCGCGACCGCGAGCCGCGACCGCAGTCTCGCGCTGGACCTCGACAACGGTGGCTTTACCGCGTTGAGTGAGGCGCTGGCCGCGGGCAAGCTGCGGGTGGAGCAGGCCCGGGTGGTCATCGATTCGGTCAACCGGCTGCCCGACGAGCTGTGCTACGACGTACGCCGCCAGGCCGAGAAGCATCTCGTGGACCTGGCGGGGGTCCACGACGCCAAGGCGTTACGGATCCTGGGCAGGCACCTTCTCGAGGTGGTCGCACCCGAGATCGCCGAGCAGGCCGATGCTCGTGCGCTGGCGAGCGAGGAGCGGTACGCACGGGCCCACACCTCACTGCACATGTACGACGACGGCACCGGATGTAGTCGTGGCCGATTCTGCATCCCGACCCGGCACGCGGCCATGCTCCGCAAGGCACTACTCGCCTTGACCTCTCCACGTCGGCTCTCGGCCGCCGAGCAGGACCGGGACCTCACCGTCACACCCGACCGGCTCGGGCGCGGCCTCCTGGAGTACATCGAGCGCTACCCCGCCGACGCGCTCCCGCATGCCGGCGGAGTCAGCGCGACGGTCGTGGTCATGATGACTCTGGACTCGCTGCTTGGCGGCCTGCGCGCGGCCAGTATCGACACCGGCGAACAGATGAGTGCCGATGAGGCGCGTCGGCTGGCCTGTTCGGCAGGGATCATTCCGGTGGTTCTCGGCGGCGCCTCCCAGGTCCTCGACCTCGGTCGCCGACGGCGGTTGCACACCGAGAGCCAGCGGGTTGCGCTGACCCTGCGTGACGGCGGTTGCACGGCCGACGGCTGCGACCGCCCGGCAGCAATGTGCGAGGCACATCACGACCGGCCCTGGAGCCGGGGAGGAGGCACCAGCCTCCGCAACGCTCGGCTGCTGTGCAGCAGGCACCACCATCTGGCACACGACCCGCAGTACCGCACCTAGGTGAAGGCCGACCGTCGGCTCAGCTTCGTCCGACTGCGGACATGAGACTCGGACGTGGGCACCAGGAATATTGAACATTCAACTACGGTTGACCGATCACCGGACCTCAAGAGGTGAGCCATGCCAGCCGTGACCGTCGACGACCTGACCGTCCTGCGCCATTTGCCGGCCGCCGGACTCGGTGACACCGTTCGTCCGGTGCGCCAGGTGGCCCAAGCGCCGACGGGCTATGAAGGAGAGGGCTTCCCAGTACGCCGGGCGTTCGCGGGCGTGGACCTGGGCGACCTCGACCCGTTCATCCACCTCGACCAGATGGGTGAGGTGGAGTATGCGCCGGGGGAGCCGAAGGGCACCCCGTGGCACCCGCACCGCGGGTTCGAGACGGTGACCTACATGATCGACGGAGTCTTCGACCATCAAGACAGCCACGGTGGTGGCGGCTCGATCACCAACGGGGACACCCAGTGGATGACGGCCGGCGCCGGCCTGCTGCACATCGAGACCCCACCGGAGTGGCTGGTGACCTCGGGCGGGCTGTTCCACGGCCTGCAGCTCTGGGTGAACCTTCCGCGCGACGCGAAGATGACCCCACCCCGATATCAGGACATCCGCTCCAGCCAGGTCGGGCTGGCAACCTCCGCAGATGCGGGCGCCCTGGTCCGGGTGATCGCCGGCCGGGTCGGCTCCGTGGAGGGACCGGGCTCGACGTACACCCCGATGACGATGGTCCATGCCACGGTCTCACCGGGAGCACGGCTCGACCTACCGTGGCAGCCGTCGTACAACGCGCTGGTCTACGTGCTCTCCGGGAACGGCACCGTCGGCGCGGGGGGTACGCCGGTCCGCACCGGCAACCTGGCCGTCCTCGGAGCCGGAGACGTCGTGACGGTCAGTGCCTCCACCCGCAACGAGAGCCGGACCCCCGACCTCGACGTGGTGGTCCTCGGCGGCGAACCTATACGCGAGCCGGTCGCATGGGCCGGGCCGTTCGTGATGAACACAAAGGACGAGGTGCTCCAGGCCTTCGAGGACTTCCAGAAGGGCCGGCTGGGCACGATCCCGGGCCTCCACGGGGCACCTACCGAGCCCCAGCAGAGCTGAGGGACAAAGCCGCAGGCCAGAGGAGATCCTCCGGCCTGCGGGCTTGTCCGGGGTGAGTGACGGGACTTGAACCCGCGACGTCCTGGACCACAACCAGGTGCTCTACCAGCTGAGCTACACCCACCATGCGATGTGGAGCAGCCAAGATTGTAGCGGGCGCTCAGCCCTGCTCGGACACCGGATTCGGGTCATCCAACGCGCCGCGATGGTGGGCTGCGATCGCGCGCGAGCTGTCCGTGCTGGGCCCGGGCGGGGGGACGAACACCGCCTCACGGTAGTACCTCAGCTCCTCGATGCTCTCGCGAATGTCGGCCAGTGCGCGATGGTTGCCGGACTTGAGGGGTGCGCTGTAGTAGGCCCGCGGGAACCAGCGTTTGGAGAGCTCCTTGATCGAGGAGACGTCGATGATCCGGTAGTGCAGGAACGTCTCGAGCTCGGGCATGTCCCGGGCTAGGAAGGCCCGGTCGGTGGCCACGCTGTTGCCCGCCAACGGGGGCCGGCTGTCGTCGGGACAGTACTCGCGGATGTAGGCAAGGACGCGCTTTTCGGCGTCCGCCATCGTCGTACCCTCAGCTAGCTCGGCGAGCAGGCCGGAGTGGGTGTGCATCTCGCGCACGAACGGGATCATCTGTTCCAGGGCTGCCGCAGGTGGCGCGATCACGATGTCCACGCCGTCGCCGAGCACGTTGAGGTCGAAGTCGGTGACCAGGGCGGCCACCTCGATCATTGCGTCCGCGCGCAGGTCGAGACCGGTCATCTCACAGTCGATCCAGACGAGTCGTTCGCTCACGGGCGACGAGCCTACTCAACCGCCACGGCCGGCCCCCGCCTACAGTGCTCGCATGATCCGTCGGACTTCCCCCAGCTGATGCCTGCTCCCCCCACCACCTCCGCAGGGGACGACCGGACGCGCCAGCTCCTTGTCGCCGGTGTCGTGATACTGGTGATGGGGTTCATCGCGGCTGCCGTCTTCTGGACGCAGTCGGCCGGCGGCAGCACCCGCCCGGTGCCGACGGACCCGGTGGTGACTTCCAGTGGCTACGCGCTGGCGGTCGGCAAGCGGTCCGCGCCGGTGCATGTGCTGGTGTACGAGGACTTTCAGTGCCCAACCTGCCGGCGGTTCGAGATGGCCGCGCGCGACTTCCTGCGCCTGGACGCAGCCGTCGGCAAGGTGTATCTCGAGTACCGCCCGGTCGCCAACTTGAACGAGTACTCGCGTCGCGCGCTGAACGCGTTTGTCGGTGTGCTCGACACCTCGCCCGGCCAGGTCGCGCTGAGCTACCACGACCTGCTCTTCGACCGCCAGCCCGCTGAGCAGGGGCCGTGGCCGGGCAACGCCTACCTGGTCACCCTCGCCGGCAGAGCCGGCGCCGTCAGGACCACAGTGGCCGGCCCGGTCAAGACGATGAAGTATCGGAGCTGGCTCACCGGTGCCAACGCTGCCGCTCGCAGGGCCCATCTTGCGGGTACGCCGACCGTCGTGGTGGACGGCGAGCGGCTGAGCGGCTCCTCGGTCGAGCAGATCGCGCTGCGTCTCGAACGACTGATCGCCAAGCGGGGTTGACGATTGAGGGACCTGACCCCGTTCATCGCCGGTCTTCCCAAGGCGGAGCTGCACGTCCACCATGTCGGCTCGGCCTCGCCACGGATCGTTGCGGAGCTGGCCCAACGGCACCCGGGCGTCGTACCGGCCGACGCGGACGCGCTCGCCGAGTTCTTCCGGTTCCGCGACTTCGCCCATTTCGTCGAGGTGTATCTGGCCGTCGTCGACCTGGTCCGGACACCGGTGGATGTGCGACTGCTGACCTACGAGGTCGCCCGCGAGATGGCACTGGGGCAGCAGGTGCGGTACGCCGAGCTGACCTGTACGCCGTACACCTCGGTGCTGCCGCACATGCAGGGAAAGGGCATGCCGATCGAGGCGTACACCGAGGCGATCGAGGACGCTCGCGTCGGCGCGGAGCAGGACTTCGGCATCGTGCTGCGCTGGGTCTACGACATCCCTGGTGAAAGCGGCATCCCGGCCGCCGATGCGACGCTCAGCTACGCGCTGCACCAGGCGCCGGACGCGCTGGTCGGCTTCGGGCTCGGCGGCCCTGAGATCGGCGTCCCTCGACCGCAGTTCAAGCCGCACTTCAAAGCGGCTAGGGCCGCGGGTCTGCACAGCGTGCCGCACGCCGGCGAGACGACCGGACCGCAGACCGTCTGGGATGCGATCCGTGATCTCGGCGCCGAGCGGATCGGCCATGGCACGTCCGCGGTCCGGGACCCGCACCTGCTGACCTACCTTGCCGAGCAGCGGATCCCTCTCGAGGTCTGTCCGTCCTCGAACCTAGCCACCGGAGCTGTGGCCAGCCTCGCCGAGCACCCGTTGCGTGAGTTCCGCGATGCCGGCGTGCGGTTCTGTATCAACAGCGACGACCCGCCGATGTTCGCGACCACGCTCAACCAGGAGTACGCCGTCGCAGCGGACCTGCTCGATCTTGATGTCGCCGGTGTTGCCCACCTGGCCCGGGCGGGCGTCGAGATGTCGTTCCTCGACCCGGCAGCGAAGCGCCGGCTCAGGGACGAGTTCGCGGCCTACGCCGACGGTGCCCGTGGGCCCGTGAACGGGACCATGCCTCCCGCGTGAGTCCGACCACGCCCTGAGCGTGTCGCAGCCGAGATCGGGGGTCGGCTCGTCGTACAAATGGTGCGGGCCTGCGGAGTATGAGGCCGCAGGCCCCCAAGTTTTTTCAGACGAATTCTCCTCGGCCTCTTGCGTCCGCGTCGGCGGCCGGGATACAACAGGGGTGTCCCAAAGAACTTCGGTTCGGAGGGACGCCGATGGCCCGGAAACTCATACTTTCCGGGCCATCACCTAATTCTGGCACGCCGCGGTGACCAGGAGAGCGGTTTCCGGCGATCTGTGGGCGAACTGAAGCGGGAGGCCGGTTCTCTACGGACAACGGGTGCCCCCGACAGGACTCGAACCTGTGACCGGCGGATTAGAAGGCCGCTGCTCTATCCAGCTGAGCTACGGAGGCTGGCACTTCAGAAGGATACGGGCCCTCAGCCACGCAGCGAGGCCATCCACTCCTCGACGGAGCCGGGGTCGCGCGGCAGTCGAGCCGAGAGGTTGTGAGCACCGTCCGCGGTGACCACGACGTCGTCCTCGATCCGGATGCCGATGCCACGCAGCTCCTCGGGAACCAGCAGGTCGTCCTCCTGGAAGTACAGCCCCGGCTCCACGGTGAGCACCATGGCTTCGGCGAGGTCGCCCTCGGAGTAGGTCTCGGGTGCCGCGGCAGCGCAGTCGTGGACGTCCATGCCGAGCATGTGGCTGGTGCCGTGCAGCGTCCAACGGGCGTACACCATGCTGTCCCGGCTCAACGCCTCCTCGGCGGAGCAGGGCAGCAGCTTCATCTCATCCAAGGCGCTGACGATGACCTCCATGGCCGCTCGATGCGGCGCCCGGAAGGGAACCCCCGGGCGGACGGCGTCGATGCCGGCCTGCTGGGCCCGGAGTACGACGTCGTACAGCTCGCGTTGCAGCGTCGAGAAGTGGCCATCCACGGGGAGGGTGCGGGTCACGTCGGCGGTGTACAGCGACGAGACCTCGGCCCCCATGTCGAGCAGCACCAGCTCACCGGGCGTGAGCGGGCCGGAGTTGTCGACCCAGTGCAGCGTGGTAGCGTGCCGGCCACCGCCGACGATCGAGTCGTAGCCGATGTCGTTGCCCATCACCCTTGCCCGGCGAGCGAACGTCCCTTCAACCCAGCGCTCGCCATGCTCCACTGCCTGTTCCCACTCGCGGACGCAGTCGGTGAACCCGAGCGTGGTGACGTCGCAGGCGTGCTGCAGCTCGGCGAGCTCCCAGTCGTCCTTGACCAGGCGCATCTCTGAGAGCACCCGGGCGAGTTCCTGGTCGCGGCCGGCGTCGGCCATAACCAGCGCGTCGACGGCAGCATCGACGCCGCGGAGCACGCGAGTCTTTGCCGACAGGCCGAGCCGAGCGCCCAGCTCGTCGATGTGCCGCGTCGGCAGGCCGAGGGAGTCGGAGATCTCGTGCAGCGACGGTCTGCGCCCGGCCCACAGCTCGCCGTACTGCCGGTCGCGGAAGAACTCGTCGGTCGTCCGTGAGCTGCGTGGCCTGGCGTAGAGGGTCGCCTCGCCATCGTCGATGACCAGCACTGCGTCGGTGGTCTGGTTGCCGCAGAGGTACGTGTGCGCAGTCTCGGCTCGGAAGCGGTAGTCGGTGTCGTTGGACCGCGCCTTGAACGTGCCGGCCGGGACGACCAGCCGTTCACCCGGGAACAGACCGGCCAGCTGCTCGCGCCGGGCGGCCGCCCAGGTGCTGACCGGGTGCGGCGGGAGCTCCAGCTCGCGTTCGCCCCAGCCGGTCAGCATGAACTCGGCGTACGCCGCAGGCACGGCGGGATCATGGCTCTCGGTGTGCAGAGTCTGGTCATCGCTCACCACAGCACTCTACGACTCCGCGCGTGGTTAGGCTTTCGGCATGTACTCCCGTCGGCACAACGCCACCTTCACCGCACTGGTGATCGTGGTTGTGCTGGTCGGCGCGGGCGGGATGTCGCTGGTGCTGCTCGCCTCGGGGGCTCCCGGTGCGCTGGTGATCGGGCTGCTGCTTGCGTCTGTGCCGGTCGGCCCGGTGGTCGGTTGCTACCTCTGGCTGGACCGCTACGAGCCCGAGCCCAGGTCGCTGTTGTTGCTCGGCCTGGGCTGGGGAGCGTTCGTCGCGACCAGCGCCGCCCTGGTCCTGCAGGTCTTCGACCACTTCACCTTCGGCGGCTCCCAGGCGACGATGGGCTCCGTCGTCGCACCGGTGACCGAGGAGGCTGCCAAGGGGCTGTTCATCGTGCTGCTGTTGTTCTTCCGGCGCAATGAGATCGACGGGATTCTCGACGGGATCGTGTACGCCGGCATGGTCGGTGTCGGCTTCGCCTTCATGGAGAACATTCTCTACCTCGCTTCGGCATACATGGGCGGCCACGGCAGCACCGGCGGACTCGAGAGCGCCGTCGGGCTGTTCGTCGTCCGGGGGGTGTTCAGCCCGTTCGCCCATCCGCTCTTCACCGCGTTCACCGGCATCGGCGTCGGCATTGCCGTCAACAGCCGCAGTCGCGTCGTCATGGTCGTGGCGCCGTTCGTGGGCTATCTGCTCGCGGTCTGCGCGCACTCGCTGTGGAACGGCGCGCTGATGCTCAACGGCGGCCGCGACGCGGTGCCGACGTACGTGTTCTTGATGGTGCCCGCGTTCTTCTTCCTTGCGGGTTTTGCCGTCTGGACGCGACGGCGTGAAGGCCGGCTGCTGGCCGAGGCGCTGACCGACTGCTCCCGCCGGGGCTTCCTCGACTCTGCTGAGGTCCCGTGGCTGGTGCGTATCCCCGCGCGACGAGTCTGCCGCAAGTACGCCGCCAGAGTAGGCGGGCCGCAGGCCCGACGGGTGATGGTCGAGTACCAGCGCAACGCGATCGAGCTCGGCTTCCTGCATCACCGCTACCTGCGGGGTACCCCCCCGCGCGACTTCGCCCAGCTCGGCCAGGAGTACGCCGGTCGGATGCGCGCCCTTCGTCCGCACGTCATCTGGCCGCAACGATCCGGAGCCCCTGACGTCGTAGGTGACCGCCGATGAGCGAGTCGACTGCACCGGTGCAGATGATCGACGCGCTCGAGCGGCTGCTCGAGTCGTTGCGCCAGGCTCGGCTGCCGCTGCAGCTGCCTGAGGTCGTCCAGGCGCGGCAGCTGCGCGCCGAGATGGTCGACCAGCTCGAGGACTATGTGCTGCCGCGGCTGCGGCAGATCGACGCTCCACTGCTTGCGGTCGTCGGCGGCTCGACCGGCGCCGGAAAGTCCACGCTGGTGAACTCGATCGTCGGACAGCGGGTCACCGAGACCGGCGTACTCCGGCCGACGACGCGGTCGCCGGTCCTGGTCCACAATCCCGCCGACGTCGGCTGGTTCGACCAGGCCCGCATCCTTCCCGAGCTCGAACGCACCAGGCGGGCCTCCGTCGACCCGGGCGCGTTGCTGCTGGTGGCCTCAACGGCGGTTCCCGAGGGCCTTGCACTGCTCGACGCCCCCGATATCGACTCGGTCGAGGAGCGCAACCGAGTGCTGGCCACCCAGCTTCTCGCGGCCGCGGACCTGTGGCTGTTCGTCACCTCCGCTGCCAGGTACGCCGACAAGGTTCCGTGGGACTTCCTCCGGCAGGCCGCGGACCGCAGCGCCGCCGTAGCGATCGTGCTGGACCGCACGCCGCCAGACGCCATCCACGAGGTGACCGGCCATCTGGCCCGGATGCTCACCGACCGCGGCCTCAAGGACTCGCCCCTGTTTGTGGTTGCGGAGAGCGACGTCGGGGAGGAGAAGCTGCTCCCGGAATCCCAGGTCGCCGAGGTTCGGAGCTGGCTGAAGTCGCTGGCCGCGGACGCCGAGGCCCGCTCGGCAGTCGTCCGGCAGACCTTGAACGGGGCAATCGCCTCGGTTGCCCGCGAGACCCACGTAGTCGCCGATGCCTGCACGGCCCAGGACACCATGGTTGGCCGGTTGCGCCTCGACGTCGAGCAGGCCTACCAGCAGGCAGTCGACGAGGTCGACAAGGCCTCGGCCGACGGCACCCTCCTTCGCGGCGAGGTGCTCGCACGGTGGCAGGAGTTCGTCGGCACCGGCGAGCTGTTCAAGTCGCTGGAGTCCAAGATCAGCTGGCTCCGGGACCGGCTCACCAACGCCTTCCTGGGCAAACCACAGCAGGCGCGCCGGGTGACCGTGGCGGTCGAGTCGGGCCTGCAGACGTTGATCCTCGAACACGCCGAGGCGGCCGCCGAGCGGACAGACGCGTCGTGGCGCTCCGTGGAGGCCGGCCGGGCGCTGCTCGAGGACGGCACCGACCTGTCCCGCGCGTCTCGGGACTTCCGCGGCCGTGCAGACCGGATGATCCGCGACTGGCAGCACGGCGTACTGGAGATGGTCAGCACCGAGGGCGCCGACAAGCGTGGCACCGCGCGATTCCTCGCGTACGGCGTCAACGGGTTGGCGGTCTCGCTGATGGTGGTGGTGTTCGCCAGTACCGGTGGCCTCACAGGAGCCGAGGTGGGCATCGCCGGCGGTTCCGCGGTGGTCGGGCAGAAGGTGCTCGAGGCGGTGTTCGGCGACCAGGCCGTACGCCGGCTCGCGGCCGCCGCGCGCAAGGACCTCGGCCAACGCGTGCGGGAGCTGATGGCCCAGGAGCGACAGCGCTTCCTGGACCGGCTGGAGGCGCTGGAGCTACTGCCCGACGCGGCGCAGACCATGCGGGCGGCGGCACGTCGTGTTGACGACCAGCGGGTCGCCGGGGTCGACCGGTGACCTCACTGGTCCAAGGCGCGTTACGGCTGGCCGGCAAGCGCGGTGAGCTCGGCGGCCGGATCGACGGACTGACCGAGGCCGTCGAGGCGACTCGTGGACGGCTCGACGACGAGCTGGTGGAGAGCGCCGCCGCCGTACTCTCCCGCGCACAGTCGCGGTTGAGACTCTCCCCCGACCACACGGTCGTCGCGCTGGCAGGTGCCACCGGGTCCGGCAAGTCGTCGACGTTCAACGCACTGACCGGGTTGGACCTCGCCCGGGTCGGCGTCCGGCGGCCGACCACCTCGCACGCCACTGCCTGCGTCTGGGGAGACGAAGGGGCCGGTGAGCTGCTCGAGTGGCTCGGCATACCCACGCGCCACCAAGTGGTCCACGACTCCGTGCTCGACGCCGGTCGTGACGTCGGCCGTGACAAGTCCCAGCACCAGCTCGACGGGCTGGTGCTGCTGGACCTTCCCGACCACGACTCCGTCGAGGTGGCCCATTACCTCGAGGTGGAGAGGTTCGTCGGGCTGGCAGATCTGCTGGTGTGGATCCTCGACCCGCAGAAGTATGCCGACCTGGCGATCCACCGGCGGTTCCTGCAGCCACTGGCCGCCCATGGTGAGGTGATGTTGGTCGTGCTCAACCAGATCGATGTGCTGTCCGCGGTTCAGCGTCCGGGCGTCCTTGCCGATGTCCGCCGACTCCTGGATGTCGACGGACTCGCCGGCGTACCCGTCGTGGCCACCTCCGCGCGCACCGGCGAGGGATTGGCCCAGCTGCGCACGGAGATCGCTCGCCGGGTTGCGGACAAGGCCGCCGCGCGGACTCGGCTCGGTGCGGACATCTCGGCAGCGGCCGCACGGCTCAGCGAGGTCAATGGGGATGCGAAGCCACATCGGCTAGGCGATCGCGAGAGGATCGAGCTGAACGATGCGGTCGCCGACGCCGCGGGAGTGCCGCTGGTCGTCTCGGCGGTGCGCAAGTCCACGGCTCTGCGAGCTCAGCAGGCGACCGGCTGGCCGGTGACCGCGTGGCTGTCGAAGCTGCGACCGGACCCCCTTCGCCGACTGCATCTGGACCGCGGCTCGCGAGAGGCGGACCTGGTGAACCGGGCGCGGTCGTCGCTGCCGGCGGCGAGCCACGTCCAACAGGCCCGGGTCGAGTCGGCTCTGCGCGCGGTCGGCGACGAGGCTTCGAATGGGTTGTCCAGGCCCTGGGCGAGCGCCGTACGCCGAGCCGCGACGGGGCATTCGGCGGACCTGACCGACGAGCTCGACCGTGCGGTCTCCGGCACAGACCTCGGCATGCGCGGGACTCCCGCTTGGTGCCGAGGGGTTCGGGCGTTGCAGTGGGTGCTGCTGGTCGTCGCAGCCGCCGGCGCCCTCTGGCTGGGCACTCTGGCGGTGATGGGGTACCTGCGGGTTCCCCAGCCCGGGACGCCGACGTACCACGGGTTTCCGGTGCCGACGTTGCTCCTGGTGGCCGGCGTGGCCCTCGGCGTACTGCTGGCGCTGCTGGCGCGAGTGCTGATCCGGATCGGGTCGCAGGCGCGGGCGCGCAAGGCCGACCGGCGGTTGCGAGCCGGCGTCACCTCGGTCACCGACAAGCTCGTGGTCAAGCCCATCGAGGCCGAGCTGACGGCGTACGGCAGAGCCCGCGACGGCCTGCATCGTGCACGCGGCTGACCACCTCGCATCCACAGCCGGCATGGTCGGCCGCGATCTCCACTGCCGCCTCTGAGCCGCTCACCGAATGTCGATGCGCGGGTCCACGCTGCCACCAGGACCAGGTGAGGAGAAGCAGATGAACGAGTCCTATGTGACCCTGCAGGGCTGGGTGGGCAACGACGTCGATGTGCGCGAGGTGGGCGAGTCCCGATGCTCCTCGTTCCGGGTCGGCTGCACGCCGCGCTACAACAAGGCCGGCACCTGGGTCGACGGCGAGACCTCGTGGTACACGGTCAACTGTTGGCGATCGCTGGGCAAGAACGTCGCCGAGTCGGTACGCCGCGGAGATGCGGTCGTCGTGCACGGTCGGGTTCGGGTTGATGTGTGGGAGCGTGAGGGACAGCCCAAGTCGGTCAGCTGGATCGTCGATGCCACCTTCGTAGGGCACGATCTGACCAAGGGCACCAGCTCGTTCTTGAAGAGCCTCAAGACCCAGACCGATCCGGCGCGAGACGAGGCGGTCCGCCAGGTAGTGCACGGCTACGCGGCCGACGGTCCCCAGCTGGACTCACAGGGACAGCCCGTCGAGCCCGCCGCCTGAGCACCACCGTAGGCTCTGTCGTCATGGCGGAGTACGTGTTCACCCTGCGCAACGTGCGCAAGGCCCATGGCGAGAAGGTCGTCCTCGACAACGTGACCTTGTCGTTCCTACACGGCGCGAAGATCGGCGTTGTCGGCCCCAACGGCACCGGCAAGTCGACGCTGCTCAGGATCATGGCGGGCTTGGACACAGCCAGCAACGGGGACGCGATCCTCGACCCGGGCGCCACGGTCGGGATGTTGCAGCAGGAACCCCCCCTGACCGAAGGCAGGACCGTCCTGGAGAACATCAAGGAGGCGGTTGTGACGGTCAGCTCGAAGCTCGACCGCTTCAACGCAATCTCCGAGGAGCTCGCCGACCCTGACGCGGACTACGACAAGCTGCTCGCCGAGATGGGCGACCTCCAGACTGACCTCGACCACGCCAGTGCATGGGATCTCGACAGCCGGCTGGACCAGGCGATGGATGCACTGCGCTGCCCGCCACCGGAGTCGCTCGTCGACACCCTCTCCGGCGGAGAGCGCCGTCGGGTCGCGCTGTGCAAGCTGCTGTTGCAGCAGCCCGACCTGCTGCTGCTCGACGAGCCCACCAACCATCTCGATGCCGAGTCGGTCCAATGGCTGGAAGGTCACCTTGCGTCGTACCCCGGCGCCGTACTTGCCGTAACTCACGACCGGTACTTCCTGGACAACGTGGCGAGATGGATCCTCGAGCTGGACCGCGGGAAGACCCACCCTTACGAGGGCAACTACACGACCTATCTGGAGACCAAGAAGGACCGGCTGAAGATCGAGGGCGCCAAGGACGCGAAGCGCGCCAAGATGCTTGAGCGCGAGCTGGAGTGGGTGCGTTCGAACCCCAAGGCTCGTCAGGCCAAGAGCAAGTCACGGTTGGCTCGGTACGACGAGATGGCCGCCGAGGCAGAGCGGATGCGCAAGATCGACTCTGCCGAGATCAACATCCCCGCCGGTCCGCGTCTGGGCGACGTGGTGCTCGAGGCGGAGAAGCTGAGCAAGGGCTTCGGCGACCGGGTGCTCATCGAGAACCTGTCGTTCAAGCTGCCCCGGGCTGGCATCGTCGGCGTGATCGGTCCCAACGGGGTGGGCAAGACCACCCTGTTTCGGATGATCATCGACGAAGAGGATCCCGACGCCGGCGCCCTCACGATCGGCCAGACCGTGAAGATCGCCTACGTGGACCAGAGCCGAGGTGGCATAGAGGCCACCAAGAACGTGTGGGAGGTCGTCTCAGACGGGCTCGACTTCATCAAGGTGGCGAACTTCGAGATGCCCTCGCGGGCGTACGTCGCCTCCTTCGGGTTCAAGGGCCCCGACCAGCAGAAGAAGGCGGGAGTTCTCTCCGGTGGGGAGCGCAACCGGCTCAACCTCGCGCTGACCCTGAAGATGGGGGGCAACATGCTGCTGCTCGATGAGCCGACGAACGACCTTGATGTCGAGACCCTGTCCTCTCTGGAGGATGCGCTGCTGGAGTTCCCCGGGTGCGCGGTGATCACCTCGCACGACCGGTGGTTCCTGGACCGCACGGCCACCCACATCCTGGCGTGGGAGGGGACCGACGACGAGCCCGGGAACTGGTTCTGGTTCGAGGGCAACTACGCCTCCTACGAGGCCAACAAGGTCGAACGGCTCGGAGCGGAAGCTGCCCGCCCTCACCGGGTCACCCACCGGCGGCTGACCCGCGACTAGCGGATGTCGATCGCCTTCGGATGATCGGGCATCAACGCGTCCGCGACCCGGTTGAACAACGCACCGACGGACCCGAGCTCGCCTGCGTCGGCAAGCTCGACGAGATGGCGGCGTACGCCCTCGACGTGCACTGGGGCAGCTTCTACGAGCAGCTCGTGCCCGGCGTCGGTGAGCACCGCGTCGACACCGCGGCCGTCATCGGGCGACGGGTTACGGATCACCCAGTGGGCCCGCTCCATCCGCCCCACCGTATGGGTGATCCGGCTCCGTGAGTGGCACATGGCGTCGGCCAGGATCGCCATCCGCATCCGCCGGTTCGGGGACTCGGCGAGACGGACCAAGATCTCGTACTCGTCCAAGGAGATGTCGTGTGCCTGGCGAAGATCGCGGTCGAGCCTGTCCAGCAGCAGCGTCGTACCAATGACGTACGCACGCCAAGCCCGCTGCTGCTCGGCATTGAGCCAGCGCGTCCGCGTTCGTGTCCGAGTTCCCCCACTCATGGCCCGAGTGTAGGAGCCCGGGCGGACACGCGACGATGGAGGAAACCGAGTCACCACGGAATACCTCGACCGACCACTTAGTTCAACCTTGTACTAGCCGGCGTCAGGTCGGGGCGAGACGAGAGCGAGCGGTCGAATGAGCACCGACACCAACCAGATTGCGTCAGGCACCTGGACCATCGACCCGGCCCACTCGGAGGTCGGGTTCACGGTTCGGCACCTGATGAGCAAGGTACGCGGCCAGTTCGAGAAGTTCGAGGGCACGGTGACTACCGGAGGCTCCTTGGGCGACACTCGTGCCGAGGCCACCATCGACCTCAGCTCGGTCAACACCCGCGAACCGCAACGTGACAACCACCTGCGCTCCTCGGACTTCTTCGGGGTGGAGACTGCCGACCCGATGACGTTCAAGACCACCGCGTTCGACGGGACGACGGCCACCGGAGAGCTGACCGTCAACAAGGTCACCAAGCCGGTCGAGCTCTCTGTGGAGTTCCTCGGTCAGGAGACCGACCCGTGGGGCGGGACCCGGATCGGCTTCGAGGCGACTGCGGAGATCAACCGCAAGGACTTCGGCATCGACTTCAACATCCCACTCGACGGAGGCAGGCTCCTGATCGGCGACAAGATCGCCATCCAGGTCGCCGTGCAAGCGGTCCTCAACCAGTCCTGACGCTCACGCAAGTTTGACGCCGACCCGGCTTGAACGTGCACAAATTTGTCGCCGACCCGGCTTGAACGTGCATTGTCTCTGCACGCAAGAGCCGGGTCGGCAGCGTTTGCGCGCACGTAAGAGCCGGGTCGGCGGGAAAAATACGCACGTAAGAGCCGGGTCGCGGATCAGGAGAGGCGCTCGAGGATGAGCGCCATGCCCTGACCGCCGCCGACGCACATGGTGATCAGCCCGGTCGTAGCGTCGTGCCAGTCCAAGGAGTTCAACATCGTGTTCTGCAGCCGGGCGCCGGTCATGCCGAAGGGGTGGCCGACTGCGATCGCCCCGCCGTTGATGTTGAGCCGGTCCAGGTCGACCCCGAGATCCTGGTACGACGGCACCACCTGCGCGGCGAAGGCCTCGTTGATCTCGACCAGGTCGATATCTCCGATGCTCATGTTGGCCCGAGCCAGCGCCTGCCTGGACGCCTCCACCGGACCAAGCCCCATGATCTCCGGAGACAACCCGGTCACGCCGGTCGAGACGATTCGGGCGAGCGGCATCAGGCCGAGCTCCGCGGCCTTGGTGTCGGACATCACCACGACCGCGGCCGCCCCGTCGTTCAGCGCGCAGCAGTTGCCCGCAGTGACC
Organism: Actinomycetota bacterium; assembly: GCA_030947625.1. GTDB lineage: Bacteria > Actinomycetota > Actinomycetes > Propionibacteriales > Nocardioidaceae > Marmoricola. Next base: position 16,043 of record JALZBH010000022.1, read on the forward strand.
ACACCATCGGGACGGAACACCGGTTGCAGTTCGCAGACCGCCTCGTAGGTGACCCCCGCGCGCGGGCCGTCGTCGGCGCTGACCAAGGTCTCATCGGGCGTGGTCACCGGGGTGATCTCGCGCGCCCAGAAGCCGTCGTTGATGGCCTTCTCCGCGAGGTTCTGGCTGCGTACGCCGAACTCGTCGAGCTCCTTGCGATCCAGACCTCGTAGCCGAGCGACGTTCTCGGCGGTCTGGCCCATCGCCGCGTAGGCATCGGGCAGCCGGTCGTCCTGCCGAGGGTCATGCCAGTCCTGGCCACCCTTGGCCAGGACTTCGGCGTGGGCTTCGGCCTCCGCGAACACTGGGTTGTGAGTGTCGGGCCAGTGGTCCGACGTACCCCTGGCAAACCGGGAGACGGTCTCGACACCAGCCGAGATGAAGACGTCGCCCTCACCTGCCTTGATCGCGTGGAACGCCATCCGCGTGGTCTGCACCGACGAGGAGCAGTACCTCGTGATCGTTGCCCCCGGGAGGTGGTCATAGCCCAGAAGTACGGCGACGATCCGCCCCATGTTGTTGCCGGACTCACCCCCCGGCAGCCCGCAGCCGAGGTAGAGATCCTCGATGTCCTTGGCGTCCAGCTCAGGAACCTTGTCCAACGCCGCCCGGATGACCAGTGCAGTGAGATCGTCTGGGCGGAAGTCCTTCAGCGAACCCTTGTTGGCCCGCCCGATGGGCGACCGTGCCGCGGAAACGATCACTGCCTCCGGCATGTTGCCTGCTCCGATCCTGGGTGGATGCTGTCGGTGGCAACTCTATGCCGCGGGTAGGTCCCCTCACGCGAGGGCGCCACCTGGCTCTGGGACGCGGAGACCGGCCTGTCACGATCGACCCGTGCGGCACCGCTACGAATGCCCCCTTCGCTGGGCGGACATGGATCTGCTCGGCCACGTCAACAACGTGACGTACGTCGACTACCTGCAAGAGGCCCGCATCGACATGATGGCCGAGCACCCCAGCTTTCGGGGTGGTGAGGAGCTGGGCGAAGGCGTCGTAGTGGCTCGGCATGAGCTCGACTTCGTCGCGCCTCTGGTGTTTCGCCCTGCGCCGGTGTCGATCGAGAGCTGGGTGAGCGAGATCCGCGCGGCGTCGTTCACCATGGAGTACGAGGTCTTTACCGACGGGAGCGGCGGCCGTCAGGTGCACCTACGGGCTAGCACCAAGCTGGTGCCGTACCGCTTCGAGACCGAGCTGCCGCGCCGGATCGACCCCCGCGAGCGGGAGGCGCTGGAGGGGTACCGCGAGCCCGCAATCTCCCGGCGTCTCTTGGACCTGTCGCGATCCGGGTCACCGTGCCACGAGTACCCATTGCGAGTCCGGTGGTCGGATGTGGACGCCTACCGCCATGTCAACAACGTCCAGTACGTCGAGTTCTTCCAGGAAGCGCGGATCCAGTACCTGATGAGCCTGCGGCACAAGACCGACGGGCCCTGGTCGCGTCATGTGATCGCGCGCACCGACATCGAGTACCGCCGACCGATGCTGTTCCGGCGCGAGCCGTACGTCGTGGGGTCATGGATCAGCGGGGTAGGTGAGCGCTCGTTCACCATCTCGGCTGATGTTCACGACGGGACTGAGCAGCTTGCCCACAGCGACGTAGTGGTGGTCGCCTACGACGCCGTGAGCGACGGCCCGACGACGTTTGCCTCCTCACAGCGCGAACGGCTGCTCGCCGAGCTGGACGCCGCCGAAGGCGCCTAGACCTCTTCCAGCGTGTTCACCATCGACTCGGCCGCATTGGTCACGTAGTCCCAGAACTGGGCATCCTGCTCGGGAGTGAGCGGCGCCTGGTCCAGCGCAGTGCGGAAACGCCGCAACCAGTGCTCCTTGGCGGTGGGGGTGACCGCAAACGGCGCATGCCGCATCCGCAGGCGGGGATGCCCGCGCGTCTGGGAGTACGTCGTCGGACCGCCCCAGTACTGGACCAGGAACAACGTGAACCGCTCCTGCGCCGGTGCGAGATCGTCTTCCGGGTACACCGCGCGCAGCACCTCATCCTCCGCGACCCCTTCGTAGAACCGGGCGACGATGCCGGCGATCGTGTCGAAGCCGCCGATCTGGTCATAGAAGGTGGACACCGCCCCATTGTGCTCGATGACGCCTACCTGCCGCACCGAGGTGCGTCTCGAGTGCTTAGCTCTGGCTCTGGTTGCCCACCTTGAGGATCTCGCCGTTCCGGACGTACCACACCGTCTCGTCGGCCGATCGCATGCGGGTCACCCGAAGGCTGACGGCTTCCACGGTCCCGGTGATGTCGCCCAGGGTGACGGTGTCACCGACGCCGTACTGGTCCTCGAAGACCATGAAGATCCCGGACAGGAAGTCCTTGACCAGACTCTGCGCGCCGAAGCCGATCGCCAGCCCCAGCACGCCCGCACTGGCAAGGATCGGGGCGATGTCGAAGCCCACCGCGGAAAGGATCATCACTCCGACCACCCCGAAGATCACGCCGGTGGCGAGGCTCTTCATCAACGACCCCAAGCTCTTGGCCCGCTGCCCACGACGGGTGGCGACCTGCCTGGAGTCGGACTCCTGTGCGCGGCCGGGAACGGAGGTGAAACGCGACGGAAGCAAGCCGGCTTCGGCTCGGCGGACCATGCGTTCGATGGTGCGGTAAGCCAACCAGCGGAACACGACTGCGAGGATGACCAGCCAGGCGATCTTCAGCGGCGTACCGATCAACCAGGTTGCCGCATGGGCGAGCTTCTCGTTGTGGGTCCAGTCATAGACGGTCGCGCATGTCCAGCTGTGCGTGTCCCGACACGTCGGCGGCATCTCCAGCAAGGGCATGGGAGGGAGGTTACGGACTGCAGTGGGTCCGTCCAAGCCCGCACTGGCTATCCTTGCGGTGTGTTCAGTCACCTCAGGCGCGGAGCCCGTCTTGGCGTCGCGATGAGCCTGTGCCTGGCTGTGTCCCTCGCCTCGAGTCCGGCCTCTGCCGACGCTCCGAGAGCCTGGGCTCCGGAACCGCACGTCTCCGGCTTCCAGTTTCTGCTGGTGCTGTTCTTGATCCCTCTCTCGCTGGCGCTGGCGATCAGCCTGTTGGTGTCGCTGCCCTCGATGATGCACAAGCGTGGCTACGAGCCGGGTCACGCCTGGCGCGCGGAAACCGAGTGGTTCGGCGGTCCGGACAAGGGAGTTGCTGCGGTCGACGGGGTCTCATCGGCCGTGCTCGAGAACGCCCGGGAGCAGACCGGAGGCGTCAGTGCCCGCTGGTGAGGGGTTCTCGGCCGCGCAGCGGTTCGAGATCGACCGGGCGATCCGGGATGCCGAGACGATCTGCCGTTACGAGTTCTCGGTGTACGTCGGGGCCGCGGACTCGGAGTCGCGTCCGTTCGCCGAACGGCTGCATGCGAGCCTGGTGGCCCCCGAGCGCAGCGTGCTGGTCATGGTCGACCCGGCCGGTCGGCTGCTCGAGATCGTCACGGGGGCCGACGTACGACGTGACCTGGACGACTCCGCCGTCAAGCTGGCGGCGGTCGCGATGCAGTCGGCCTTCGCGATAGGCGACCTGCTTGGCGCCATCAAGCGTGGACTGGCCATGCTCGCCGAGGCGGCCCGCCAGCCGACCACCCTGCACGACTCGCAGCCCTAGCCGCTCGGCCTGGCGTCCTTGTCCTGCGCGGCCAGGTAGCGGACCACGTCGGCGCGCCCCTCCGCGACGTACCTCTTCGCGACGGGGTCGGCGTTCGAGCTGGCCAACCAGGCGTCCACCCGCTCGAGCAGCTCCTCGGAGGCCAGCGGACGGGGGAACATGTACTCCAGCACGAATGCCGCCTTGTGGGTGCCCAGCCGGGCCACCACGGTCTCGGCCGCGATGAGGTACTTCTCCGCGTACGGCGCCAGCACGTCGCTCTGGTCTGGGCGCTGGAAGGCAAGCGCAATCGAGCGCTGGGTCTCGTTGGGAGTGTCGGCGACCTCGACCGCGCGCTCCCAGGACTCCTGTTTGATGCCGGCATCTGGAAGTGAGGCCAGGGCCGATGCCGCGTTCTCCTGGCCCGAGATGGTGTTGTCTCGAGCAAGCTCGGCCGCGATCTGATCCTCTCCGACGCGGCCGGCGCACGCCAGGCCGACGAGCAGTGACCAGCGCAGGTCGGCGTCCACAACCAGCCCGGGACTCGTCTGCGACCCGTCGAGCAGCCCCTCGAGCATCGCCAGCGCCTCGTTGCTGCGCGCCGCCGTGGCATAGGCCCGCACGAAGCTCAGCTGGTGGTCGCTGCCCGGCTCGGACTCCTCGACCAGCCGACGCAGCCCGCGCTCCCATCTGTCCTTGAGCGCGGGTCGGTTCGCCGGAGCGGACAACGAGTTGACCGCCTGGGCAGCGTAGAGCGGCAGCGTGCTCGAGCCGAATGCGTCGGTCTCAGTGGCGATGTTGGCGAGCACCAGCTCGACGAAGTCCGAAGCCCTCATCTCGGCGTCCCGGGTCATGTCCCAAGCCGCTCCCCAGCACAGCGCCCGAGCCAGGGAGTCCTCTAGCCGGCCAAGACCGCCGACCACAGTCGCCAGCGAGCGCTCGTCGAGACGGATCTTGGCGTAGGCAAGGTCACCGTCGTTGATCAGCAGCAGGTCTGGCTGCGGCTCGCCGACGAGCTTGGGCACCTCGGTGAGCTCGCCGCTGATGTCGGTCTCGACGTAGGTACGCCGGACCAACCGGCCGTCCCGGTCGTCGTACAGGCCGACGCCGAGCCGGTGCCGTCGCAGCGTCGGCCACTCGGGAGTCGCCGACTGGGCGACAGCGAATGTGGTGAACCTGCCCTCCGCATCCAGCTCGAATCGCGCTGACAGCGTGTTGACCCCGGCCATCTGCAGCCACTCGTTGGCCCACGAGTCGAGCTCACGACCGCTTGCCTTCTCCAGCGCCGCCAGCAGGTTGCTGAACTCGGTGTTGTCGTAGGCGTGCTCCTCGAAGTAGTCCCGGAGTCCGGCCTGGAAGTTGTCCAGCCCCACCCACGCCACCAGCTGCTTGAGCACCGATGCGCCCTTGGCGTAGGTGATCCCGTCGAAGTTCACCTCGACGGCTCGCAAGTCGTAGTTGTCGGCAGCGATGGGGTGGGTGCTCGGCAGCTGGTCCTGCCGGATGGCCCAGTTCTTGCGGGCGTTGGCGAAGCCGGTCCACGACTCGTCGAACTCGGTAGCCTCGACCGCGGCGTGGTAGCACGCCCACTCGGCGAAGGACTCGTTGAGCCACAGGTCGTCCCACCAGCGCATCGTCACCAGGTCGCCGAACCACATGTGCGCCATCTCGTGCAGGATCACCGTGG
>JALZBH010000089.1 GCA_030947625.1 Actinomycetota bacterium
ACCTGGCGGTCACCCACGGGTACTGGCAGCGGCTGCCCGAAAGCGGTCAGAGCCATCTGAAGTGCCCGATCGTCGACGAACTCGAGCCGATCGTGCAGAAGCACCAGATCGAGGGCCTGGTCATGGGCGCTGCCTGAGCCAGCTCCTGGCGTGCGCAGGTGCGCGGGGTCCGCAGGCAAGACTCGCGACAGTCGTTCGCCTTGGGGGCCCCGCCAGGACCACGAAGCCCCCACGGAGACAGCTCCGGCGGGCGGGATACGCGTCCGCTCACCCCCCGCTGAGCTGGTCGCCCATGGCCGTATGGTTCCGCGACGTGCCGTGCCCGCTGACATGTGTCACTGGAGTGACCGGCGTCGACAGTGCTGCCCGGGTCGGTGCGTGCCTGCGCGAAGATGATGTCGGTCAGGACGGCCTGGGAGGGTCGGTCGGTGCTCGCCCGCAACACGGTGACATGGGCTTTCGGCTGCCGGTCCTCGGTCAGCAGGCCGTTGGGTTCTTGCCCCGTGTCGGTGAGCTGGGTGTAGCAGAAGCCGGCCAGGACCGGGCTGTCGAGGAACGGCGTTCAGCAGACTTGGTGCCGGGCCAGAAAGGTCTCTTCGTCGTCGGCGACGCCGTATCCGCTCCCAAAGTCCGTGCCGGCCCGGTAGCAGACTCCGCCAAACTCACTGAGCATTAACGGCTTGTCGTCTAGGGTGACACCGTGCAGCAGCACCGGGCGTTATCCCGGTTGGCCCTGGCTCAAGCTTAATTCGACTCCCTCTGGGCCGCCGTAACGCGCCCGCAGGGCATGCTCGTCCTGGGTGTCGTCGTGCACGGTCACGATATCGGTCAGAACGTGTTCCCTGCCGACGTTGGCGACGACTGACGGCTACCGTCGTAGGCCTCGGCCAGGGGGAACAGCGCCTGGACCAGGGGGCGTTGGGACGGATTCGACTGCAGCGCAGGCTCCCCAGCCCTCGTTCATGGGACCCACGCCACGACGCTTGGGACGCTGACATCGCGTTCGAGGACCTCGAGCCACTCCCTGGTGGCGCGGGCAATCGCGGTCGCGGACCATTGGTATGCCGCCGGTAGCTCCTCCCACACGACGACCCGCAACGTGTCGCACCAGTAGAGGAAGCGCGGGTCCTCCACCTTTGGTGCACCCGCACACCGTTGAACCCAAGCTCTTTGACGAGCTCGACCTCCCGCCGAAGTGCGTACTCGGACGGTGCAGCGAGATGGGATTCGACCCAGTAGCCCTGCGCAAGGACCATCCGCAGGTGGAGCGGCTTGCCGTTGAGCGCGAACCGGCCCTTCGACACGTCGACCGACCGGAACCCGACATAGCTGTGGACCGTGTCCACGCTCCGACTGTGCCCGTCGACAAGGTGACGGTTGCCCGAAGGGTAGGGTGCCGAGAAGACCAGAGCCACCTGGCGTTGTGCATGTCGGCCATGGTTTGGGGAAGCAGCACCTGGCGGGTCAACCCGTCACGCGCAACGGTTGCTGTGACCTCGTAACTGGCATCAGCGATGGTCTCGCCGTGAAGGGCCAGCTGCAGCCGCAGATGGCAACCGTTTCGGCGGCGTGGAACTGCACGTCCACCTCAATCGTGCCTCTCCGCACGTCACACTCCCAGCAGAGCCTGCGGATCCGGCGCGGCGCTACCGGCTCGAGCCGCACCAGCTGCCAGATGCCGGTGGTGCGGTGGTGCGGTGGTGCGGTGGTGCGGTGGTGCGGTGGTACCAGATGTCGCGCGGTGACTTCAGGACGCCGTGCTATCCGCGCGGCTGTGTCTCGTCCTGTGGCAGATCCTCGGCTCGGACCACGATCACCTGCGGACCGGCGCCGTCCAGGCGCTCAGTGACGTCCGCGACGAACGGTGTATGGCCGCCTTCGTGCTGCGCCACCACATGGCCGTTGACCCACACCTGGGCGCGGTAGTCCACGGCACCGAAGTGCTGCAGGCGTGCGTCAGGAGGGGGAGAATCTCGACCGTGCGGCGATACCAGACCACGGCATGCAACGAGGTGTCTCCGGAGGGATCGAGCCCCATTGATGCCGTCCTCGGAGGGCGAGCGGGGCAACCGTTTTCGTGAGCACCGTGCGATCGTCGAGGCGATCGTGTACCGGTTCCGGACGGGGATTGCCTGGCGTGACCTACCCGGGCACTTCGGACCGTGGCAGACGGTGTGGAAGCGACACCGCCGCTTCTCCGGGGACGGCACCTGAGACCGGCTTCACCGCGCTGCTCGTGCAGGCCGACGGTCTCGGCGAGATCGACTGGAACGTGAGCGTGGACTCCACAATCAACCGAGCCCACCCACACGGGACGAACCTGACGGGCGACGCAGGGGGGCATTGTCGAATCACAAGAATCTGCTGCTCGAACCGGCTGACCTCGCGGTCGGCCGCTCCCGCGGCGGGCTGGGCACGAAGATGCACCACGTCTGCGACGGCAAGGGGCGCCCGCTGGTACTGCTGCTCGGCCCCCGGTCCGGCCAATGACTCGCCGATGTTCCCCAGCCTGATGGACGCGATCCGAGTACCCCGAAGCGGACCGGGACGGCCTCGGACCCGTCCTAACGCTGTCCTGGCGGACAAGGGGTACTCCTCCCGCGGCAACCGCGCGCTGCTTGGCTCGCGCGGCATCAAGACGGTGATCGGCGTGCCGTCCTACCAAAATCGGGCACCGCAAGCGCTAGAGATAATAAAGGTGGCCGCCCGCCCTAGGTGACGTCGGCGGACGGGCCGGCTCCGTCTGCCCCTGGTGATGCGGCGTAGGGCGCGACATGGACGGCGACGCCGGCAGCACGCAGCGCCGCAAGCTCCTCTAAGTCGGCTAACTCGTCCGTGACCACGTGCGCCATGCGGTCGACTGGGACGGTCTGAACCATGGTGTCGATCCCGAGCTTGGTGTGGTCGGCGAGCACCACTACCTGTTGCGCCGTCCTGGCAATGGCCCTGTCGACGGCGGCAGCGGCAGTATTCGGCGTGGACAGACCGCGGCTGGCCGTCAGGCCGTTTCCTGACAGGAACGCGCGGCGCACTCTTAGGCCCGAAAGGGAGTGTTCCGCGCCGGTCCCGACCAGAGCGAACGTGGCTCCGCGAAGCGTGCCGCCGGTAACTATGACCTCCGACTGCGAGCTGGCAAGCGCGGTCGCCACCAGCACCGAGTTGGTCACTACGGTCAGCTCCCGCACGCGCGTCAGTCGACGGGCCAGCTCGAGGGTGGTGGTCCCTGCTCCCAAGGCGATGGCGTCACCCTCGTCGACCAAGGTGGCCGCCGCCATGGCGATGGCCGCCTTCGCGGGTGCGGCGACCCGGCTCTTCTGCAAGTAGCTGGGCTCGTGCGACAGCGCGCCAGGCATTGATGCACCACCTCGCTTGCGGTCGAGCAAGCCATTGGCCTCCAGCGCCCGCAGGTCGCGGCGCACGGTCACCTCTGATGAACCGACCCTCGCGGCGAGCTCCTTGAGTGAGACGGCGCCACTGGACCGGACCATCTCGAGGATGGTGTGACGACGCTCGGCGGCGAACATCGGCGCTGCCACTGGCCACTCCTGTCGGTGCCTGATGGGTCGAGATTGATGGTGGGACCTTAAACCGCTTCAGTGAAGGCGCCAAAGACACCATCGGCCCTCTTTGATCAGAATCAGTCGCTACCAACGCGTTTGGGGTCACGGAGTGATCACGAATCTCCATCACTCTGGACAGCGACGATCACCAGGGGTTGACTCTCGTCGAACTCCCGCCAGTTCAACCCCAGAAGAGCGCGACGGGCGTGCCGTTGCGCAAGGTCGCGTCACGGACCACTTGATCACTGTCGATTGTCGAAAAGAGCCCGTACCCATGATGACGAAGAATTCGCGCAACCTGTCCGTGGCGGCCATTGCTCTCGCCCTGGGGTTGGGGGCCGCCGGTTGCTCCAATAACACCACCAGCAGCGGGTCCGGGGGGCCAGCGGCCGGAGGTGCAAACCCCAGCGTCGCCGCCGGCACCAGCGCCGCGGGGAACGGTTGCACCCGTACCAAGCTCGGCTACCCCTCGGTGAGCATGAAGGGCGCCAAGGTCGGGTTCTCGCAGTCGGAACCAGAGACCGCCGCTTTCCGCATCGCCGAGACCCAGTCCATGGTTGACGAGGCGGCCAAGCAGGGAGCGACCCTGATCAAGACCGACGCGAACAGCCAGATCGCGAAACAAGTGACCGACATCCAGGGAATGATCAACCAGGGCGTCCAGCTGCTGATCGTCGCGCCACTTAACTCCGACGGGCTGCAGCCAGCCTTCGACGCCGCCAAGGCCAAGAAGATCCCCGTCGTCACGGTCGATCGTCTCGTCACCGCCACCGCGTGCAGCGACTACCTGACCTTCATCGGGTCCAACTTCGTGTCCCAGGGCAAGCGAGCCGCCGACCAGATGATCAAGCAGACCGGCGGCACCGGCAAGGTGGCCATCCTGCTCGGGTCGTCCGGCAACGGTGTCACCACCGACCGGACCAGCGGGTTCGTGGACCAGATCAAGACGGCGCCCGGCCTGCAGGTCGTCGCTCAGCAGACGGCGAACTTCGCGCGCACCGACGGTCAGACTGTGATGGCGTCGCTGCTGCAGGCCCACCCCGAGATCACGGCCGTCTACGCGGAGAACGACGAGATGGGTATTGGTGCGGTCACCGCGATCCAGGCAGCCGGGAAGAAGCCAGGCACCGACATCAAGATCTTCTCGATCGACGGCACCAAGGACGCGGTGCAGCTGCTCGTCGACGGCAAGTACAACGGCGTCATCGAGTCCAACCCCCGCTTCGGGCCGTTGGCCTTCAAGGCGCTGGCCGACTTCGAGGCCGACACGCCCGTGCCGGCAAAGATCATCATCCAGGACAGCGAGTACACGCCGGAGAACGCGAAAGACCAGCTGAAGAACGCCTTCTAAAGGGTTTCTGAGCCGACGTGAGAAACTCCGCCGCGGGCGGCCCGGTTTGGGCCGACTGCGGCGGAGCGACGCATACCAGCTGACAGCCTAGTCCGACAGCAGGAGGAGCACCGTCCGTGGCGCAGCAGGAAGCACAGCCGGTCGCCGCCTTGGAGGCGATCGGGGTGAGCAAGGGGTTTCCGGGTGTGCAGGCCCTTTCTGACGTCACGTTCACGCTGCGCCGCGGTGAGGTCCATGCCTTGGTCGGCGAGAACGGTGCCGGCAAGTCGACCTTGATCAAGGTGTTGACCGGGGTCTACCAGCTCGACTCGGGTGAGCTGCGAAAGGACGGCGAGCCGGTCACCTTCGCCGACCCGAGGGAAGCCCAGCAAGCGGGGATCAGCACCATCTACCAGGAGCTCGACCTGGTCCCGTTGCAGAGTGCCGCCCGCAACCTCTACCTGGGACGCGAACCACGCACCCGGTTCGGGCTCGTCGACTTCGCCAAGATGAGCCGCGACGCCACGGCGCTGCTGCGCGACTTCCATATCGACGCGGACGTCGACCGGCCGCTGAACACCCTGGGCCTGGGCACCCAGCAGATGGTCTCGGTCGCCCGGGCGATCGCGCTGGACGCCACGGTCGTCATCATGGACGAGCCGACCTCTTCGCTGGAGTCACGAGAGGTCGAGACGCTGTTCAACATCATCGATCGGCTCAAGGCGGACGGGGTGGCCATCGTCTACGTCAGCCACCGGCTCGACGAGCTGTACCGCGTCTGTGACACGGTGACCGTCCTTCGCGACGGTGTGCGGGTGCACCACGGCCCAATGGCGGACCTGCCCCGGGTCGAGCTCGTCGCGACCATGCTCGGGCGCGCGCTGGCCCAGCACGAGCGCCGTCACCACGGCGCTCAGGACCACCGCGTCTTCGCGGGTGAGCCGGTCCTGGAGATGCGCGACGTCAGCGCCCAGAATCGCCTGCACCAGATCTCGCTGCAGGTCTACCCAGGCCAGGTCGTCGGGCTGGGCGGTCTGCTGGGCGCAGGCCGCAGCGAAACAGGTATGGCCGTGTTGGGCGCCCAGCGCATCGACTCCGGGCAGGTGCTCATCTCCGGGCGGTCGCTGCGGCGGCACACGCCGGCCGGGGCCATCGACGCCGGCGTCGCTCTACTTCCGGAGGACCGCAAGCTCGAGGGCATCCTGCCCAACCTCTCGATCCGGGACAACATCGCGATCGCGGCTCTACCCCGCCTGTCCCGCTTCGGACTGGTCTCGGACCGCCGAATCGACGAGATTGTCGCCCGGTTCATGAAGCGGCTGCACGTGCGAGCGACCGGGCCGCAGCAGAAGGTCGGCACGTTATCCGGCGGCAACCAACAAAAGGTGATGCTCGCTCGATGGCTGTGCCTTAACCCGAAACTGCTGATCCTGGACGAGCCCACCCGCGGAATCGACGTCGGAGCCAAGTTCGAAGTGCGCACGACCATCGAGGAGCTCGCCGACGACGGACTGGCCGTGCTGCTCATCTCGTCGGAGACGGAGGAACTCGTCGACGGTTCCGACTCGATCGTCGTCCTCAAGGACGGGCGGGTCGTCGCCGTCCTGAACGGCGACCAGATCACCGAGGACGACCTGGTCGACGCCATCGCCGGTATTCCGTCCGAACTGGCCGATCCGGCCGAACCGGCCGAACCGGCCGAACCGGCCGAACCGGCCGAACCGGCTTCGCCGAGCGAGCCTCATCAGAAAGCCAGCGGGGAGGGCGCGTGAACGAGCCCGCGACGACGGTCGGCCTGCGGGACCGCATCGGGCGCGTCGATCGTGACCGCGTGCTGCGCTGGACCCGCGACAACGGGGTCTACGTCGCGCTCGTTCTGATCATCCTCTACAACCTGGCGTTCACGCCTCTCTTCGTCACCTGGGACAACCTCAGCGTCCAGCTCGTCCTCGCGACCAAGGTCATCGTCGTCTCGCTCGGCATGGCCATGGTCATCGGCACCGGCGGCATCGACCTGTCGGTCGGCGCGGTGATGGCACTGTCCGGCGCGTTACTCGTGCAGTTCAGTGCCGTCCCGGAGGTCGTCGCCATCCTCGTGGCGCTGCTCGCCGGCGCTCTGGTCGGGCTGCTCAACGGCTCACTCGTGAGTATCGTCGGGGTGCAGCCGATCGTGGCGACCCTGGCGTTCCTGTTCGCCGGACGCAGCATCGCGCAGCTGCTCCTGACTGGGATGAACCCCTCAATCCGGAATGAGACCCTCATCCTCCAGATCTCCTCAGGGAGCATCCTCGGAGTGAGCGGGCTGATCGTCGCGGCGCTCGTGGCCGCCGTCATCGTGCTTGCCGTGATGCGGCGGACCACCTTCGGCCGTAGGGTCCTCGCCGTCGGCGACAACCACCGGGCATCGTTCCTGTCCGGCGTCCCGGTCAACCGCACCTTGATCGGCGTCTACATCCTCTCCGGCGTGCTCGCCGCCTGGGCCGGGGTGATGGACACGGCCTCGATCACCTCGGCGAACGCCCTGTCGAGCGGCCTCAACTACGAGCTGTTCGCCATCACGGCGGTCGTCGTCGGCGGGACCCCGCTGACCGGCGGGCGGGTGCGAGTGATCGGGACCGTCGCCGCCGCCATCTTGATGCAGCTGCTCAAGAGCACCCTGGTCTTCCACTCGGCCACCGACGCGATCGCCCAGATCGTCACCGCGGTCGTCATCGTCGCCGCGGTCTACATCCAGCGAGCGAGGGCGCGAGCATGACGGTCCAGGACCAGAACCGCGGCGGCGCGGGCGTCCCCACCGGCGCAGGGGGTGACTTCAGCGCCTTACCGCCGCCGCCGCCGACGGCACTGGCCCGGGTCACCGCCCTGCTGCAGCGCGGCGGGGTGGCCGCCTTCATCGCTCTAGCGGTCCTCATCGTGGTCGGATCCGCCATCTGGCCGAGCTTCCACACCGCGGCCAATCTGAGCAACACGCTGCTCGGCAACTCCTACATCGGCATCGTGGCGATCGGGATGACCCTGGTCATCATCACCGGCGGCATCGACCTGTCGGTGGGCTCGGTGTTCGCGCTGGGCGGGGTCGTCGGGGTCTACGTGACCAACCAGGCCGGACCTGTGGCGGGCGTCGCGGCGACGCTCGTCGTCTGCGGCGGCATCGGGTTGATCAACGGGACACTGATCGGCATTGCCCGAATGGCACCCTTCATCGTCACCCTGGCCACCCTGTTCGGGGTCCGAGGTCTGGTCTACCAGCTGACCAACGCCGGCGCCACGACATACTCGGTCGACGGTGACTCGTTCTTCGCTCACTTCGGCACCGGCACCTGGCTGACCCTCGGCATACCCGTGTTCATCACAATCGCGCTGTACGTCGTATTCCATGTCGTCCTCGAGCGGACCCCGTTCGGGCTGGCCACCTTCTGCATCGGTGGCGGCGAGGACGCGGTGGTCCTCATGGGTCTGAAGGTGCGCCGCACCAAGGTGCTGCTCTACGTCGTCTCCGGGGCCCTGGCGGGTGTCGCCGGCATGCTGCAGGCCGCCCAGCTGGTCTCGGCGAGCCCCATCATCGCCACCGGCTACGAGCTACAGGCGATCGCCGCCGTCGTGATCGGTGGCACCTTGCTCACCGGGGGGTCCGGCTCCCTAATCGGGACTGCTGCCGGCGTGCTGCTGCTCGGCACCATCAATGCCTTCATCGTCGAGCTGCAGTTGGACTCCACCTGGAACAACGTGGTCAGCGGGGGTTTCCTCGTCCTGGTCGTCGTACTCCAACGCGTGCTGAACTACCGTCGTGCCGCCTAAGCCCGGATGCACCGATGATCTGAAGGTATGAGCGCGCCGTGACGGCGAGATGCCCTGCCGTGCTGGGAGATTGGTACTTGCGACAGTCCAATTCGACCCACCCGGAAGGGCATCTCTGGGATGAAACTGTCTCACACTCGTGCGGCGACGTCGGCGGTCTTCGATGATCCCAATCTTGTGTCCGTCGCCGGATTGGTTCCGGTGCTGGCGCTGGCGGACTCGGCCGATCTTCAACGGCTGGCGTTGCTGCGCGCCGATCGGCGTTCTACGGGTCGGCGACCGTCGGTGCCGCGATCCGCGGTGGCGCGGACGTGTCCGTCACCGTGCGGATGAACCCCAAGGTCAGGGCCGGCATCGCGGCCATCGCCGATGATTCGTGGACCACCATCGAGTACACCGACGCCGTCTTCGACGAAGCCACCAACACCTGGGTCTCCCGGGCCGAGGTCGCCGAGATTCCGTTCACCGCGTTCTCGTCCAAGAAGGCCCCCGGGCGGGTGCCCGGGCGGCTGGTCGTGCGCCGAATCCCCGACCTCAACCCGAGTCGCAAGCAGGGTCAGGACGCGTTGTTCGACATCTGGCGGTTCCACGCTTTCTTCACCACCACCGACCCCGGCGACCTCGACGCTGTGGCTGCGGACAAGATCCACCGCGGGACGCCATCATCGAACAGGTCCACGCCGACCTGAAGAACTCCGCCCTAGCGCACCTGCCATCGGCCAAGTTCAACGCCAACGCCGCCTGGCTCGTCCTGGCCGTTCAACCTGACTCGTGCCGCCGCGA
>JALZBH010000090.1 GCA_030947625.1 Actinomycetota bacterium
CGATCACCAGGGTCGGCTCGCCGCGGTGCTGCTCGACGAGCTGTTCGACCACCCGGACCTTGGTGAAGGTGCTGCTGGCCAGCCGGTAACGCTCGTCGGGGTCTGCGGTCGCGTAGGCCAGCCGTTCACCCTGGGGCAAGGTGACCCGCACCTCGACGCAGTCGGCGGGTGCGATCCAGCCCTGGGACTCGATGTCCTTCCAGGGTGCGTCGTACCGCTTCGGCCCGATCAGGCTGAACACGTCCCCCTCGCGGCCGTCCTCGCGGACCAGCGTCGCGGTAAGCCCGATCCGCCGGCGCGCCTGGAGGTCTGCGGTCATCCGGAAGATCGGTGCGGGGAGCAGATGCACCTCGTCGTACACGATCAGCCCCCAGTCGCGGGCGTCGAACAGCTCGAGGTGCGTGTAGGTGCCCTTGCGGCGCGTGGTGAGCACCTGGTACGTCGCGATCGTGACCGGCCGGATCTCCTTCTTCGCGCCGGAGTACTCACCGATCTCCTCCTCGGTCAGGGAGGTACGCCGAAGCAGCTCGGACTTCCACTGGCGGGCGCTGACCGTGTTGGTCACCAAGATCAGCGTGGTCGCCTGTGCCCGCGCCATCGCGGCCGCGCCGACCAGCGTCTTGCCGGCCCCACACGGGAGTACGACGACCCCGGACCCGCCATGCCAGAACGAGTCGGCGGCCTGCCGCTGGTAGTCGCGCAGCGACCAGTCTCTCTCGTCGAGGGCGATCGGGTGGGCCTCGCCGTCGACGTAGCCGGCCAGGTCCTCCGCCGGCCAGCCGAGCTTGAGCAGTGCCTGCTTGAGGCTCCCGCGCTCGCTGGCGTGGACCACGACCGTGTCCGCGTCGGGTCGCTCGCCGAGCATGCCGGCCACCCGCTTTGCACGGATGACCTCCTCCAAGACAGCCCGGTCGGTGCTGACCAGGACCAGGCCGTGGCTGGGGTGCTTCTCGAGTCTGAGCCGGCCATAGCGAGCCATCGTCTCTGCGATGTCGACGAGCAGCCCGTGCGGGACGGCGTACCGGCTGAAGGTGAGCAGCGTGTCGACGACCTGCTCGGCGTCATGCCCGGCGGCGCGCGCGTTCCACAAGGCCAGATGGGTGAGCCGATAGGTATGGATGTGCTCCGGTGATCGTTCCAGCTCGGCGAACGGCGCGATCGCCTTGCGACAGGCGTCGGCCAGCTCGTGGTCGACCTCGAGCAGCAGGGTCTTGTCCGACTGGACGATCAGCGGGCCGTCGTTCACCCAGCCGATCCTACGGAGCGCTCGTCCACGCCTGCGCCAGCCGGCGGACGATCTCGGTGAGCCGTTCCGGGCTGGTGGCGAAGTTGAGCCGCACATGGCCCTCGAGACCGGGGGCGTACAGATGGCCCGGCGAGACCAGCACTCGGGCCCGCTCGAGAGCCACCTGTGCCGGGTCGGGGTAGCCGTAGGCGCGGGCGTCCAGCCAGGCCAGGTACGTCGCCTCCAGCGGCCGCATCCGCGCCTGAGGCAGGTGCTCGGCAAGCAGCTCGCCGAGCAGCGTGCGCAGCTGATCCAGCCGCTCGACCAGTGCGGCCAGCCAGGCGTCACCCTCGGTGTACGCCGTGATCGCCGCCACCTCGCCGAGCGGTGACCAGCTGTCGTTGCGCGGCAGCGAGACGGCCCGAAGCCGCCGCATGGTCTCGTCGTCGCCCGCGACGATCTGAGCGCAGCGGAGCCCAGCGGTGTTGAACGCCTTCGACGCGGCGATCACCGTCACGGCATGGTCGGCAGTGCCGTCGAGGCTCAGGTACGGCACGTGCTCGGCACCCGGCAGGACGAGCGGGGCGTGGATCTCATCGGCGATCACCCGAGCGCCGTACTCCACGACGACGTCGCGAAGTCCCTCGAGCTCTACCCGAGTGAACACCCGGCCCCACGGGTTGTGCGGTTGACTGAGCAGCACCGTCCGGGCGCCTGCGCGCAGCAGTTCGCGCAACCGGTCGAGGTCGAGGACCGCCCGGTCGGCGTCGGGGTCCAAGAGCAGGTCGACCCGGTCTCGGCCGGTCACCCCCATCACATCGAGATGAGGGTGGTACGCGGGGGTCGGCAGCACCACCGGACCAGGATCACTGAGCACGTCGAGAGCCACTCGTACGCCGGCGGTGACATCACAGACCGGCTGAACGTGCTCGGTCCCGACCGCCCAACCCCAGTGCCTTCGGGCGAACCCCGCGAACGCCTCCCCGAGCGGCCCGTGGTCCTCGAAGGCCGGGTAGCCGGTGATGCCGTCACGCACCGCCCGGACGACGGCCTCCTCCAGCACCGGCGCCAGCGCGTAGTCCATCTCAGCCACCCACGCCGGGAGCACGTCAGGCGCCACCGAGCCCCACTTCAGGACCAGCCCCCGCCGGGCCTCCTCGTTGCTGAGGTCACGGATCACGGTGCTCGTGCTGCTCATGTTGCCCATGCTGTTCATGCTGCTCATGCTGCCTCAGAGCGGGCTGGCCCCGGTGATCCGGTGGAGGGCGAACTCGCGCAGGTAGTCGCTGCGTTCGTCGTACGCCGTCAGCCGGCCGCCCTCGACGCGACGCGGTGAGACGATCCGCTCGACCACGGCACCGTCGTGGCCGACGTACCCCAGCAGTACCTGGCGTCCCGACTCGACGGCCTCGCGAAGCAGCGCGACCATGTCCAGGGGTCCGGTGGCCACCGGCTGCTGCGGGCGCGTCGCGGCCACGCGGTCGCCGGCACGGATCGCGGCGACCACCGCCGAGACGCGTGCCGCCGCCCTCGACGGATCAGTCCGACCTGGTGCCCGCTGACGGGAGTTGCGGGCCCGGAATGCTTCGGGCTTTCCCACCCGGACGGTGCCGTCGGCGGTCTCGACGACGGGCGCCAGGCCGAGGTCTCGCAGCAGAGGCAACAAGATCGTGACAGGTACGTCGGAGACCACCACTGTCGGCGCGATCCTCCGCAGCCCCAGTCCTGCGGCCTTCGGGTGGTGCATCAGCTCGGTCAGGGCCGCCTCGTCGTCGCTGCGCAGGAACGACTCGGCGGCTCCGGCGCGAAGGGTGCCGAACCTGCGAGCGACGTCGTCCACCAGATAGGTCAGCGCCTGCGGCACCGGCGTCCGGCTGGTGGTCCCGATGAACGCATGCACCTCCGCAGCCGACCAGCCGGCGTCGAAGGCGCGTCGTAGCGAGGAGCCGGTGAAGCGGTACACGGTCGCGCCACCACTGGACTCGACGTCGGCGAGCAGTCCCAGGCTGCGGGCCAGCTCCGGCTCGAGGGGTCCGGTTGCCACCGCGGTCAGGTCGGCCTGCACCAACACCTGGTCGACGAGACGTGGGAGCAGGGGGGCCAAGAGTGGCTCGGGATCGCCGCCGGCCAGCAACGTGCGGGCGTACGACGACATGCCACCCAGGCCGGTCAGCCCCACCGCGCCTGCCTCGGCGAGCACCGGCTCGACCACATCGGCACGAGAGGTCAGCCGTCGCGGGTGCAGCCAGCGGAGCCGGTCTACCAGAGCCGGTCCTCCGGTCGTTGGGGCCAGCGCCTGTCCAGGGGCGGCGGCGGCCAGCACGGCCAGCACCTCGTGTCGACTGCTGACCAACCAGCCGCGCTCGAGCCCGTCGGAGAGCGCGTTGACCGGCTTGTCGCCGATCCGCCGCCCGACGAGCGCAGTCAACCGCGGGTTGGCCAGCCAAGCGCGGGCGAGCCGGACCCAGCGCGCGGTCGTCGGCTCGTGCGCCCAGGCATCGAAGGAATCGGTCGGCAGCCACGCGGCGTCCTGACCGGGGGTCATCCCGATGCCGAGCAGGCCCGCCGCCGAGGACGTCTCGACCAGCAGCGCGGCGTACCCGAGGTCGACGTCGAGCAGCGCCGCGACCGACCGGAGGTCACGGATGCCAAGACCCCCGCCCCGCAGGACCCCGGGAGGCGTCGTGCTCCAACGGTCCAGCAGCACCTCGGCACGGCGGCACAGCTCGAACGCCGCACCGGCTGCAGTCCGGTCGACCAGGAGCGGGTCGCGCTCCACCAGCACCAGAGGGGGCACCGTCAGGTCGTCGAGCACGGGCTGGTCCAGGAGCTCCGCCAGGATGCTCACTGCCCGCAGGGAGGCCGGGTCACCCCACACGAGCGCCCGGCTGCGCAGCCGCTCCAGCACGGAACCCACGTCGGCCCCGGGGAAAGCTGCCTGCAGCTCGTCGAGGTCGAGCGGCCCGAAGTCGACAACCCGCCGAAGGCACGCCAGATCGAAGGTATTCAGGTCGGCGAGGGCCCGCACGACCGAGGGGCGCGTGGTCGCGCGCGCGGCCAGCTGGGCGGAGTCCGCCGGAGCGGGTACGCCGAGGTCGGGTCGGGCCGCCAGCAACGCACCGAGCGACTCGGCGGGCCAGCCGCGAAGCTGGTCGGCGAGCGTTCTCGGAGCGGAGGAGGACATCCGACCGATTCTAGGGTGCCGACCGAACCCGCCACCGGCTCAGCCGACGCCGCCGGTCTCGGTCGGCGGCGTCGAGGCGTTCACGTCGCAGCCGCTCGACTGCGGTGTCCACCCACGGTTCGAGCGGTCTGCCGAGCGCAGCGGCGAGCAGATGGTCGGCGATGTCGGGGTTGCGGGCCAGCACGGGGCCGTGCAGGTAAGTCGCCACCACGCCGCCCTGAAGGGCACCCTCGTCGCCGGCAACGCCGTTGCCGACCCCGGTTCGCACCCGCCCGAGTGGCTTCGCCTCGGCGCCGAGTACGGCGTCGCCCTGGTGGTTCTCATAGCCGGTCACGGGTCCAACCGGCAGCCCGACCGGCTCGGCCACGACCTCACCGACCGCGCGGGCGCCGGTGAGCCGGCTGCAACGCACGTCGAGCGCACCCAGCCCGGGCCGGCTCTTCCCGTCCGGTCCGGCGAACTCCTCGGAAAGCAGCTGGAAGCCGGCGCACACCGCCAGGCACGGCGCCCCCCGGTCGAGCGCCCGGACCAGGCCAGGCTGGTCGACGAGCAGCTCCCAGGCCAGCATCATCGGGGCGTCCTCGCCGCCACCGAGCAGGTAGAGGTCGCCGGTCTCCGGCACCACATCGCCGGGATGTACGTCGACCACCCGGGTGCGGATCCCGCGAGCCCGGGACCGGTGCACCAGGGCAAGCCCATTACCGCGGTCGCCGTAGAGACCGAGCAGCTCGGGATAGACGACCACGATGTCGAGGCTGTCAGCGGCCATGGCGCAGCACCTTCCAGACCTCTTGGAAGGCCGTGTAGTTCGCAATCAGGTCGACCGGGCCCGGTGGCAGCGCGTGCAGGGCCGAGTCGAGCGAGTCGTACTGGCGCACCGGGCCTAGATCGTCGATCTCCAGGCGGACGGTCATGTCGCTCGCCCGTCGGCCGATGACGCCCAGGGTGCGTCCGGAGAGAGCGTCGAAGCTGACGTCGTACAACCAGGACGGGTCGCGGCCGTCGACGCCCTCGGCGTTGAACCCGAGCACCAGTGGGGCGTCGGAGTCGCTGACCATCCGGGTGGCCTCGAGCCAGCCGGCGGGGTTCTTGGCCAGCAGGAGCCTGACCGTGTGAGCGCCACGGACGAACTCGGCGTACCGGCCGGAGACCTCGCCGATGGTCTCGATCGCAGAGGCTGCCTCCTCCGGAGGCACTCCCTCGACCGCGGCGGCGGCGATTGCCATGGCCGCATTTGCCAGGTTGGCCTCGCCGGGCAGCACGCTGCGTAGACGCACTCGCTGGTCACCGTGGTGGACCCGGTGGAGATGGTCGCCGACGACCTCCCAGTCGGGGGTTGGCCGGGCCAGACCGCACGAGCACTCCCAGTGGCCGGGCGCACGGGTCAGCTGACGCTTGCAGCGGGGACAGACCACGGAGTCCTGATCCCAGCGCAGTCCGACGCCGACCCACACCTGGGCCTTCGACGCGAGCGCCGACTGTACGACGCTGGGGTCGTCGGCGTTCGCCACCACGACCGGAACCTCTCCCAGAGCCTGGCGCCAGCTCTCCGCCAGCAGATGCACCTCCGGGTGCCGGTGCAGCTGGTCCCGGGACAGGTTGAGCAGCACCGCCAGCGACGGCCGGGTCTGTTCGACCGCCCAGGGCAGCCAGCCCTCGTCGGTCTCCAGCACTACGTGGTCCGCGGTGCCGGTGGCCAACGTGGTGGTCAGGCCCGGCGGGGTGTTGGCGCCGCTGGCGTTGGTGTCGGTGGGATACCGGGCGCGCAGCGCCGCGGCAAGCATCGCCGAGGTCGTGGTCTTGCCGTTCGTGCCGCTGACCAGGCTGACCACACGGTCCTGCGCGAACCACCGGGTCGACTCCGGCGCCAGCCGCATCAGCACCCGGCCGCCGATCACCCCACCCTGCCCGCCGGCGACGCGGCCGGACAGCCAGGCGGCACTGCGTGCGGCGACCAGGGCACGCTCGATGCGCGCACTGGTCGGGCGCGAGGCCCGGGACACGGTGTTCGAGTTCACGGCGGTCTCCACCTACTCGTTCGGACACGCCCACCCCAGCCCGAGCCCGAGCGCCTGGGGACTTCCCTGTCAGGATGGGCCACGTGGCGCTAATCGAGGCACGGGGGCTGGGCAAGGCGTACGCCGGGAAACCGGCCGTGTCCGACCTTACCTTCGACGTACGACCCGGCACGGTCACCGGGTTCCTCGGCCCCAACGGGGCCGGCAAGTCCACCACGATGCGGTTGATCCTGGGTCTCGACCACGGCGCCGGGGCGGCCACGTTCGACGGGAAGCCGTTCACCGCGCTGGACCACCCGATGCGCCGGGTCGGTGCGCTGCTCGAAGCCAAGCCGTTCCATCCCACGCGCAAGGCGCGCAACCACTTGCGGATGCTGGCAGCGGCGAACCAGATCTCGTTCTCCCGCGTGGACGAGGTACTGGAGCTCCTCGGCCTGGCCGAGGTGGCGAAGAAGAAGCCCAAGACGTTCTCGATGGGCATGGGCCAGCGGCTCGGCCTGGCCGCAGCCTTGCTCGGCGACCCGGACACGTTGATCCTCGACGAGCCGGCCAACGGACTGGACCCTCAGGGCATCCAGTGGATGCGCGGGCTGCTCCAAGGGCTCGCCGCCGAAGGCAGGTCGGTGTTCGTGTCCAGCCACCTGCTGTCGGAGATGGCACTGATGGCCGACGAGCTGGTGGTGATCGGGCGCGGCAAGATGATCGCCAGCGGTTCGGTCTCGCAGTTCATCGAGGGCGCGAAGGCCAACGCCGTACGCGTGCGGACCCCGCAGGCACGCGAGCTGGCCGACCTGCTGACCAGGCGCGAAGGTATCAGCGTCGCCGACGAGGACGGTGCGATCCGGGTCACCGGTGCCAACGCCCAGACGATCGGCGACATCGCCTTCGAGCACCAGATCCGGATCCACGAGCTGGCCACGCTGACCGCCACGCTCGAGGAGGCGTTCTTGGAGATCACCGCCGGGGCCGAGGAGTTCCAGGCACACGACCAGATGGACAGCATGGCGCCAGGTGCCCAGTCGGCTCCGGCCCCACAAGCACCCACCGGACCGGGACCGACCGACGGAACGGGTGAGCACGCATGAGGTCCGCGCTCGCCTACGAGATGACCCGGATCCGGACGATCCGCTCGACCTGGTGGCTCTCGGGGATGGCAGTCGTGGTCGGAGTCGGCATCTCGACGCTGTTCTCCTGGGCGATCAGCAGCGACTTCCACAAGCACGGTGTCCATCAGAGCGACCTGAACGGCCTCGGCGCAGCGGTGGTCACCCAGCTCGGCGCCAGCGGCGGAGTCCCCAGCATTGTCGGATTCCTATTGGCGATGATCGGCATCTTCGCCTGGGGTCACGAGTACCGCCACGGGATGATCCGCGCATCCCTGACGGCGCTGAACTCGCGTCCTAGCTTCTGGGTCGCGAAGTACCTGGTCTGTGCGGTCTGGGTGTTGGTGGTCGCGCTGGTGACCATGCTGCTCTCCGGTCTCGCCGGGTCGATCTTCCTGCATTCCTACGTGCACGTGTTCCAGGGACTGACCTGGAGCATCATCGGCCGAGAGCTGGTGTACGTCGTCCTGCTCACCTGGCTGGCGATGGCCTTCACCTCACTCACCCGGTCCCAGGCGTTTGCGCTGGTGGCGATCTTCTTGTGGCCGCTGCTGGTCGAGTCGCTGTTCCACGTGTTCTTCATGCTGGTTCCGGGCCTGCGCGACCACACCTCGATCCTGCGTTTCCTCCCCTTCGAAGCGGGCAACCAGATGATCAACGTGCTCAGCCACCCGGCCAGCACCTTCGGCGACCCGTTGACAGCGCTTGGAGGCACGATCGTGTTCGGCGGCCTGGCCGTCGTACTCATGGTGGGCTCGTTCGTCCTCTTCGGCCGTCGAGACGCCTGAGGTCTAGGCTCCCCGTCTCGCGCTCACTAGGGTCGAGGAGTGGACTCCTACGCCAAGGGCGAGACCAGCCCGGCGCTCCTTGAGGAGACGATCGGCGCGAACTTCGTCCGGACGGCCACCGAGCATCCCCACTCCGAGGCCTTGGTCGAGGTCGCCACCGGTCGCCGTTGGACGTATGCCGAGCTCGACGTTGCCGTCGACGAGCTGGCCCGTGGCCTGGTCGGCGCCGGCATCGCCAAGGGGGACCGGGTCGGGATCTGGGCCCCCAACTGTGCCGAGTGGACGCTCACGCAGTACGCCACGGCCAAGGTCGGCGCGATCCTGGTCAACATCAACCCGTCGTACCGCACCCACGAGCTCGGCTACGCACTGAACCACTCCGGCACCCGCCTCCTGGTCAGTGCCGAGGAGTTCAGGACCAGCAGCTACCGCGAGATGGTCGAGCAGACCAGCGAGCAGACTCCCCAGCTGTCCCGGGTCGTCTACCTCGGCACCGACGACTGGCAGCGGCTGCTCGAGGAGGGCACGGACCTGCCGAAGGATGCGGTCGCGGAACGGATGGCCACGCTCGACCCGGGCGAGCCGATCAACATCCAGTACACCTCCGGCACGACCGGCTATCCCAAGGGCGCGACGCTGAGCCATCGCAACATCCTCAACAACGGCTACTTCACCACAGAGCTGATCGGCTTCACCGAAAACGACCGGCTGTGCATCCCGGTGCCGTTCTACCACTGCTTCGGCATGGTGATGGGCAACCTCGGCTGCACCACCCATGCAGCGACGATGGTGATCCCGGCGCCCGGGTTCGATCCGCAGATCACCCTGCGCACGGTCGCCGAGGAAGGCTGCACCGCCCTGTACGGCGTACCGACGATGTTCATCGCCATGCAGAACCATCCCTCGTTCAGCAAGCACGACCTGTCCACGTTGCGCACTGGCGTGATGGCCGGCTCGATCTGCCCGGTCGAGGTGATGAAACGGTGCATCGAGGAGATGAACATGTCCGAGGTGTCGATCTGCTACGGCATGACCGAGACCTCGCCGGTGTCCTGCCAGACGCGGTCCGACGACGACCTGGACCGGCGTACGGCCACGATCGGGCGGGTGCACCCGCATGTCGAGATCAAGATCGTGGACCCGG
>JALZBH010000211.1 GCA_030947625.1 Actinomycetota bacterium
ACGCCGTGCAGGCACTCGGCCAGCTGCCGCTCGGCTTCGAGAGCTCCGGGGTCGAGGCGATGACGGTCACCGGCCACAAGGCCGGCGGCCCGTACGGCGTGGGAGCGCTGCTGTTGCGCCGCGACGTGCGCGTCACGGCTCTGCTCCACGGCGGTGGCCAGGAGCGCGACGTCCGCTCGGGCACGATCGACGTCCCCGCGATCGCCGGCTTCGCGGCCGCCTGTGAGGTCGCGGTCAGGCACCAGCCGGAGCTGGCGCGACGGCTGACGAAGCTGCGGGACCACCTCGTCGCGGAGGTACGTAGGGTGGTGCCTGACGCGATCTACAACGGTGATCCCGTCAACCGGCTTCCCGGGAATGCCCATCTGACGTTCCCAGGCTGCGAAGGCGATGCCCTGCTGATGTTGCTCGACGCCCACGGGGTCGAGTGTTCGACCGGGTCCGCGTGCAATGCCGGCGTACCCCAGGCTTCACACGTCCTGCTGGCGATGGGATGCAGTGAGGAGTCCGCGCGTTCGTCGTTGCGATTCTCGCTCGGGCATTCCTCGACCGCGGCAGACGTGCGGGCGCTCGTCGAGGTGATCGGTCCGGCCGTGGAGCGCTCCCGGGCGGCAGGGCTCGCCTCGTCGCGGAGCGCGGCAAGCTGATGCGGGTCCTGGCAGCAATGTCGGGTGGCGTGGACTCGGCGGTGGCCGCGGCACGGACGACCGAGGCCGGTCATGACGTCACCGGAATCCATCTTGCTCTGTCGCGCAACCCGCAGTCGTACCGCACCGGCGCGCGTGGGTGCTGCACTCTCGAGGATGCCAACGACGCACGTCGAGCCGCCGACGTGATCGGAATTCCCTTCTACGTATGGGATCTCTCCGACCGGTTCCATGAGGACGTGGTCGAGGACTTCGTCGCCGAGTACGCCGCCGGGAGAACGCCGAACCCGTGCCTGCGCTGCAACGAGAAGATCAAGTTCACGGCCGTGCTCGACCGGGCTCTGGCGCTCGGGTTCGATGCCGTGGCCACCGGCCACTATGCGCAGCTGCGCACCGGCGACGACGGCACCGTGGAGATGCACCGCGCGGTCGACCCCGGCAAGGACCAGTCCTACGTCCTCGGCGTGCTCACCCGGGACCAGCTTGATCGCTCGCTGTTCCCGCTGGGCGACTCGACCAAGTCGCTGGTGCGCGCCGAGGCGGAGCGTCGCGGGCTGCAGGTCGCCGCGAAGCCGGACAGCCACGACATCTGCTTCATCGCAGACGGCGACACCGGGGGGTGGCTGGCGGACAAGCTCGACGGCGCTGGACGCGCCGGTCAGATCGTCGACGGCGAGAGCGGGGAGAGTCTCGGCACCCACCAGGGCAGCTGGCGGTTCACGATCGGGCAGCGGCGGGGTCTGCGGCTCGGGACGCCCGCCGACGACGGCCGGCCGCGCTACGTCCTTGACATCGAGCCGGTGACCGGCACCGTCACGGTAGGGCCGAGGTCGGCGCTGGCGGTGGACCGGCTGCGCTGCGTCAAGCCGCGGTGGTGCGGCCCAGTGCCGAGCGGTCCGGTGTCCGGCACGGTTCAGCTGCGGGCGCACGGGGCGGAGCACCGGGCCGTCGTACGGGTTCAGGGACACGAGCTGCACGTGGAGCTGGTCGACCCGGCCTCGGGAGTCGCGCCCGGCCAGGCAGCCGTGGTGTACGAGGGCTCCCGCGTCGTCGGCTCCGCCACGATCGCCTCGACCGACCGCGTCGCGCAGGTCGGCTAGCCGGCCAGCCGATGGAGCGAGGGCCGGTAGCCACCGGGGTCGGCTCGATGCCGGGCGAGAACATCGTCGAGGCGACTCGGATCGTGCTGGGCGAGCTACCCGACCTGCCGCATCTGCCGGAGCTGCCGGACCGCGGGCCGGCTGCCGCGATGACCGGCCGGGCGGTCGCGATGATCGGTGAGCTCGGCTTCGACCTCCAGCCCGCGGGCTGGCGGCTGACCGACGCACCCGGCCTGGACCAAGGGCGGGCACGGTCGTTGTTGGCGCAGGACCTGGACACGCTCCAAGAGCTGACCCAGGGATACGCCGGCCCGCTCAAGATCCAGGTCGCCGGACCGTGGACGCTGGCCGCTACCGTGGAGAAGTCGCGAGGCGACCGGGTTCTTGCGGACCTCGGCGCTCGTCGTGAGCTGGCCCAGGCACTGGCCCTGGGTGTTGCCGAGCACGTGCGTGACGTCGGCCGGAGGGTGCCGGGAGCGACGGTCCTCGTGCAGGTCGACGAGCCGGTTCTGCCGGCAGTTCTGGCCGGGCAGGTGCCGACTGCGTCCGGTTTCCACCGACATCGATCGGTCGACGGACAGGGTGCGGCCGAGGCGCTCGAGTGGGTGTTCGCCGCCTGCGGCGACGAACCGGTTGCGCACTGCTGTGCGGCAGACGTGCCGATCGGGCTGCTGCGTCAGGCCGGCGCCAGGGGCCTGTCGGTCGACTCGGCCAACCTCGTCATCTCGGCGTACGACGAGCTGGGCCGGCTGCTCGACCACGGTGGCCGGCTGTTCCTAGGCGTCGTACCGTCAACGGCCCGGCCTCCGGAGCGGCAGTCTCCCACCGCCGAGCAGGTCGAGCGCTCGGTGGCCGATGGTGTGCTCCGGGTGCTCGACATGGTGGGTTTCGGCCCGGACGAGCTGGCCGGGCGGCTGGTGCTCACGCCGGCGTGCGGGCTTGCCGGGGCGAGCCCGGAGTACAGCCGGGAGGCCCTGACGCTGGTGCGCAACAGTGCCTCCCTGCTTGGTCATAGTTGAGCCCGGGACTCAGACCGCCGCCACACCCTCGGGCACCTCGTTGGTCCCCAGATGCTCATGGGAGACGTTGAGGAAGATCCACACGATCAGGCTCCCGGTCCAGATCATGAATGCTCCGGTGAGGAAGGCATGCGTGGCGCCGTCGCTGAACGCACCCTGGCCCACGACGGTGTGCAGCCTGGCCATCAGCTCGGGGCTGGGGCGCCCGCCGCTCGCGGCCGCCTGCTGTACGCCGGCTGCGAGGTGGCCCGCACGGAGTTGGGTGAAGTGCACCGCGACGGTTGCCAGCGTCGCCAGACCCAGTGCTCCGCCGACCTGCTGCATGGTGTTCAGTACGCCGGACCCGATGCCGGAGTCCCGCGCAGCGACGCCGTGCAGGGCCGAGAGCGTCATCGGCACGAACGTCAGGCCCATCCCCAGCGCCATCAGCACGATGAAGGGGAACAAGCTGGTCCAGTAGCTGACACTGGCGCCCAGATGAGCGCCGCCGCTGGACGCGACCTTGACCAAGTTGGCCGGGGAGTCGTCGACCGAGAGCCGGGAGAACATGAACAGCGCCAGCCCGGCCATCGCCGTACCAGTGCCCGCGATCCAGCGCGGGTCCACCTTGCTCATGAGCTTCGAGGCCGTGGTCGCGGCGATCACGATGCCGAAGCTGAACGGCAGGAACGCCACGCCGGTGCGTAGCGGGGTGAAGCCCATCACGTTCTGCACGAACAGCGAGAGGAAGAAGAACATCGCGAACATCGCGGCC
This sequence comes from Actinomycetota bacterium, assembly GCA_030947625.1. Lineage (GTDB taxonomy): Bacteria > Actinomycetota > Actinomycetes > Propionibacteriales > Nocardioidaceae > Marmoricola. Next base: position 3,521 of record JALZBH010000211.1, read on the forward strand.
GGCACGAGCATCATCGTGAGGAACGCGGTTGCCCGGGTGCGGCTGAGGAT
>JALZBH010000091.1 GCA_030947625.1 Actinomycetota bacterium
AGGATGATCGCAAGAACCCCGACCACGACCAGGATCCAACCCAATGTGTTGGAGTCCAGGTTCTGGTCGATGCTGTTCGGCAGGTTGACGACGTTCAGGGCGAGAACGAGTCCGATCACCAGCAGGATGACGCCCAATCCGATACCCATGTGTGCTCCTTTGATCGCTGTCGACCGCTACCGGACATCTTAGGCCGTGACACGGCCGAAAGCGGTGGTTTGGGTGCGTCGGATCGCTCTAAAAGAAGGCCTCGTCGAGATCCATCAACGCCAGGTCGGTGCTCTTTGCGATGGCCCGCTCTGCCGCTACCTTGGGCAGCGTGTTGCGAGCGAAGAACTGCGCCGCCGCGACCTTGCCCTCGTAGAACGCGCGATCCGATGCCGACACCTCGCCGCCGAGCTTCTCCAGGGCCACCTCGGCATGGCGCAGCAGCAGCCAGGAGCAGATCACGTCGCCGAGCACCATCAGCAGCCGCGAGGTGTTCAGGCCGACCTTGTAGATGTTGCGGATGTCGCCACCCGCGGCGGACTCGTCGGCGCTCATCAGGGTCTCGATCAGCTGGCTCACCAGAGCCTGGGCGTCCGCTAGACCCTTACCGAGCAGCTCGCGCTCGACCTTGAGCCGGCCGTTGCCGCCCTCGGAGTTGACGAACGAGTCCACCTCGTTGGCAACGTAGCCCAGTGCCCTGGCCTGGTCCTTGACGACCTTGCGGAAGAACAGGTCCTGACCCTGGATGGCCGTGGTGCCCTCGTAGAGCGTGTCGATCTTGGCATCGCGGACGTACTGCTCGATGGGGTAGTCCTGGACATATCCCGAGCCGCCGAAGGTCTGCAGCGACTCGGTCCCCAGCAGCACCCACGAGCGCTCTGAGCCGTAGCCCTTGACGATCGGCAGCAGCAGGTCGTTGACCCGCATGGCCTCCTCGTCGAGCTCGCCACTGTGCCGAGCGATCTGGACCCGGTCCTGCCACGAGGCGGTGTAGAGGGCCAGCGCGCGCATTGCCTCGGTGGACGCCTTCTGCGTCATCAGCGAACGGCGTACGTCGGGGTGGTGGATGATCGTGACGCGCGGAGCGGTCTTGTCCGACGCCTGGGTGAGGTCGGCGCCCTGGACTCGCTGCTTGGCGTACTCGAGCGCGTTGAGATAACCGGTGGAGAGAGTCGCAATGGCCTTGGTGCCCACCATCATGCGGGCGTTCTCGATGACCTGGAACATCTGCGCGATCCCGTCGTGGACCTCCCCGAGCAGCCAGCCCTTGGCCGGCTCGCCGCCTCCGACGGCAGGGTCGCCGAAAGTGACCTCGCAGGTGTTGGACACCTTGATGCCCATCTTGTGCTCTACGCCGGTCACGTACACACCGTTGCGCTCGCCGTTCAGCTCTCCTGTGTGGAGGTCGAAGCCGAGCTTCGGCACGATGAACATGCTCAGGCCCTTGGTGCCGGGGCCGCCGGCGCCCTCGACGCCGTGTGGACGGGCGAGTACCAGATGGACGATGTTCTCGCTGAGGTCGTGCTCGGCGGAGGTGATGAAGCGCTTGACCCCGGTGATGTTCCAGGTGCCGTCGTCGTTGGGCGTCGCCTTGGAGCGGGCCACACCGACGTCGGACCCGGCGTCGGGCTCGGTGAGCACCATCGTGGCGCCCCACCTGCGGTCGACGATGTGCTGGGCGATCTGCTTGTCGCGGTCGTTGCCGTTGCGGTGTACGACGTCCGCGAACGCCGGCCCACAGCCGTACATCCAGACCGGAGCGTTGGCGCCGAGCACCAGCTCGCCGATGGCCCAGTTCAGCGACGAGGGAGCGAGGGTGCCGCCGAGCTCGTCGCTGATCGCGAGTCGCCAGTACTCCGCGTCCATCCAAGCGGCGTAGCTCTTCTTGAAGGACTCCGGTACCGGTGCCGTGCTGGTCGCGGGGTCGAACACCGGCGGGTTGCGGTCGGAGTCCTCATAGGATGCAGCCAGGTCTTCGCGGGCGAGCCGGTCCACCTCGGCAAGGATCGACTTGGCCGTGTCGAGGTCGACCTCCTCGAACGGGCCGGTGCCGAGCACCTGCTCACGCCCCAGGACCTCGAACAGGTTGAACTCGATGTCGCGGAGGTTGGTCTGGTAGTGGCTCACGGAACGCGCACCTCTCGATGTCGGCTGGCCCTCGCCATGGTGGCGTTCGGCCCCGGCGATGCTACTCGCCAGTAACTTCCATTATGTGTGCTCACCGAGGCTGGTGCAAGCCGATCTCGCTTATCGAAGGAGTGCGGTACTGGTCACGCTCTGAGCCGGCGTACTCGGATAAGTCGATCGATCTGACAGACTTCGAAGGTGCGCGTCTCCGCGAAGTCCGACTACGCCCTTCGGGCCTTGATCGAGATCGCCGCGCGGGACGATGACGACGCCGTGAGCGCCGAGGAGCTCGGCCGACGACAAGACATCCCCCACGGGTTCTTGCAGGCGATCCTCGCGGACCTGCGGCGCTCCGGGATCGTGATCAGCCAGCGTGGCCAGTCAGGCGGCTGGCGACTGGGCCGCGAGGCTGCCGGGATCTCGGTCGCCGACGTGATCCGCGCTGTCGACGGCCCCCTGGTCAGCGTCCACGGGCTGCGGCCGGAGGCGGTGAGCTACAGCGGCTCGGCGCAGGTGCTGCAGCTGGTTTGGATCGCCGGGCGGAGCAGTCTGCGAGACGTTTTCGAGGCGGTCACGATCGAGTCGCTGGCCAGCGCCGAGCTGCCGCACGAGGTGCTTGCCCGCACCAAGGACCAGGACGCCTGGCAGCCGCACTGAAGCCGCACTGAAGCTCCAGCTGCGCGTGGTCGAGCCCGCTCCGCGCAGCCGCTAGGTAGCTTGAGTGCGGCCGTCCCAGCCGGTCTCGAAGGCGAGCGCGGCACCGACCGTCCAGGCCTGCACCCGGTTCGCAACCGGGATCGCGGCGAGCTCGCCGGACCGGGACACGGAGTACAGCTCGGGGTAGCGGCCCAGGGCCGCCAGGGCACGGCGGACGCCGTCGCGGACCTGGTCGGCAAGACCGTGCGCACCGGATGCCCGCAGACCGCCCCAGGCGAACCAGCAGTCGAACGGCCAGACTGCGCCGCGATGGTAGCCGTCCGCCCGGAAGGAGCAATGGTCGGTGGACAACGTGCGGACGCCGTACTTGGTATGTACGTCGGGACGGCTGAGTCGCTCCACGGCGGCCCCGGCTGCCTGCTCCGACAGCGCCCCGGACCAGAGCAGCCAGCCGAGCTGAGAACCGGCCCCCGGCACCACCCGGTCCGCGCCGTCGCGCGCCATCACGTCGGGCGCGAAGTCGCGCCCCACTCGCTCCCGCAGCCGGTCACGCAGCCGGACCCAGTGCGGTTGCCTCTCGACATCCAGTCGGGTCAGGGCATCTAGCGCCGCGACCGCCGCAGCCTGTGAGTCGGCGTCGGCCAGGGGCGAAGCCGGCATGGAGCCGTCCGCCGCGACGATGCCGCCGCCGAACGGGTCGGCCGCGGGGTCCAGACAGTCCCGCCAGCCCTGCTGAGCCAGGCCGCCGGGGGAGACCCGGGGCCCACAACGCACCAGCCCACCACCGCGGCGGAGTGCTTCCTCGAGCCACGCGCCCGCTGCCTGCCGGGAGTGGGCAAGCTCGGCCTGCAGTCGGGCGTCCCCTGTGGCGTCGAGGACGACGAGGAACCACGAGGTCGCGTCGGAGCTCCCGTAGTAGCACAGCCCGCCGTCGTCGCCGAGGGGCCAGCCCTGCTCGACGAGCCGGGCGGGGGGCAGCGGCCGGTACTCGTGGAGGATGCGCCCCGGCTCCTCTTCGGTCTCAGGGTTCTCTCGAGCGCCTTGTCGGGCCGCTAGGGCGCGCAGGGTCGCCGGTGCGACGTCCGGGCGGACGTTCAGCACCTGCAACGCGACGACCAGGGAGTCACGCCCGAACAACGCATGGAAACGGCCTGTGTCACCGGCCTCGACCGGCAGCGCCGAGGCGTGCGCCCAGCCCTCCTGCGACAGCAGGGACTCCAGCGCGTCGGCTGCGGCGACGCGAAGGGCTCGGCTCATGGCGGCATTCTCCCGGCTTGTGAGACAGCCCCGGTGACCGCGGGTCGGGCGCGGGTCCGGCGTACGACCTGGGTTTGGAGCGGATGACGAGGATCGAACTCGCATTCTCAGCTTGGGAAGCTGATGTTCTGCCATTGAACTACATCCGCGGGGCGGCCCCGATGCTACAACGACCCGAGAGGATACGTTGAGCGCGTGCTGCTCTCCGACCGCGACATCTTGGGCCAGGTCGACAGCGGCCGGGTCAAGCTCGAGCCACTTGACCGAGGGATGGTGCAGCCCTCGAGTGTCGACGTGCGGCTGGACCGGTTCTTCCGGGTCTTCGAGAACCACCGGTACGGCCACATCGACCCGGCGGAGGACCAGTCCGACCTCACCCGCGAGGTCGAGCCGGCCGGGGACGAGCCGTTCATCCTGCATCCGGGCGAGTTCGTGCTGGGGTCGACGTACGAGGTGGTCACGCTGCCCGACGACATCGCCGCACGGCTCGAGGGCAAGTCGTCCCTCGGCCGGCTGGGGCTGCTGACCCACTCCACCGCGGGGTTCATCGACCCCGGGTTCTCCGGGCACGTGACGCTGGAGCTGGCGAACGTCGCGAACCTGCCGATCAAGCTGTGGCCTGGGATGAAGATCGGCCAGCTGTGCTTCTTCGGGCTCTCCTCGCCGGCGGAGCATCCCTACGGTTCGGCAAAGTACGGCTCCCGCTACCAGGGTCAGCGCGGCCCCACCCCCTCACGGTCGTACGCGAACTTTCACCGGACGCGCATCTGAGGTCTCGACCCTAAGGTGCAAAGCGACGATGAGGGTCAGCGACGGCGGACGCGTGGCTCCGAGGCGCGGGCGATCCTCTCCTTGATCTGCTCGTGGGCGAGCCGCTGGATCAGGTACTCGTTCATCTTCATGCCTCCTCTCACACTGGAGTCAGCGCGATGTCTCCGCTGACGGTGGTGGCGCGGACCTCGACGTACTCCTGACCCTCGGCGGGCTTCCCGGTGCTTTCGAGCTGCGAGATGACCCGACCGCTCACCGTGTTGACGTCGGTCCACACCGGCGTCCCGGCTGGGATGCCGAGCCGGAGGTCGCCCGACCCGCTCTTCAGCGACACCCGGCCGCGGCGCGCAGACCCAACCTCGAGGTCGCCAGAGCCGGAGGTCAAGGTGACGTCCGAGCCGGCGCGCTTGACGATCAGGTCGCCAGAACCGGTCTTGAGGACCGTGGCTTCCTGGGAGCTGCCGATGACCACGTCGCCAGAGCCGGTGGACAGTACGGCGGTGCCACGCAGCTCGCCGATCTCCGCGTCGCCCGAACCGCTTTTGAGACGCAGGTCGCCATGGATCTCGTCCACGCGTACGTCGCCGGAGCCCGACTCGATCAGCGTCGCCCCAGTAGCAACCTCAACCTCGACCTGGCCGGAGCCGGTCTTGAGCCGGACGTTGTCGTAGCGCCCGGAAGCAGAGAGGTCGGCCGATCCGGTCTTCGTGACCAGATCACTGTCGTGCGGGAGGCGGATGGTGACCGCATGCCCGCGCGTGGACCCCATGAACCCGGTGTGCTTCGGGGCGATCACCCGCACGGTGCGGCCGTCCTGGGAGATGTCGAAGTCCTCGGCCTGGGGACCGGTCACCTCGACCTCAGTGACCGAGGTGTCGCTCGTCGCAGTGCTCAGCTGACCGGAGCCGAGGGCGACGTACAGCTCGATCGGTTCGGGCGTTTCGTAGTGGATCTGCATGACTTCTCCTTCTCTTGGGGGTGCTCGGCACCCGCACCGGCGGGGGTGCCGGTCGGTCTGTGGTTGGGCGGTGGTGGTGAGCTCGGGCTAGATCCAGCCGGTCATCCGGCGGCCCGTCCGGCCGGTAGAGCGACGGTTGCCACGCCCGGGAAAGTCGCCGTCCAGGAACGAGATGCTGGACAGGTCGATGTCTACGGTCATCGCATGGTCCCGGGTCGCCGCCCTGAGGACGGCAACGACCCAGGTGTTCAACGACTGCCCGTGCTTGGACGCGAGCTCCTCTGCTTTGGTCTTGACGCTCTCGGGTAGGCGAAGGGTGATCCGTGCGGTCGTCCCCTCATCGTCGGCGTCGGCGTCCGCGATGGTCGGGTCAGCGGCAGCCGCGGCGTTCGTGGGCGCCACTTGGTCGACGACGAAGTCGAGGTCGCGACCGGCTAGCCGCACCTCCACGGATCCGCTACGCATGCCGGAGGTGATCTCGGCGCTTGCCTGGGAGAGTGCCTCCATCAGCGTGAGTCGCATCGCCGGGTCGAGAGCAAGCGCGAGCCGCTCGGCGGCATCCTTGGTCTCGGCCGACCCCGATGCGGCTGCTTGGGCCAGGTCGGTACGCAGCCGGTCGACGTACGGCGTGATGTCCATGGGCATCACGATGACATCATGATGATGTCGTGTCAAGGTCACGGTGGCGGCGAAGTACATTTGCCGCCTACCGAGGAGCCGAGGAGCCGGACATGCCAGCCACCATTGCGGTCGCCGCGACCGGCCAGCAGGCGTTGGCCGCCGGTCTGAGGGTGGCCGCCGACGGGGGGAACGCCGTCGACGCCGCCCTTGCTGCAGCCATGGTGGCAATGGCGACCGAGCCCGGCATCGTGAGCTTCCTGGGCGGCGCCTTCGTGTCGATCTGGCCGGTCGGCGCTGACCCGGTCGTCTACGACGGCAACGTGGAGATGCCCGGTCGGGGCCTGGATCGGAATCGTTTCGGCCAGGGTGTGCGGGAGGTTCGTACGGAGTACGGCGGCGGTCTCACGATGTCCGCCGCGGCCGGGTCCGTCGCTACTCCGGGAACCATCCCCGCCTTCGCCCTGGCCCTGAGCGGCCATGGCGGCCTGGACTGGGCCCGCATCCTCGAGCCGGCTGCGGCGGCGGCGCGCTCGGGGTACCCGCTGAGCGCAGCGTCGGCCCGCTACCTGTCCTATGTCGGCGAGAGCCTCTTCGGCGACGACGCCGAGGCGCGAGCGGTGATCACCGCCCCTTGTGGCCGACCGCTGCGCCGGGGCGAGGTGACCCGCAACCAGGCACTGGCAACCACCTTGGACCAGCTGGCCGCAGACGGTCCCTCGTTGTTCTCGACCGGTGCCGTAGCGCAGGCGCTGGCAGCGGACATGGCCGAGCATCAGGGGCTGGTCACCGCTCTCGACCTGGCGAGGTACCAGCCGATTGTGCGGTCAGCGGTGGTGCGCCAGGTCGGCGACTGGGCGATCGCGCTGAACCCGCCGCCTTCGGTCGGGGGTCCGATGCTGGCGGTGATGCTCTCCGAGCTGGCCCGCCGCGGGGGCCGGTGGACCTGGCGCGATGTCATCGAGATCCAGCGGACCGTGCTCAGCCACCGGCTTGGGGTCCACGACCTCTCGCGGGACCTGACCGCTGACGGCTATGCGCTGCTCGAGGCCGTCGAGCGTCATGGGCTGGCGGGGCTGCCGACCTCTGCGTCGACGGCGAACATCTCGGCCGTGGACAGCGACGGCTTGGCCTGCGCCGTGACGATGTCCAGCGGCTACCACTCCGGCACCTGCGTGCCGGGCACTGGGCTGCTGCTCAACAACGCTCTCGGCGAGGTCGAGCTCAACCCCCACGGTCTGCACGGACTCGAACCCGGCACTCGGCTGGCCTCGAACATGGCTCCGACCACTGGTCGCACGGCCGACGGTCGGGCGCTGGCGATCGGGTCCCCAGGCGCGGATCGGATCACGACCGCATTGATGCTGGTGCTCGGGCAGGGTTGTCTGCACGGCACCGATCTTCGCACTGCCGTCGACGCGCCTAGGTTGCATGCGAGGGTCCACGGTGACGTGGTCACGATCGAGTACGAACGCGACCCGCAGATCGCCTCGGCGATTGCCGAGCTCGGGCTGGCGAGTCGTGAGTATCCCGAGCCGCACATGTACTTCGGCGGTGTCGGGGCGGCGTACCGGCATGCCAGTGGCGGGCTGGACGCTGCAGGCGATGCGCGACGCGAGGCGGCGGTGGGGGTCTCCGCGGACTCTGGGCACTCCTAGCCGGGTCGCTCTCAGAGGTCGAAGAGCGAGCCCTTGCCGATCTCATTCTTCGGCTCTGGGGCTGGCTCGCTGTCTGGTGCCGGTTGGTCTTGCTCCTGAGCACCGGCGCTGGTGGCCGTCCCTGAGCCGGATGGCGGACGTCTGGGCGCTTCATCCGCCTCGGCGATGCGGTCATCGGTGGACTTCGGGTCAGCACTTGGGGCACCCGGATCGGCGTACTGAGCCTTGATCTCCCTCAGCGATCGGACCGGCGCGCTCTCGTCGGTGTCGGGGACGCTGCTGTCGGCGTCGTCGTTCGAGCGGTCGATCTCACCGTCCGAGTCTTCGGTGGCGGCGGACCTCGCGGGCGGCTCGTCCTCGGCGGGAGTGGGGATGTCGAACAGGGATCCGCCTTGGGGGACCGAGTTGCCAGCTGCCGAGGCGGTCGCGGGCTCCGTCGGCTCCTTCGCAGTCTCAGACGCCGGCGCGGGTTCTGAGTCCGGGTCCCTCTTCGACGAGTCCGAGTCCGGGCCGATGTCGAACAGTGAGGATCCGCCGCTGGCCTTGGCTGCCGGCCCGACGTCCTCGGTGTCGGTCACGGTCTGCTCGGTTTGGGTGGCGTCACCCTCGGCCGGTTCTGCGGCGATCGCCTCGGCATCAGACGATGTCTGCGCTCCGGCCGGCCCACCAGCTCGGACCCTGGGGCCCTCTCCCCTCACCGAAGCCAGCAGCAGCTGGGCGACGTCGAGGACCTCGACCTCCTCGCGTGCCTCTCCAGCGGCCTGCTGGGCGGTAAGCCCGTCGGCGAGCATCACCCGGCAGAACGGGCAGGCGACAGCGATCTGGTCAGCACCGGTGGCGACCGCCTCCTTGGTGCGGTTGACGTTGATTCGTTCGCCGATGTTCTCTTCCATCCACATCCGGGCACCGCCGGCGCCGCAGCAGAAGGACCGTTCGGAGTTGCGCGGCATCTCGGTGAGCTCTGCGTCGGGAATCACGTTGAGCAGCTCGCGCGGCGGCGAGTACACCTGGTTGTGCCGCCCCAGATAGCAAGGGTCGTGGTAGGTGATCGAACGGCGGCCGCCGTTCGATCCCGCGTCCGTGCTCGCGGAGACCGGCGTCAGCCTCTTCTCGCGCACCAGCCGGTTGAGCAGCTGGGTGTGGTGTACGACGTCGAGGTCGATGCCGAACTCGGCGTACTCGTTCTTCAGCGTGTTGAAGCAGTGGGCGCAGGTCGAGACGACCTTCTTGGCTCTGTGCTCCTTCAGAGTCTCGGCGTTCTGCGTCGCCAAGCCCTGGAAGACGA
>JALZBH010000212.1 GCA_030947625.1 Actinomycetota bacterium
GTTCGGCGGTGAGCACTCCGGGCACTTCTACTTCCGGGACTTCTGGCGCGCTGACTCCGGCATGCTCGCTGCACTGCATGCGCTGGCCGCCCTGGCGCAGACCCACGAACCCCTCTCGGAGGTGCTGGCGCCGTACTCCCGCCACGAGAGCAGCGGCGAGATCAACTCGCGCGTCGAGGACCAGCAGCAGGTACTCGACGAGCTCGCACGCACCTTCGGCGACCGCGACGGGGTCACCCTGGACCACCTCGACGGACTCACCGTCGCCCACCCTGACTGGTGGTTCAACGTGCGCGCCTCCAACACCGAGCCGCTGCTGCGGCTCAACGCCGAGGGCAAGGACCGTGCCACGATGACCCAGGTACGCGACGTTGCGCTAGCGATGATCAGGAGAGACTGATGAACCTCGACCCGCAGCTGCTCGACCTCATCGTCTGCCCGGCGTGCCGCAAGGCGCTGGCGGTCGACGAGGCAGCCGAAGAGCTGGTGTGCACCGGATGTGGCCTGGCCTACCCGGTGCGCGACGACATCCCGGTGCTGCTCGTCGACGACGCGCGCAAACCGGCCTGACTCCCGATGGCCGGGTTCGACGACGGGCTGCTCGACCAGGAGGTCGCGCTTGCCCAGGCCGAGCCCACGTTGCGGTTCCTGGCCGAGTCCGGAGCCCGGGTACGCCGGGAGGCGGCCGCCTCTGGGCAAGCGGTGGCGCTGGCCGTGGAGACATTCGCGGACACCCCACCCCGGGCGGTCCTGGCTGCCGGGCCCGACTCCAGGCTTCTCCGTGCGGTGCTCGAGCCGTGGTGTCCGGTGCCGTTCCTGGCGTGGCCGGGTCCGGGGGTTCCGGGTTGGACAGGAAGCCTTGACCTGGTCGTCGTTCTCGCCCCGGAGGGTGACGACGTCGGCACCGCCGCTGCAGCGGCCGAAGCCGTGCGTCGTGGCGCCCAGGTCGTGGTTGCCGCACCCGTCAGCTCGCTCGTCGCCGAGCACGCGGCGGGCCGCTACTCGACATTGCTGCCGACCCAGACCGGGGACCAGCTGGCCACTGCCGTGGTGGTGCTCGACCTGATGGACCGGCTCGGGCTCGGCCCGAGCACCGATCCCGACGTGGTGGCCGACGCCCTGGACGCCGTTGCCCTGGCGGCCGGCCCGCATCGGGACCTTGCGGTGAACCCCGCCAAGATCCTGGCCATCGGGATCGCGGACACCTTCCCGCTGCTCTGGGGTGGCACGGTGCTGGCTGCCCGCGCCGGGCGGCGGATTGCGGAGTCGGTCCGCCGGGCAACCGGCCGGGCGGCCCTCGCGGCCGATGCCGAGCATCTGCTCCCGGTCCTGGCCAAGACACCCCCGGCCGACGTCTTCGCCGACCCGTTCACCGAGGACAGGTCCGCCAACCCTGCGGAGGAGCGTCCCTGTCTGGTGGTGCTCGAAGACGTACTGGACCTCCAGGCTGCGCGCGACACCAGGGAGCTGCTTGTCACCACCGCACGCGAGCACGATGTCCGCGTCGAGCTGGTGCGCAGCGAAGCCGCCGGCGACGTCTCCCGGTACGCCTCACTGCTGGCGATGGGCAGGTACGCCGCGGCGTACCTCGAGGTCGGCCGCGGCCTCGACCGCAGCAGCTTCCGCTAGCCCGGGGACCCGTACGGCGTTCGGCGTCGGGTCGCTGGCGATAGGCTGACCCTTTGTTGACCGGCTCTCCCACGAACGAGGAACCACATGGACTTCAAGGTCGCGGACCTTTCCCTGGCCGACTACGGCCGCACCGAGATCGCACTGGCCGAGCACGAGATGCCCGGTCTGATGGCGATGCGGGAGCGGTACGCCGAGTCCAAGCCGCTCACCGGCGCCAAGATCGCGGGCTCGCTGCACATGACCATCCAGACCGCGGTCCTGATCGAGACGCTGGTGGCATTGGGTGCCGAGGTGCGCTGGGCGTCGTGCAACATCTTCTCGACCCAGGACCATGCGGCCGCCGCGGTCGCGGTCGGACCCGACGGCACCCCCGAAGACCCGCGCGGGGTGCCGGTCTTCGCCTGGAAGGGCGAGACGCTCGAGGAGTACTGGGAGTGCACCCAGCGGATTCTCGACTGGCCCGGCGACTCGCTGCCCAACATGATCCTCGACGATGGCGGGGACGCCACGTTGCTGGTCCACCTCGGCGTCCAGGCCGAGAAGGACGGTCAGGCGCCGGATCCCAGCACCGCAGCGAGCACCGAGCAACGGATCATCTTCGAGGTCCTCGGCCGCCAGCTGCGGGCCGACGCGAACCACTGGACCCCGGTCGCGAACTCCATCAAGGGAGTCACCGAGGAGACCACCACCGGCGTACACCGGCTCTACGACATGCTGCGCGACGGCTCGCTGCTGTTCCCTGCGATCAACGTCAACGACTCGGTCACCAAGTCCAAGTTCGACAACAAGTACGGCTGCCGGCACAGCCTCATCGACGGCATCAACCGCGCCACCGATGTGCTGATCGGTGGCAAGGTCGCCGTGGTCTGTGGGTATGGCGACGTCGGCAAGGGCTGTGCTGAGTCCCTCCGCGGGCAGGGCGCCCGGGTGGTGGTCACCGAGATCGACCCAATCTGCGCCTTGCAGGCGGCCATGGACGGTTACCAGGTGGCCACGCTCGACCAGATGCTGCCGTCCGCCGACCTGGTGATCACCGCGACCGGGAACAAGGCCGTCGTCACCGTCGACCAGATGCGCAAGATGAAGCACAACGCGATCATCGGCAACATCGGTCACTTCGACGACGAGATCGACATGGCCGGGCTGGAGTCGTACCCCGGCGTGGTCCGCAAGACTGTCAAGCCGCAGGTGGACCTGTTCACGTTCGCGGGCATTGACGGGGCGCCGGGAAACGCGGTCATTGTGCTGTCCGAGGGCCGGCTGATGAACCTCGGGAACGCGACCGGCCACCCGTCTTTCGTGATGTCCAACTCGTTCACCAACCAGGTCCTCGCGCAGATCGAGCTGTTCACCAAGACCGAGGAGTACCCGGTCGGGGTGTACGTGCTGCCCAAGCACCTCGACGAGGAGGTCGCCCGGCTGCACCTGGCGGCGCTGGGCGTCGAGCTGACCACGCTCAGCGAAGACCAGGCGGCCTACCTCGGTGTCTCCGTGCGGGGGCCCTACAAGCCCGACCACTACCGGTACTGAAGGCCGGCAGATGACGGGCATGTCGGATGTCGCCGGTCGGGCGAAGGTGCTCGTCGTCGACGACGACGCCGCCCTGGCCGAGATGCTCACGCTCGTGCTGCGCAACGAGGGGTTTCACTCCCGGATCTGTGCCCGTGGGGACGAGGCCATGTCCGCGTTCCGCGACTACAAGCCCGACGTCGTGCTCCTCGACCTGATGCTTCCCGGCAAGGACGGCATCGACGTATGCCGCGAGCTGCGCTCGGAGTCCGGCGTACCCATCGTGATGCTGACCGCCAAGAGCGACACGATCGACGTGGTGGTGGGCCTGGAGTCCGGTGCCGACGACTACGTCGCCAAACCGTTCAAGCCCAAGGA
>JALZBH010000213.1 GCA_030947625.1 Actinomycetota bacterium
GCGAGATCCTTGCGCCCAAGTTCGCCGAGGTGGAGCGCATCCTCGCCAAGGAGCTCGGCGGCCTCGAGATCGCGAGCTGGAGCCATCCCCAGGGTGGCTACTTCGTCAGCCTCGACGTGCTCGACGGCACCGCCGCTCGGGTGGTGGAATTGGCCAAGGGCGCCGGCGTCGCGCTCACCCCCGCCGGGGCGTCGTACCCGTACGGCGAGGATCCGCTCGACCGCAACATCCGGCTCGCGCCGACCTTTCCCGAGCTCACCGAATTGACCGAGGCGATGCAGGCGGTGGTGGCCTGTGTCCGGCTCGCCGCGGCAGAGAGCTTGGTGGGCTAGGAGACCAATCCGATCTCGGGTGTGCAGCGAACACCGCTCGTGAACCCGGTTCGGACCCATCGCCTTGCGGCCGCGGCCGCCGGGGTGCTCGGCGCCGCGGCCGGGTTGGGCGCTTCGATGCTCGCCGCTGCCGCCCTCGGTGGGGATAACCCAGCCATCGCGCTTGGTAGCCGGGTCATCGACCTGACTCCAGGGGCGGTCAAGGACTGGGCGATCCGCAACCTCGGCACCAACGACAAGCCGGTTCTGCTCGTCTCGGTGTTCGCGGTAATGGTCCTGCTGTCAGCCGTCGCCGGACTACTGGCCTTCCGCTCGCCTCCGCTGGGCCTGGCGGTGGCAGCGTTGCTGAACCTGGTGGCAATCGGCGCTGCGGTCAAGACGCCTGTCGGCGTCCAGCTCACCGCAGCAACCCTGGGACCGGGCCTGGTCTCCCTGGTGGTCAGCCTCTTTGCGCTGTGGTTCTTCACCCGCGCATGGACGGCTCGGCATGCTCAGGCCGACGCGCCTCAGGGTTTCGACCGGCGGACGTTCCTCGCCGCCGCGCTGGCCAGCGGAGCGGTAGCCGCCGTGGGCGGTGGCAGCTCGCGCGTCTTCGGCGCCGCCGGAGAGGCATCCAGGGCCCGGGTCCGGCTGCCCGCAGCGGCATCGAAGGCGACCCCGGTCCCTTCCGGAGCTCAGCTCGGCGTCAGGGGCATCACCCCGTACCTGACCCCGACCAGGTCGTTCTACCGGGTCGACACGGCGCTGTCGCTGCCCCAGGTCGACGCACGCAGCTGGCGCCTCAGAATCCACGGGATGGTCGAAAAGGCGCTCGAGCTGACCTTCGACGACATCTTGGCGATGCCCCTGGTCGAACGGCGGATCACGTTGACCTGCGTGTCGAACGAGGTCGGCGGCAGCTACGTCGGCAACGCCACCTGGCTCGGCGTCCGCACCAAGGACCTGCTGGCCAAGGTCGGAGTCAGGGCCGGTGCGGACGCCGTGAAGTCGACCTCAGTAGACGCCATGACGATCGGTACGCCGATCTCGGCGTTGACCGACGGCCGCGACGCGATGCTCGCGATCGGCATGAACGGGGTCCCGTTGCCCATCAAGCACGGGTTCCCCGCCCGGATGGTCGTTCCCGGCTTGTACGGGTACGTCTCGGCGACCAAGTGGGTCACCGATCTCGAAGTCACCAGGTTCTCCGACTTCACCGGCTACTGGACCCGCAAGGGCTGGGCCAAGCAGGCGCCCATCCACACCGAGAGCCGGATCGACGTACCCCGCCAGTTCGGCTCGGTCACGGCTGGCAAGGTGCCGGTGGCCGGGGTTGCGTGGGCCCAGCACACGGGCGTAAGGCGAGTGGAAGTCCGCGTCGACGGTGGCCCCTGGCGTGAAGCGAACCTGGCCAAGCAGGACACCACCGACACCTGGCGACAGTGGGTCTACCCATGGGACGCCACGTCCGGTCAGCACAAGCTCGAGGTCCGCGCGACGGACGCCTCGGGATACACCCAGACCCCCCGTCGGGCCTCGCCTCGACCTGATGGGGCCACCGGATGGCACAGCGTGACGGTCGACGTCGCCTGAGCCACCTCAAGTCAGGAACCCAAAGGGAAGGAAACCCAATGAGTATCAACACCACGAAGTCCCTCGCGGTCGCCGCTTGTGCGACTGCCATCCTCGCAGTCTCCGCATGCGGCTCGAGCTCGAGCTCAAGCGCGAGCGGTTCGGCCGGCGCCGGTGCGCAGCTGGTCGGCTCGGGATGCGCGGCCTACGCCAAGAAGGTGCCATCCGGTGCCGGCTCGGTCGACGGCATGGCAAAGGCAAAGGTGGCCGAGGCGGCAAGCGCCAACCCGCTGCTCACCACGCTTGTCAAGGCCGTTTCGGGCAAGGTCAACCCGAAGGTGAACCTCGTCGACGTTCTTGACGGCGGACAGTACACCGTCTTCGCGCCGGTCGACGCCGCCTTCGCGAAGATCCCCGCGGCCACGCTGGCGACCCTGTCCAAGCCGGCCAACGCCAAGACCCTCAGCTCGATCCTGACCTACCACGTGCTCAAGGGCCAGATCGCTCCCGGCGCTATCGCCGGCACGCACAAGACCCTCGAGGGCGGCACGGTGAGCGTGAAGGGCTCGGGCGACAACCTCACCGTCAACGGTGCGAAGGTGATCTGCGGCGGGGTGAAGACCGCCAACGCCACCGTGTACCTGATCGACGCGGTGATGATGCCGAAGATGTGACCGCCAAGCACCGCCTGAGCACAGTCTCCGATGCCCCGCCCGCCGGCCAGGGCGGGGCATCGGTATGTGTACCCGAAGCATTGGGCGGCGTCGAGCCGCGCCAGTTGTCGCGGTGCTCGCACCAGCCGTACGCACCAGACCAGATGCGGTCGCTCACCAGCAGGGTGCAGTGCCGTCGACGGCCGAAGTCTCCGGTGCCCGGTTCCTCGGTCAGGAGCCGGGCATCGGTTCGCATCGCGTGTCCGCGCCGCGTTCAGCGGAAGGTGGGCAGGTCCTTCGGGGGACCGCGTCCAGTCCAGATGGCCCGTCCCAGCGTGAAGGGGTGCCGGACGGTCGAGGTTCGACCCTGGCGTCCCTCTTGTCCGGGTTGGATCCCCTGGCTTGGGATACTGCTCCACATGCGAGTGGGACTGACCGGGGGAGTGGGCTCGGGCAAGAGTTCGGCCGCGCAGATCCTGGGTGAGCTGGGCGCGGTGGTGATCGACGCCGATGCGTTGGCCCGTGAGGTGGTCGCTCCCGGTACCCGGGGCCTGGCCGCCGTCGTCGAGGAGTTCGGTCGGGACGTGCTCACCGAGGGTGGGGAGCTGGACCGAGTGAGGATGGCCTCGCTGGTCTTCGCCGACGAGGCGGCACGACGCAGGCTGGAGGCGCTCGTGCATCCGCTGGTCTACGAGCAGATCCTGGCCGCCGAGGCGACGACGGCCCCGGGCTCGGTGGTGGTCCACGACATTCCGCTGCTCGCAGAGAACGGTCGAGCCAGCGAGTTCGATGCGGTGGTCTTGATCGACGTACCCGAGCAGCTGCAGCTGACGCGTCTGGTCCGGGAGCGTGGCTGGACCGAAGCCGACGCGCGCGCCCGGATCGCCGCTCAGGCAACGCGGGAGGAGCGCCTGGCGATCGCCACCCAGGTCGTGGACAACACCGGCACGCTCGAAGACCTCCGCTCTCGGTTGACGGAGGT
>JALZBH010000214.1 GCA_030947625.1 Actinomycetota bacterium
AGGTGTGGCTGGACGGGCGGCGGCTGCTGCTGAACCGCCGGCAGACCGAGATCCTGGCGCTGCTGGCGCTGCACGCCGACGGGCTCACGCTGGAGCAGCTGCACGCCCAGCTGTACGGCGACTCGACGGTCACCCACTCCACGCTCAAGGCCGAGGTCTCGCATCTCCGCAGTGCTCTCGGTGGCGCGCTCAGCTCGCGGCCCTACCGGCTGACGATGCCGGTGCGTACCGACGTAGACGAGGTGCTCGAGCTGCTGCAGTCCGGACAGGTGGCGGCCGCTGTCTCGGCTTACGGCGGGGACCTTCTGCCGGGCACCGACAGCCCCGCGCTGACCGAGCTGGCCGAGTACGTCGCAGTCGCCGTGCGCGAGGCGTTGCTGGCCCATCCTGAGCCGTTGGCTGTCGTTCGCTACTCCACGCTGGCTCCTTACGACACCGAGGTCATCGAGGTCTGCCTGGCGCTGCTCGGCGGCCGGTACCACCCGGCCGTTCCGCTGCTCAAGGGCCGGCTTGCCGCAGCGTGGCGCTGACCTGCGCCTGAGCGCTCGAAGCAAGCCAACCTTTCACCAACCTCGGTGCCCTAGCCTGCTAGGCGTCGGGATCCCCCTACGCGCGGAGTTGGCCCATGACCAAGATCGAACTCACCGTCGACGGAGCACGAGTCTCCGACGACGTCGAACCCCGGCTGCTGCTGGTGCAGTACCTGCGAGAAGGGCTCGGCAAGACCGGCACGGTGATCGGCTGCGACACCAGCAACTGCGGTGCCTGCACGGTCCTCCTTGATGGAGTGAGCGTGAAGTCCTGCAACGTGCTCGCCGTCCAGGCCGACGGCGCCGAGGTGACCACGATCGAAGGTCTGGCTGACGGCGCCGACCTGCATCCGGTCCAGGCGGCGTTCCACGAGTGCCATGCCCTGCAGTGCGGCTTCTGTACGCCGGGGATGATCATGGCGAGTGTCGACCTGCTGAACAACAACCCGAACCCGAGCGAGGAGGAGATCCGTCTCGGTCTCGAGGGGAACCTGTGCCGGTGCACCGGCTACCACAACATCGTCAAGGCCGTGCAGACTGCGGCCGGCGCGGGTGCGGGGACGGGGGCCAGCGCATGAGCGCGGCGACCGAGGAGAAGACCGGCGAGAAGCCTGCCGAGGTGGGCCAGGCCCGGCGCCGCAAGGAGGACCAGCGGCTGATCACCGGCCGAACCCGCTGGACCGACAACATCGTGCTTCCCGGCATGCTGCATCTGGCGATGGTGCGCAGCCCGTTTGCGCACGCCAAGATCACCAACATCGAGACCGCGGCGGCGAAGACCGCACCGAACGTCGTTGCGGTAGTCACCGGCAAGGACGTCGAGGAGGAGCAGGGAAGCCTGCCGAACGCGTGGCCGATCACCCCCGAACAGAAGACCCCGGCACACCCGCCTGTGGCGGTCGACACGGTCGTGTTCGCCGGCGAGATCGTGGCAGTCGTGGTCGCCAGGTCGGCAGCGGAGGCTCGTGATGCTGCCGAGCTCGTCGACGTGGACTATGAGGAGCTTCCGGCCGCGCTGGATCTCAAGGAGTCGGCGGCCGACAAGGTCCTCGCCCATCCGGATCTGGGCACGAACAAGTCGGCGCTGTGGCAGTTCGACTCTGCCGAGGCGGGCACCGGGGGGAACGTCGAAGAAGCGATCCAGAAGGCCCGCAGTGGCGGCATCGTCATCGAGCGCGAGTACCGGCAACAGCGCCTGATCCCGGCGTTCATGGAGCCTCGCTCTACCGTTGTCGACCCAACCGGCGAGCAGATCACGATGTGGTCGGCGACGCAGATCCCGCACCTTCTGCGGTACCTCCTCGCGGCCGTTCTCGGCATCCCCGAGACGAAGGTGCGGGTGATCGCACCCGACGTCGGCGGCGGTTTCGGCGGCAAGCTGCAGACCACGCCGGAAGAGTTCATCACGATGGTGCTCGCGCGCCGGCTGGGCAAGCCGGTGAAGTACACCGAGAACCGGTCGGAGTCGCTGATGGCGGCCCACCACGGTCGCGACCAGTGGCAGAAGCTCACCCTGGCCGCTGACAAGGAGGGCGCCGTCACCGGCTTGAAGGTGGAGCTGCTGGCAGACATGGGGGCCTACATCTCCCTGGTCGGTGGCGGTGTACCGGTGCTGGGAGCCTTTATGTACAACGCGATCTACAAGTTCCCGGCGTACCACTTCAGCTGTCAGACGGTGCTCACCAACAAGACCTGGACCGACGCCTACCGAGGTGCCGGACGACCGGAGGCGACGTTCGCAATCGAGCGGTTGATGGACGAGCTGGCCGCGGAGGTCGGGGTCGACCCGCTGGAGATCCGGGAGAAGAACTGGATCAAGCACGAGGAGTTCCCGTTCACCACGGTCGCTGGACTGGAGTACGACTCCGGCAACTACGAGGCCGCGACCGAGAAGGCCAAGGCGAACTTCGGGTACGACGAGCTGCGCGCCGAGCAGAAGCAACGCCGCGAGTCCAAGGACCCGGTGCAGCTGGGCATCGGGGTGTCGACGTTCACCGAGATGTGCGGTCTCGCGCCGTCGCGAGTGCTCGGGCAGCTCGACTACGGCGCCGGCGGCTGGGAGCACGCCGAGGTGCGGATGCTGCCGACCGGCAAGGTCGAGGTGATCACCGGGACGTCCGCCCACGGGCAGGGACACGAGACCGCGTTCAGCCAGATTGTGGCCGACCGGCTCGGCGTACCTTTCGAGGACGTCGAGGTGCTGCACGGTGACACTCAGGTCTCGCACAAGGGCCTGGACACCTACGGGTCACGCTCTCTGGTGGTTGGCGGGGAGGCAATCGTTCGGGCTGCGGACAAGGTGATCGAGAAGGCCAAGCCGATCGCGGCGCATCTGATGGAGGCCTCGGTCGACGACCTGGAGTTCACCGGCGGACGGCTGGGTGTCAAGGGCACCGACAAGGGCATGCACATCACCGAGGTGGCCGCCGCTGTGTTTGCGGCGCACGACTACCCGGAGGGCGTCGAGCCCTCGCTGGACTCGGCGGCGACGTACGACCCGGTGAACTTCAACTTTCCGCACGGCACTCACCTGTGTGCAGTAGAGGTGGACACCGAGACCGGACAGGTGAAGATGCGCAAGTACTCGTGTGTCGACGACATCGGCACGGTGATCAACCCACTGATAGTCAGCGGTCAGGTGCACGGCGGTCTGGTGCAAGGGATCGCGCAGGCGCTGTGGGAAGAGGCAGTCTACGACGACGCGGGCACGCTGGTGTCGGCGTCGTTCGTGGACTACCTGGTGCCTACCGCAGCGGACACGATCAGCTTCGACGTCGATCACAACTCCACTGCCTCGACGACCAACACCCTGGGCACCAAGGGGGTCGGCGAGGCGGGCACGATCGCCTCGACACCGGCGGTCGTCAACGCGGTCGTTGATGCCCTGCGGCCCTTCGGCGTACACGACGTGATGATGCCGTGCACCCCCGAACGGGTCTGGCGCGCGGTTCACAGCGCAGACA
>JALZBH010000092.1 GCA_030947625.1 Actinomycetota bacterium
GCCGTACGCCGGCTCAACGAGGACCCGGCCTGCACGGGTTTCCTGGTGCAGCTGCCGTTGCCGACCGGCATCGACGAGAACGCCGTCCTGGGCGAGGTCGACCCCGACAAGGACGCCGACGGGCTGCACCCTACGAACCTCGGCTGGCTGGTGCTGGGCAAACCGGCGCCGTTGCCGTGTACCCCGGCCGGGATCGTCGAGCTGCTGCGCCGTCACCAAGTCGAGATCTCCGGTGCCGAGGTCGTCGTCGTCGGTCGCGGGATCACCGTCGGCCGTCCTCTGGGCCTGCTGCTGACCCGACGTACCGAGAACGCCACCGTGACGCTGTGCCACACCCGCACCCGTGATCTCGCTGCACACACCCGCAACGCGGACATCGTGGTCGCCGCGGCCGGTGTGCCGAGCATCATCACCGGCGACATGGTGAGGCCGGGCGCAGCCGTCCTCGACGTCGGCGTCTCCCGGGTCGACGGCAAGCTCGCCGGCGACGTCGACCCCTCGGTGCTCGAGGTCGCCGGCTGGGTCTCGCCAAACCCCGGCGGTGTCGGCCCGATGACCCGGGCGATGCTGCTCTCCAACGTCGTGGAGCGGGCCGCGCTCGGATGACCGAGCCGCGGCGGATCCCCTCGACGGCGGGCGGCTTGGTCTACCTGCTGGTGGTGGGGTTCACCGCGGTCGGGCTGGGCATCGTCGCTTTCGGCCCCTGGCGGCGCGGCATCGGTGTGATCGGGGTGGTTTTCCTGCTCGGCGCCCTGCTGCGGCTCTCGCTGCCGGAGAACGACGCCGGGATGCTCCGCGTGCGCCGGCGGCTCTTCGACGTACTGCTGATGGCCGTGCTCGGAGTCGCCCTGCTGGTCCTGGCCCGGATCATCCCGAACCAGCCCCCGCTCTAACCTCCGCCGAGCCGCGACTCGGGTCCCGCCCAGCCGCGGTTCGGCAGGCGGGCTAGATCAGGTTCAGGGACTTGACCGCGTCGCGCTCCTCGGCCAGCTCCGCGGCGGAGGCGTCGATCTTGCCGCGGGAGAAGTCGTCGATGTCCAGCCCCTCGACGATCCTCCAGTCGCCGCGGGAGGTGGTCACCGGGAACGAGGAGATCAGGCCTTCGGGTACGCCGTACGAGCCGTCCGAGACGACCGCCATCGAGACCCAGTCGCCGTCCGGGCTGCCCTGCAGCCAGTCCCGGGCCGCGTCGATGGTCGCCGACGCCGCCGAGGCGGCAGAGGAGGAGCCGCGGGCCTCGATGATCGCCGCACCGCGCTTGGCGACGGTAGGGATGAACTCGTTCTCGATCCAGCCCTGGTCGTTCACCGTCTCCGCTGCGTTCTTGCCGGAGATCTCGGCATGGAAGATGTCGGGGTACTGGGTAGCCGAGTGGTTGCCCCAGATCGTCATCTTCTTGATCTCGCCCACGGCCGCGCCGGTCCTGGCCGCAAGCTGCGAGATCGCCCGGTTGTGGTCAAGGCGGGTCAACGCAGTGAACCGCTCGTTGGGGATGTCGGGGGCGTTGGTCATCGCAATCAGCGCGTTGGTGTTGGCGGGGTTGCCGGTCACCCCGATGCGTACGTCGGAAGCCGCCACCTCGTTGAGCGCCTTTCCTTGAGCGGTGAAGATCGTGCCGTTGGCCTCGAGAAGCTCACTGCGCTCCATGCCCGGCCCCCGGGGTCGCGCGCCGACGAGCAGCGCCAGGTTGACCCCCTCGAAGATCTTGGTGGCGTCGTCACCGGTCTCCACCCCCGCCAACGTTGAGAACGCGCAGTCGTCGAGCTCCATCACCACGCCGTCGAGCGTCTTGAGCGCCGGCGCGATCTCCAGCAGCCGCAGCTCGATGGGGGTATCCCGACCGAGCAGCTCACCACTGGCCAGCCGGAACAACAAGCTGTAGCCGATCTGACCGGCAGCACCGGTCACGGCGACCTTGACAGGTGGGTTGGTCACGAGAACTCCAGGCGACTGGCGGGGTGGCGGGGTGGCGGTAAGACGATCCGACGCTAGCAGCGGACCCGCCTTGCTCGGCCCTGGGGCGTCGCACTAGCGTCCGAGCAGTGAGGATCATCTACACCCACACCGACGAGGCGCCGCTGCTGGCGACGTACTCCTTGCTCCCCATCATCGAGGCGTACGCCGGCACGGCCGGTGTCGATGTGGAGACCCGCGACATCTCGCTCGCCGGACGGATCATCGCCGGTTTCGCAGACCGGCTCGACCCCGGTCAGCGCATCGACGACGCGCTTGCCGAGCTAGGCGAGCTCGCCCAGCATCCCGAGGCCAACATCATCAAGCTGCCGAACATCTCGGCGTCGCTGCCGCAGCTCAAGGCCGCGATCACGGAGCTCCAGTCCCAGGGCTACGACCTGCCGGACTACCCCGACAACCCCCGGGACGACAGCGAGCGCGACGCCCGCGCACGCTACGACAAGGTCAAGGGCAGTGCCGTCAACCCGGTCCTGCGGCAGGGAAACTCCGACCGTCGGGCTCCCGAGTCGGTCAAGCAGTACGCCCGGAAGCACCCGCACTCGATGGGGGTCTGGTCGAAGGCCTCCCGGACCAACGTCGCGCACATGAGCGCCGACGACTTCTGCTCCAACGAGCTGTCCGCGGTGATGCCGTCCGACGGCACCCTCCATCTCGAGCTGGTCGCCGAGGACGGCAGCTTGACCGAGCTGCGCGAGCCGGTGCCGGTGCTCGCGGGCGAGGTCGTGGACGCCACCGTGATGAGGGTTGGGCCGCTGCGAGAGTTCCTCACCGAGCAGATCGCTCGCGCCAAGGACGAGGGCGTGCTGTTCTCGGTGCACCTCAAGGCCACGATGATGAAGGTGTCCGACCCGATCATCTTCGGGCACGTCGTACAGGCGTTCTTCCCTCAGCTGTTCCAGGAGTACGCCGCCGCCCTCGCGGCTGCCGGGGTCAGCCCCAACGACGGCCTCGGTGCCCTGCTCGCCAGGACCGACTCGATGCCCCAGGGGGACCAGATCCGGGACGCCGTGAACCAGGGCCTGGCCGACGGACCCGCGCTGGCGATGGTCGACTCCGACAAGGGCATCACGAACCTGCACGTCCCCAGCGACGTGATCGTGGACGCCTCGATGCCCGCAATGATCCGCACCTCCGGACACATGTGGGGTCCCGACGGTGCGGAGGCCGACACCCTGGCGGTGATCCCCGACCGGAGCTATGCGGGCATCTACCAGGTGGTCATCGACGACTGTCGCGAGCACGGTGCCTTCGACCCGGCCACGATGGGATCGGTGCCCAACGTCGGCCTGATGGCCCAGGCTGCCGAGGAGTACGGCAGCCACGACAAGACCTTCCAGATCGTCGTACCCGGCGTGGTCCGGGTCGCCGACGACGACGGCGAGACGATCTTCGAGCATCAGGTCGAGGCCGGGGACATCTGGCGGATGTGCCAGACCAAGGACGTGGCGATCCGCGACTGGGTCAAGCTGGCGGTCACCCGAGCGCGGGACTCGGGCACCCCGGCGGTCTTCTGGCTCGACCGGGACCGGGCCCACGATGCGAACCTCATCGCCAAGGTCGAGGAGTGCCTCACGGACCCAGACCTGGTGGGGGACACCGACGGTCTCGACATCGAGGTGCTGCCGCCGGTCGAGGCGATGGCGTTCTCGCTGATGAGGATCCGCAAGGGCGAGGACACCATCTCGGCGACCGGCAACGTGCTGCGCGACTACCTCACCGACCTGTTCCCGATCCTCGAGCTCGGCACCAGCGCGAAGATGCTCTCCGTGGTCCCGCTGATCAACGGCGGTGGCCTGTTCGAGACCGGTGCCGGCGGGTCGGCACCCAAGCACGTCCAGCAGCTGCTCCGCGAGAACCACCTGCGCTGGGACAGCCTGGGGGAGCTCATGGCCCTGGCCGAGAGCCTCCGGCAGTACGCCGACCGCGACGACAACGCACGTGCGCGGATCCTCGGCGACTCACTCGAGAAGGCCACCGCCGAGCTCCTGAACGAGGACAAGTCCCCGAGCCGCAAGGCCGGTGAGCTCGACAACCGCGGCAGCCACTTCTACCTCGCGTTGTACTGGGCCCAGCAGCTGGCCGCCCAGACCGAGGACGCCGAGCTCGCGGCGGCGTTCGCCGAGCTGGCCCGCACGCTGGCCGACAACGAGGAGAAGATCAGCTCCGAGCTGCTGGCCGTGCAGGGCGAACCCGTCGACCTCGGTGGGTACTACCACCCGGACCCGTCCATGGCGGCCGCGGTGATGCGCCCGTCGGCGACGTTCAAGAAGGCCCTGGCAGTCCTGGCCGACCTTCTCGGCTGAGCGCAGTCAGGCCGAGCCGACCGCCGCTCGGATGCACTCTGTCCGCGGCATGTCCGCACATCCGCAGAAGCTGTCCCGCGTCCGTCATTGATCCGGTCGGGATGCGATGAGGACCTCCATGCGGAATGGTTCGGTGACGCGGCCGGCCGGGTACATCGCCAGGACGGCGGCCCGAGCGTCCCTGGCGAAGGCGGCGGCCTGGTCACCGAACAGCGCGGGTGTGCTGAACGAGTAGGTGAACTGAAGGCCTACGGCCTCATCCGCCGTCAACTCTCGGTTCCATTGCCAGCTCACGCTCTGGATGTTGGAGAAAGTCGAGTTGCTGAGTACGGTTCGGTGGCTGTCGGGAGTATTCCGGTGAGGATCGGTCAGTTCGGTGTGCCTGTCCCCGAGATAGCTTCTTCGAAGGTCAGTGATGGCGCGGACCCAGTCGGGATCCTCTACGTCGCTGAGATCGTCGTTGATGATCACGATCGACCCTTCGGGTTCGAGCAGTCTGTCGAGGGCACGAACGACCTCAGGACGGTCGGTCCAGTGGAACGATGCCGCGAAAGTCGCTGCGTGTGCTCCGGGGGCGACCAGCGTCTCCAGATTGCTGGCGTCCCCGAGGAGCCACGTGATGTTGCTCGTGTTTGTTGCCTGCGCGGTGTGCCGACCGAGTGTCAGCATTGCTGGGACGGGATCGACCGCGATCACCGAGCCGGCGTGTTGGGAGAGCGGCAGGGCAAGCTGACCTGTGCCACATCCGACGTCGATCACGGTCTGGGTGTGGTCGAGGCCCAGTAGATCGGCAAGTGCAGCCACCTCGTGCAGCGGATAGCCAGTGCGGTAGCGGGCATACTGGGTGACCGCCGAGCTGAAGAGCTGTTGCGGGATGGCAGTCACGGAAACCTCGGGTCGGAGTCAGACCGAACCTATCGACCCACCTTCGGTCGACTGCTGAACATCCGCACATTGGGCCAATCCCGAGTCACGTCAACTGCGATCTCGGCGGAGGTGTCAATCCTGGTCATGTGCGCCGATCCTTCCGCGGACCAGGGACACCGGCTCGTCATCGGGCTGACCGGCTCGGCTGACCCGGTCCAGCAACCGCTGGTCGCGTCGCCACATGTGGGTACGCGCCACCCAGATGCCCAGGTAGGCGGCGGCGACGCCGGCGACCACATCGAGCACATAGTGGTTGGCGGTGACCACGACGGTGACCGTCATCACCGTGAGGTTCAGCAGCGCCAGCGCGCGCACCCAGCGGCGGTGGGTCAGGCAGAACACCGAGATCGCCACCCACGTCGCCCAGGCGAGGTGCAGCGAGGGCATCGCCCCGAACTGGTCGGCGAGCACGGGGCCGCCGTGCGTGGTACCGAAGCCTGCCTGAGAGACCGAGTCGACGTACCCAGCGCCCGGGATCAGCCGGGGCGGGGCAAGCGGGTAGAACGCGTAGACGACCAGCCCGAGAAGGTTGGTGAACAGCAGCGCGTTGCGCAGCGGGCGGTAGATGTTGGGGGCCCGCCAGTAGCAGACGACCAGGACTGCGAGCGTCACGCTGATGTGGGAGTACTGGTAGTAGTAGCTGATCGCGTTCGCCAGCAGCGGGTGTGCCGAGACCCAGACGTTGGTCGACTTCTCCCACGCCAGTCCCAGGTGATGCTCCAGGGCGAGCAGGACATGGGCGTTGTGCATCGCCAGATCCCGCCGGACCGCCGCATGCGAGCGGATGACGTTGTAGAGATACAGCAAGAACGTGAGCACCAGCAGCTCGCCGAGCACGTGGGGGCGGACCCGGTTGCGCAGCGAGACGAACCGCCGCCAGCCCTCCAGGCGTACGCCGGGAGCGGGGTCGTCGTAGGCCCGCTCGCGGAGCGGGCCGATCAGCGTGCCGCTGCTCATGAGGGCGGTCCGGTAGCGCACTTGCTGGAGTACTGGACGAACGGCCAGATCGCGAAGTCCGAGCCGATCACGTACTCACCTGGGGTGCGGACCTGGATCTGGCTCCACCGGCCGGCCTGCTGCACGCACGCGGGCAGTGGGAACGCCGGCAACAGGCTCGAGGCGACTGGTCGTACGTCGAGGTACGGCGACCAGCGCACCGCCAGCTGGACCGGTCCGGCCCGGTTGGCGCGCAGCGTGATCAGCCCCCTACGCACCGAGACCACCTGCGCGCCCACGGCAAGCGGCCGCGAGCCCAGCACCCGGTAGAGCCGCCAGTTGGGGTCGCTCCAGACCAGCTGGAGATAGCCCGGATGGTGCCGGTCGATCAGCGCCTTCTCGGTGAGCGAGCCGAAGTCGAGGGCGGCGTTGGGGACCGCCACCCAGCCGACGGCGAGACGCCTGAGCCAGCGGTGGTAGCTCGCCGCGGACAGCGACTGCTGGTAGAAGATCGGGTTGGCGGACATGTCGGTCTGCCGCTCCCACCCGCGAGCGATGGGCACGGCAAGCGAGACGTACCGGGCCGCACCCTTGGTCTCTGGTTCCAGAACTTCGGCACGCTGTCCCACTGCCTTGGGGTCGGCAGCCGCTCGCGCCCGCAGCTGATGGATCAGCGGGCGGTAGAACATCGGCAGCGCCGAGGGCGCGTCTCCCCGGATCACCTGCCGGGTGGTGTCGACGGTCGGGAAGACGCTCGTCAGAACGACCAGCGTTGCCACCACCGGGAGCGGCCGCCGACAGTACGCCGCGATCAGTGGCGGGCCCAGCATCCAGACCATCCGGGTGATGTTCACCCCGATCGCTGTCGGCACGATCGTCGTACCCACCAGGACCAGGGCGACCAGCAGGCAGCCGATCCGGACGGTGCGGTCCTCGCAGCCGACAGCGACCAGGACAACGCCGATGAACCCGAAGAACATCTCCAGCAGGGGAGCGGGCATCACCCCGACGCCGGAGAACAGCACCGCAAGCGTGCCGAGCACGAGCGCCACCGAACCGCCGGCCCAGAGCGCTTCGCGGCGGTAGTCGCGTCGGCCGAGCACGATCGCCGCCGCCGCGATGCCGAGGAACAAACCCGACAACGGGCTGGCCAGGCAGGAAAGCACGCCCGCGAGTGCGGCCAGCCAGGGCTTGCGGTTGGCCAAGGCCAGGACCGCACCCAGCGCGAACGCGACCCCGACCAGGTAGGTGATCCGGCCGTTGACCAGGTTGAGCAGGACCATGACCGAGAACGTGATGCTGGCAGCAGTCGGACGCAGTGAGTGACGCACCAGGTGGTGCATCGCCATCACGCAGATCACTGCGGACAAGGCTCCGGTCAGCGGGGCGCCGATCACCGACATCACCGACGGCGCGATGACGGAGTACGTCGGCA
Source organism: Actinomycetota bacterium (assembly GCA_030947625.1). Taxonomy (GTDB): domain Bacteria; phylum Actinomycetota; class Actinomycetes; order Propionibacteriales; family Nocardioidaceae; genus Marmoricola. The sequence continues at coordinate 7,576 of JALZBH010000092.1, forward strand.
GCTCCAGACCGCCGAACCAGCCAGGCCACCAGACGGTGAAGCCGGCTTGGCGCACCATCGCGGCACGGGCTGTCTGCGCAGCCAGATCAGGGACCGTCGGGACGATGAGCAGGTACAGCAGCACGCCGAGCGTGGGCACGAGTATGGCCGCGGGTCGGCGAGAACGGTTGATGATGTAGCTCAGGTCGGGATCCTCTTCTCCTCGGCCGAGTAAGCGCGCCGAGGTAGCCGCCTGCCGAATTTACCCGCCCGGTCGCGAGGCAGCCGAATCCCTCGCCGAGTGGTCGAGCCCAGTCCCCGCCATCGGCCGGTCGAGAACCTCCTCGGCCAGGAGGTCGTAGACGGCACCGTCTCGCAGCCCGTCGCGCACCTTGATCATCGCGCGGAGCGTGCCTGCCCAGATGAACCCGGTCTCCTCGGCAACGTGACGTGACGCCGCGTTGTCGGTCGCGGAGATCAGCGTCACCCGCCGCAACGCGAGGCCGCCGCCCTCGACGGGCGTGAACGCATGCCTGACGGCCAACCGGACCGCCTCGGTCATCACGCCCCGTCCGCGCGCGTCCGGATGCGTCCAGTAGCCGACTTCCGCCTGGTGCCGGGTCTCGAGGTCGAACAGGCTGACCGTGCCGAGCAGGAGGTCGGTCTGTGGGTCCGCCACGATCCAATGGACGGCGGTGCCCTGGGCCATCCCCTCCCCGCGTCCGGAGAGGAACGTGCGCGCGAGCTGCATCGTGTACGGCCGGGGCAGCTCGCCCAGCCAGTACGCCGTCCGCTCGTCGGTGCACGCTTCGAGGACGCGCAGAGCGTCGTCATCTCGATGGATCCGGAGCACCACCTGCTCGCCGGCGATCCGCGGCACGTCGTACCAGATCGTGCGGGGTTCGCGCTTGTCGGAGCGCAGCAGGGTGCCCACCCAGGCGTCCCGCAGCTCGCCCCGCTGGGGCAGCCAGCTGCGGACAGTGCCCTCGAAGGTGAACCCCAGCCTCCAGGCCACCTTGCGGGAGGCCCAGTTGCCCTGGTTGGCCCACCAGACGACGGTGTGCAGCTCCTTGGCGTCGAAGCCCCATTCGAGCAGCAGCCGTAGCGCCCGCTCCATGACACCCGTGCCACGCACCCACGGGTGCGAGCCATAGGCGATCTCGGCCCGGCCGTCCCGCTCGTTGCGCAACGAGACCGTGCCGGCGTACGTGCCCCGGTGCTCGACTGCGAACCCCCACTCCTCGTCGGCGCCCCAGCCGCCCGGCATCGCCTCGCGAACGAACCGCCTGGCGTCGTCGCGGGAGTACGGGACCGGCACCGTGGTCCAGAGCTGCGAGAGCGGGTCCAGACACTGCTCCAGGCAGCCTTCGATGTCGGCGTCGCCGTGCCCTCGCAGGACAACCGCTTCTGGGCCGGCCGCATCGGTGAGAGTCGGTACGGCGTTCCGGGGCACAACGCACAGCCTGTCAAGCCGACGGGGGTGAGGAAACCGGTTTACGGGAACTGGAAGAATGCCGCTCATGCCCGACGTACCCACCGCGCGGCCGCGGGTCCTCTCCGGGATCCAGCCGACCTACGACTCCTACCACCTCGGCAACTACCTCGGGGCGGTCCGGCAGTGGGTGGCGC
>JALZBH010000093.1 GCA_030947625.1 Actinomycetota bacterium
GGAAGTCCAGCTTGCCGAGCTCCTCCCGGGCGGCGTGGTAGCCGCCGTTCTCCTTCAGGTCGCCGTCGTCGCGCGCGTCACTGACCTTTTCGACGACCTCGGCACGGCCGGGGCCGCGGAGGTGCTCCAGCTCGGTCTGCAGCTCGTCGTACTTCGCCTGGGTCAACCAGACGACATCGCGCTCGCTCGGCTGAGTCATGTGGTAGCTCCTGGTGGGTCGAGAATGGGTGAGACCGTTCGAGATGCCCCCCGCGACCGCCCAGGGCAAGTGGACCAGCCTACCAATCGGGCGCCTCGACCCAGCTCGCGGCCCGGCCGGCGGTCAGCGGGGACGGTGTTGGCGAGCGGTGGTGCAGCCGACGAGGCTGACACTCACTGCCCGGCGTAAGGTCCGCATTGTCTGGGTGGTGGAGAGTCGCTTGTGGCCGTCGTGCGGCAGGGCGAAGTCGAGCTCGCCCACCAGCTCGTGGTCGGCGGCGACCGCCTGGAGCACACATCGGCCAGGCATCGCGGGGGAGCGCAGGCTCAGGTCGACCGTGGCTCGTGCCGAGTGCCCGTCGAGGATCTCGTACGACGTCAGCGAGGACTGCACGTCCGGGGTCGACTGGCCCCAGACCGCCCAGCCGAGCCAGCCGAGCGAGGCCAGCACCACGGCGGCGGCTGCTGCGATCGTGACCGCCCTGCGGACCGGCCGCGGACCGCCGTACCGCTGGGTCATCAGGTCGCTCATGTGGCGGATTCTAGGATGTCCCTCATGCCCGAACCCCGGTTGCGCCTGATGCATGTGCACGCCCACCCCGACGACGAGTCGAGCAAGGGCGCGGCCACGACGGCGAAGTACGTCGCCGAAGGTGTCGACGTGCATGTGGTCACCTGCACCGGCGGTGAGCGGGGGTCGGTTCTGAACCCGAACATGGACCGTCCCGACGTGCTGGCCAACATCTCCGAGATCCGTCGTGACGAGATGGCGCGGGCTCGAGACATCCTCGGCATCCGCCAGGACTGGTTGGGGTTCGTCGACTCCGGATGGCCCGAGGGTGACCCGAAGCCGCCACTGCCGGAGGGGTGCTTCGCGCTGGTGCCCGTGGAGGACGCTGCGGCTCCGTTGGTCCGACTGCTGCGGTCGTTCCGCCCGCACGTGGTGACGACGTACGACGAGAACGGTGGCTACCCGCATCCGGACCACATCGCCTGCCACAACGTGAGCGTGGCCGCGTTCGCGGCGGCCGGCGATCCCAGCCGCTATCCCGACGCAGGCGAGCCCTGGCAGCCGATGAAGCTGTACTACCACCACTCCTTCCACCGCGCGCGCACCCAGGCACTGCACGACGCGATGCTCGGCCGCGGCCTGGAGTCGCCGTACGCCGAGAGACTGGCGGACTGGAAGCCGGATCCGGCCCACGACGCCCGGATCACCACCCGGGTGCCCTGCGCGGAGTACTTCTCGGTCCGTGACCAGGCGCTGATCGCGCACGCCACCCAGATCGATCCCGACGGCGCCTGGTTCCACGTACCCCTGGAGCTGCAGGAGGAGGTCTGGCCCACTGAGGACTACGAGCTGGTCGAGACTACTGTCGAGGTGGAGCTCCCCGAGGAGGACCTGTTCGCTGGTGTTCGAGACCTTGCTGCGCAGGTCGCCCTCGACGGTTGACGCACCGGGCTGAGACAATGGGCAGGTGTACGCTCCCCTGCTCGCCGCGCTCGCCGCCCAGGCCCCGGATCCCAACAAGGTCGTGGCCGGCTGGGGTGCGTTCGCCATCTTCGCCCTGCTGATCATCGCGGTGGCCCTGCTCTGCTTCAGCCTGGTCCGCCACCTCCGTCGCGCGCAGACCAATGCCGACCTGGGCGCCTTCGACTCGCCGGCCGAGGACAAGCCGGACCAGACGTCGCCTCGCTGACCCAGCCGAACGGAGGGGAGACGGGAATGGCGAACCGGCTGGCCGAGGCGACTTCGCCGTACCTGCTGCAGCACGCCGACAACCCCGTCGACTGGTGGGAGTGGGGGAGTGCCGCGTTCGACGAGGCCCGGCGGCGTGGGGTGCCGGTCCTGCTCAGCGTGGGGTATGCCGCCTGCCACTGGTGCCATGTCATGGCGCACGAGTCGTTCGAGGACGAAGCCACTGCGGCATACCTCAACGAGCATTTCGTGGCGATCAAGGTCGACCGGGAGGAGCGGCCCGACGTGGACGCGGTCTACATGGCGGCCACGACCGCAATGACCGGCCAGGGCGGGTGGCCGATGACCTGCGTGCTCGACCACGACGGAAACCCGTTCTTCGCGGGCACCTACTTCCCTGACCAGCCGCGTCACGGCCAGCCGTCGTTCCGGCAGCTGCTGACCGCGCTCACCCAGGCCTGGCGGGATGCGCCGGACGACGTACGCCGAACCGCCGAGCGGGTCCGCGCCCACCTACAGACATCCCCGATGGCCGACCCGGCCCAGCCGCAGAAGGGCTCGACCGCACAGGACTCGACGTCCCTGGCCTCGGCCGTGGAGGTCCTTGCCGGGGAGTTCGACCCGATCCACGGAGGGTTCGGAGGAGCACCGAAGTTCCCACCCAGCATGGTGCTCGGTTTCCTGATCCGGCACGCCCAGGCGACCGGCTCGGCGCCCGCTCGCCAGATCGTGAGCCAGACCGTGACCGCCATGGCCCGCGGCGGTATCCACGACCAGCTGGCCGGCGGCTTCGCGCGCTACTCCGTCGACGCCGGGTGGGTGGTGCCGCACTTCGAGAAGATGCTCTACGACAACGCGCAGCTGCTCTCGGTCTACGCCCGGTGGTCGGTGCAGGCCGAGGACGCCTTCGCTGCGGACGTCGCGCGGGGGGTCGCCGGGTTTCTGCTTGCCGAGCTGGGCACGGCCGAGGGTGGCTTCGCGTCCGCGCTCGACGCAGACTCCGAGGGGGTCGAGGGTGCGTTCTACGTCTGGTCGCCGGCGCAGCTGATTGAGGTCTTGGGGGCCGACGGTGCGTGGGCTGCGGACCTGCTCCAGGTGACCGAGCGGGGCACGTTCGAGGAGGGTACGTCGACCCTGCAGCTGCTGCGCCCGCCCCCGGACGAGGCTCGGTGGGAGTCAGTCCGACGGCGGCTGCTGGCTGCGAGAGGGCAGCGTCCCCGGCCGGCTCGTGACGACAAGGTGGTCGCCGCCTGGAATGCCCTGGCGATCTGCGGCCTGGTCGAGGCGGGCCAGCTGCTGGACGAGCCGGAGTGGGTGGCTGCCGGGGTCCGGTGCGCCGAGCTGCTGTTCGACGTGCACCTGCAGGACGGGCGGCTGCGCCGGGTCTCCAGGGACGGACAGGTGGGCTCCCCGGCCGGCGTACTCGAGGACTACGGGTGCCTGGCGAGTGCTTGCATTGCTCTGGCCTGCGCGACCGGCGAGGCCCGTTGGCTCGACCGGGCCGGCGGACTGTTGGACACGACCCTGGCCCACTTCAGCGCCGAGGACGGTGGTTTCTTCGACACCGCCGACGATGCCGAGGAGCTGGTCGCCCGCCCACGAGAGTTCGGCGACAACGCCAGCCCCGCTGGTGTCTCCGCAACCGTCCACGCCCTACTCGGTTACGCCGCGCTCACCGGCTCCGGTCGCCACCGCGCCGCCGCTGAGCGCGCCCTGGGAACTGTCCGGGTCCTGGCCGAGCGAGCACCTCGCTTTGCCGGATGGTCGTTGGCGGCGGCGCAGACTGCGCTGCGCGGACCGGTCGAGGTCGCCGTCGTCGGCCCGGACGACGTTACCCGTGCCGAGCTGGCCGATGCGGCCCGACGGCACGCACCCTCAGGCTCGGTGGTGGTCGTGGCTGAGCCGGGCACTCAGGGGATCCCGCTGCTGGAGGGTCGGAATCTGGTGGCCGGGCAGGCCACGGCGTACGTCTGTGCGGATCTGGTCTGCCGGCGGCCGGTGACCGAGGTCGAGCAGCTGGTGGCGCAGCTCAGCGCAGCCGGTACGTCGCTACCGACGCGGCCGCGTAGTGACATGCGAACGCCGCAATCGTGAGCGTGTGGAAGATCTCGTGGAAGCCGAACCAGTGCGGGAACGGGTCCGGCCGCCTCAGTCCGTACACCAGGCCGCCCAGCGTGTAGAGCAGCCCTCCGGCTGCGACCAGCACGGTTACCGCTATTCCTCCGGCGACGAAGGCGGGCGCGTAGATGACCGCCACCCAGCCCAGGGCGAAGTAGATCGGGGTGTGCAGCCACCGAGGCGCGTCTATCCAGAGGATCCGGAACAGCGACCCGAGCACGGCGCTGCCCCACACCAGGGACAGCAAGATCACCCGCGCCGAGCCGTGCAGCAGGATCAGCGTGAACGGCGTGTAGGTGCCCGCAATCAGCAGGAAGATGTTCGCGTGGTCGAAGCGCCGGAGGAAGGCACTCGTCCGCGGTGACCAGCTGCCGCGGTGGTAGATGGCCGAGACCGTGAACAACAACAACGCCGACCCGGCGAAGATCGCGGAGCCGACCCGGGTGGTCACAGTGGGGGACAACGCAATCAGCACGACTCCTGCGGCAAGCGCCAAGGGAGTCGTCGCTGCGTGCAGCCAGCCTCGCAGTTTGGGCTTGACCTCGAGCATCGTCTCGCGGACCGCGTCTGCGGCCGCTTCGGGGATGCCGGAGGTCCTCGCCATGGGCCCGAGTGTACGGACGCGAGGTTGCGCCGAGCCGGGCCGAGTTCGAGTTCACCCGGTGTTAAGACGGGTACAGTCAGGGGTCGTGACGGCGGTCTGGAAACGAGGTCTGCGGCGGGTGCTCTACCCGGCGTACGAGGCCCGGCTGGCGCACCGGCTTCCGGCCGAGCGGATCCCCAAGCACGTCGGTGTCATGCTCGACGGCAACCGGCGCTGGGCCAAGGCGGTGGGCGCCGACACGGCCCACGGTTACCGGGCGGGGGCCGCGAACATCGAGCCGTTGCTGGAGTGGTGTGAAGAGATCGGCGTCGAGGTGGTCACGCTGTGGCTGCTCTCCACCGACAACCTCAACCGTTCCCCGCAACAGCTGGCCGGACTGCTGCGGATCATCGAGGGCGCAGTCGACACCTTGACCGCGGAGCATCGTTGGCGGCTGCACCCCGTGGGCGCGCTCGACCTGCTACCTGCCTCGATCGCCGAACGGCTCAAGGAGGCCGAGGAGGCTACTCGCGACGTCGACGGGATCCTGGTCAACATCGCCGTGGGGTACGGCGGTCGGCGCGAGATCACGGACGCCGTCCGCTCCCTTCTGCAAGAGCAAGCCGGACGCGGCACCACCCTCGAGGAGCTGGCCGAGGTCATCGACGTCGAGCACATCGCCGAACACCTCTACACCAAGGGTCAACCGGACCCGGACCTGGTGATCCGCACCTCGGGCGAGCAGCGGCTCGGCGGGTTCTTGCTCTGGCAGAGCGCGCACAGCGAGTTCTACTTCTGCGAGGCGTACTGGCCCGACTTTCGTCGGGTGGACTTCCTGCGCGCAGTCCGGGCGTACGCCGAGCGCGAGCGCCGCTTCGGCTCCTGACCCACCGCGTCGGGCGTGTCGGAGCCGTAGCCGGCCAGCGGCCGTCGTACTTTTTCAGTGTCGGCCGGTCGGTTAACCAGCCGATCCGGGAGGAACCTTCGTGGCAGCTCACGTCAGCTCAGCAGGCGGGGGACACACCCTGACCCCGCCCGCACTCCGGTCCACGCACTAGTGCAGTCGGACCGGACGCCGGTGGGCGGGCCGGTCCGCAAGGAGAGACTCGTGGCCGAAGCCTTGCGCGCAACGTCGAACCGCACTGCGTCGAAGACCACCTTAGCCAAGGCTGGCGCGAGGCCCGCACCCACTGCATCGGTTGCTGGTCGGCGTACCTACGTGCTGGACACCTCGGTGCTGCTGGCTGACCCGGGGGCGCTTCGCCGGTTCCACGAGCACGAGGTGGTGCTGCCGGTCGTGGTGATCACCGAGCTCGAGGGCAAGCGGCACCATCCCGAGCTCGGCTACTTCGCGCGCTCCGCGCTGCGCAGGCTCGACGAGCTCCGGGTGGCGCAGGGCCGGCTGGACGAGCCTGTCTCGATCGGTGACGACGGTGGCACGGTCCGCGTCGAGCTCAACCACACCGACTCGGAGTCGTTGCCCTCGGGGTTCCGACTGGGCGACAACGACACCCGGATCCTGGCAGTCGCCCGCAACCTCGCCAACGAGGGACACGAGGTGACCCTGGTCTCCAAGGACCTGCCGATGCGGATCAAGGCCTCCGCCGTCGGTCTGGACGCGGAGGAGTACCAGGGCGAGCAGGTCAGCGAGTCCGACTCCGGCTGGACCGGGATGAGCGAGCTCGAGCTCACCGGCGCCGACATCGACGTGTTGTACGACGAGCAGGTGCTCGGCGTCGCCGAGGTTCGCGACCTGCCCTGTCACACAGGGCTGGTGCTGATGTCCGAGCGCGGCAGCGCACTGGGCAGGGTCAAGGCCGACAAGCAGGTCCACCTCGTTCGTGGCGACCGGGAGGCGTTCGGCATCCACGGACGCTCCGCAGAACAGCGGATCGCGTTGGAGCTGTTGCTCGACCCCGAGGTCGGCATCGTCTCGCTGGGCGGCCGCGCCGGCACCGGGAAGTCGGCACTTGCGTTGTGCGCCGGCCTCGAGACGGTGCTCGAGCGCCGTCAGCACAAGAGGGTGGTGGTGTTCCGGCCGTTGTTCGCGGTCGGGGGCCAGGAGCTCGGTTACCTGCCGGGCAGCGAGTCGGAGAAGATGTCGCCCTGGGGGCAGGCGGTGTTCGACACCCTCGGTGCGGTGACCAGCTCGGAGGTGATCGAGGAGGTGCTCGCTCGCGGCATGCTGGAGGTGCTCCCGCTGACGCACATCCGTGGCCGTTCGCTCCATGATGCCTTCGTGATCGTCGATGAGGCACAGTCGCTGGAGCGCAACGTGCTGCTGACCGTGCTGTCGCGGATCGGGGCGAACTCCAAGGTCGTGCTCACCCATGACGTTGCCCAGCGCGATAACCTCCGAGTGGGCCGCCATGATGGAGTGGTCGCAGTCGTGGAGCGGCTCAAGGGCCACCCGCTGTTCGCCCACGTCACGCTGACCCGCTCGGAGCGCTCACCGATCGCGGCGCTGGTGACCGAGATGCTGGAGCACCTCACCGTCTAGCAGCTCTGCTGTCCGAGAGGGGCGGTTTTGTCCGCGGCGTTGTGGGCATCCTCACCCACAGGTACACCGCCTCAACTTGCCACCGTCGGTTGTTTCAGCGAGGGTGAGGGTTCTTCCCCCGCCGCGCGTGTGCGCGCGACTGACCTCGCCCCTCGCGTCAGCGGCTCCACTGTCGTCAACGAAGGAACCGTGTTCGTGCCTGCAGAAAAGCATCTGCCCAAGCATCGGAGGATGCCGGCAACATCAGGGCTGCGTGCCCGCCGCACCCTCGCCACGCTCTCCGGCGTCGCAGTGACCGCGACCACTCTGGTTGTCTCGGCCGGGCTGTTCACTGCTCACCGGCCGAGCGTCAACGACGCCGCCTTGCTGTCCGCCTCCGCCCAGCACGGCCAGTACCGCCGCCTGAGCTCGACCGAGCTCGCCGACCGTCAGCGTTCGGCCACCGGAGCGGCAGCCGCCTCCCGCTCCGCGTCGGACCGGATGGCGGAGGCCGCCAAGCTCAAGAGCCAGCAGCTCTCCGACACCTCGGGCAAAGCGGTGACGAAGTCGGTGGACCTTACCCAGGCCGATCCGCGCACGATCGCCAGGGCGCTGCTGCCGCAGTTCGGTTTCAGCCCCGGGGAGTTCAGCTGTCTGGACAGCCTGTGGGTTGGCGAGTCAGGCTGGAACATCCACGCGGCCAACCCGACCTCGAGCGCTTACGGCATCCCGCAGGCGCTGCCCGGGTCGAAGATGGCAGCTGCCGGTTCCGACTGGGTGAACAACCCCGAGACGCAGATCCGTTGGGGTCTGGGTTACATCCGCAACAGCTACGGCTCGCCGTGCGGTGCGTGGTCGTTCAAGCAGGGTCACGGCTGGTACTGAGTCGACTCACTGCCAGCAGGGACAGCCCGACCAGCAGCACCAGCCCGGCCCCGAAGACGATCGGCGTGACCGCTACTCCTCGAAGCTGTACGCCGGCCAGCCAGACCAGGGCGCCGACCAGCCACGCGAGCAGCCCCCGGCGTACCCAGACCGTTAGCTGACGCCTCTCCACCGGCATCCGGGCTGGACCCAGTGCGGCAACCGTCGTCGCGCAGTGCATGAGCACCAGACCGGCCGCCGCCAGCAGCACCCAGGCGGACAACCCGTCGCCACCGTCGAGCACCCACAGATAGCCGGCCCCGACGACCAGGCCGAGCCCCGCCGGCGCCTCCGGGCGCCATACCGTCACCGCGCAGAGCACCCCGAGCAGCAGGACCAGCCGCGCCGACGGACCATGGCCGGCCAGCGCGGCGGCGGCACAGACCACGATCGTGCCGAGCGGAATCATCAGTCGCAGCAACACCTGGTCGGTCCGCACGCGGGGGCTCATCGAGACACGGCCCTGGGCAACCTCGCCCGGCGAGACAGCCGGAGCATCACCTCGTCGAGAGTGCCGGGCCCATGCCAGCTCACGATCGGCGTACCCGTGCGGGCGATCTCCAGGATCTGCAGCTCGCGTTCGAGCATCCGCATCCGCCAGGCAAGCCGGGGCACCGACAACGGGTCGCCGCCGCCCCTCGGGAGAGCACCGGCGGGCAGGGTGTCCACGACCACCACGGACAGCCCACGTCGGGCCAGCATCACCGTCAGCGTGGTCACCTCGGCCGAAAGCATCGGCGAAAGCACGAGTACCACGGTCCCGGCACCGATGCGCAGCTGTAGCCGGCTCGGGTCGAGCTGCCTCGGCCGCCCCGGCCGGATCCGCGCCAAAGACTCCAGCAGCCTGCGTTGCTGGCGGATGCCAGCGCTGGCCGGCAGGATCTGGCCACTGCTGCCGACCACCCGCAGTCCGACCCGGTCACCGATCCGGAAGTGATGGTCCGCGAGCGCTCCGGCGGCGCGCACCGTGGTGTCCAGGCTGCTCGCCGACCCGTCGATGCCGCCGCTGTCGCCGAGGTCGGTCAGCGCATCGACGAGCAGCAGCACGGCGGTGTCCTCCTCGGCGGTGGCGGTGACGACATGCAGCTCACCGGTACGCAGCGACGTACGCCAGTGGATGCGGCGCAGCCGGTCACCGGCGATGAACGGGCGGATGCCGGAGAACTCCGTG
>JALZBH010000023.1 GCA_030947625.1 Actinomycetota bacterium
GCTCCAGCGCGGCATGCGTGTCGTCGTACAAGGGCGGCTGAAGGCGCGCTCGTACGAGACCCGCGAGGGTGAGAAGCGCACCGTGTTCGAGATCGACGTCGACGAGGTCGGTCCCAGCCTGAAGTACGCCACTGCCAAGGTCACCAAGGCCACTCGCAGCGGCGGCGGCGGGGGGTACGCCGGCGGCCAGCAGAGCGGCCAGCAGGGAAGCCAGGGCGGCGACCCGTGGGCGTCTGGTGGAAACACGGGTGGGAACGCCGGTGGAAGCCAGGGAGGCTCCTGGGGTGGCCAGCAAGGGGCGTCCCCGCAGGGTGGTCAGGCCGGTGGCCAGCAGAGTGACCCCTGGGCCACCCCGGCGGCCAGCGACGAGCCACCGTTCTGAGCAACCGAACGTTCACCGAACCGGCAATGGCCGGACTTGACGAAACCCGGGGCCGGCTGGCCTCGAGAGGAGCACCACCATGGCCAAGGCAGTGATTCGCAAGCCGAAGAAGAAGGTCTGCCAGTTCTGCAAGGACAAGGTGTCCCATGTGGACTACAAGGACACCAACCTGTTGCGCAAGTTCATCTCTGACCGCGGCAAGATCCGGGCGCGTCGGGTGACCGGCAACTGCGTCCAGCACCAGCGTGACGTCGCGATCGCTGTCAAGAATGCCCGCGAGGTCGCTTTGCTTCCCTATACCGCCACCGCGCGCTGAGAGGAGGTGGCCACGATGAAGCTGATTTTGACCCAGGAGGTCTCCGGCGTCGGTGCCCCCGGCGACGTGGTCGACGTCAAGGACGGCTATGGCCGCAACTACCTCGTGCCGCGTGGCTTCGCGATCCGCTGGACGCGAGGGGGGGAGAAGACGATCGAGGCGATCAAGAAGGCCCGTGAGTCACGCGCGGTTCGAGACACCGACCATGCCGACGAGGTGAAGGCCAGGCTCGAGGGCGAGACCTTCAGCGTCAAGGTCAGGGCGGGATCTGGGGGCCGGCTTTTCGGTGCCGTCACAGCTGGCGACATCGCCGCGGCGATCACCGAGGCCGGTCAGTCCGTCGACAAGCGCACGATCGTGGTCACCAACCCGATCAAGTCCCTCGGTGCTCATACCGTTACGGTCAAGGTGCACGACGATGTCGAGGCGCAGGTCAACCTCAACGTCGTCACCGCCTGAACAGTCCCGAGCCTGGTCTTGACTCGGCGCGTGACCCTGGACCACCGAGGTACTCCCGTCGATGCACGGCGAAGCAAGCCCAGATGAAGGCAAGGTTCACCAGCAGGGAAAGCACCAGCGTCGGGTTCTCCAGTCCGGGAACGCCGCCGCCGAGTGCGATCACCGGCAGCACGGCGAGCAGCACGAAGCCCCAGGTCAGCAAGCCGAACCTCTTCGCGGCGTACCCGTCTCGAGGAGTCACGCCCGCGCCCAGGAGGGCCACCGAGCGGGCGACCAGCACACAGCAGCCCAGCTGGGGCAGGCTCGCCGCCCAGCTGCCCGAGTCGCTGAGCAGGTGGTGGATCTGGGGAAACCACATCGGCACGCTTACCAGCCCGGCAAGGATGCCGAGCCACTTCGCGGTGTCGAACTGCGGCTGGATCCGGGCCAAGGAAAACAGGCCTGTTCCAATGAGCACCCAGCCGACCGGGTCGGCAAGCACGTCGTAGTGCCTCCACAAAGGCACCGGATGTTTGGGAAAGGCGGCGTTGCCGACCACGATGACCAGCCCGGAGGCGACCTTCTGCATCGGGGTCACGGCTCAAGCCTAAGCCGCAGCCGAGGGTTCTTGGCCGGAGCACAGACTCGCTGGGTAACCTCGGGACAACGATTCCAATCTTTCCTGCCCGACGAGTCCACCGCCGAGGAGCACCAGCGATGACCCGAACCGCAAAGGAGCGCCGCGCCGAGAACGCGCGCCAGGCCAAGGTCGCGGAGATCCGCGCCGCGGAGGGGCGGCGCCGCGCCCGGTTGCAGCTGGTGTTCGGTGCGGTGGGCTTGGTGCTGCTGGTCGTGGTCGTGATGGTTGCGGTGAAGGTCGCCGGTGGAAACCACCAGGGTGGCCCCTCGACGACAGCCTCGTCGGCGGTCGTGCGTGGCGCGACCACGGTCCCGGTATCGGTCTTCGACAAGGTCGGCGCCGGCACGGCGCAGAGCCCGCCGCAGCGGATCAACGGCCAGCCGAGCGCACCGGGCACGTTGCCCAAGGTCTTGTACGTCGGGGCTGAGTACTGCCCCTACTGTGCGGGGGAACGCTGGGCGGTCGCGGCCGCACTGTCCCGCTTCGGCACGTTCAAGGGGCTTGGCCAGACCTTCTCGTCGAGCACTGACGTGTTCCCCTCGACGGCGACGTTGTCGTTCCACGGGTCGTCGTACACCAGCAAGTACGTCCAGTTCAACGGCTACGAGCAGCAAGACAGGTCGGGCAACAAGCTCGACGCGGTACCCCCCAAGGACCTGAGGATCCTGGAGAAGTACGACTCGCCGCCCTTCGTCCCTGCCTCCTCCAAGGGCTCGATTCCGTTCCTCTACGTCGACGGCAAGTACGTCATCAGCGGCGCCAGCTACAACGTGGGTCTGCTCCAGCACATGACCCACAAGGCGATCGTGAAGTCGATGGCGGACCCGAACACTGATGCGGGACAGGCGATCGTGGGCACCGCCAACCTGCTGACCGCGGCGATCTGCGCCACTACCAACAACAAGCCAGGGAACGTCTGCACCTCGGCCGGAGTGAGCGCTGCGGCCAAGAAGCTGGCCAAGTGAGTGCTCGCCGGCGCTCGGCGGCCTCCCAGTGGGATGCGCCGAGCTGGGCCGCACCGGCGTCGCTGGTGCTGTGCGTGCTCGGACTGGCCGTCTCGGCGTACCTCACCTACGAGCACTACACCGGCTCGAAGACTCTGGCCTGTTCCAGCAATGGCGTGGTCAACTGCCACGCGGTGACCACCAGCTCCTATGCGGTGGTCTACGGGGTCCCGGTGGCCCTGCTGGGTCTGCTGTTCTTTGCCGCGATGACGCTGCTGTGCCTGCCGCAGACATGGCGGCGAGGCGGTGGGCTCGACGGAGTCCGGCTGGGCGCCACCGGCATCGGCGTACTCATGGTGATGTACCTGCTCTTCGTGGAACTGTTCCGGCTGGACCGGATCTGCCTGTGGTGCACCGCTGTGCATGTGCTCACGGTGGCGCTGTTCGCCGTGGTGGCCGGTGCGGAAGCCGTTCGCCGGCCCTGACCCGGCATCCGGTCCGCTGTCTGTGCATAACCTCGCGAAACTGTGGGTTGGGCCGATCGCGGCAGACCTTTGTCGACTTACTGACCGGGCCGTCCCAGATTGCGAAATACGCGCGGCCCTTTCCCAGGAATTTCCTTTCTCCACACCCCACAGGCTCCCCTTCTTGCAGGTCAGCGCGTTGTTCCCGGACCAGGCCAGTTGACCGTCCACAGGTGGACCAACAGCTTCTGCACGTTCTGGTCGGCGTGTTCCACACCGTCCACGGCGCTGTCCACAGGGTGCTGTGGATACCGCGCTATGCCCTGGCCCCGATCCGCCCGTAACCTCAGCCGGTCCGGCGTCGCCGGGGTGTCCGGAAGGTTAGCGGACGGCGTCTTGGGGGTGGTCGCCCCTAGCGTGGCAGGTGGGTTGACCACCGGCCAGGAAGGAGCGCCCACCCGATGAGCATGACCGAGCCCAGGACCGGTGCCGTGACGGGACCGGCGACGGGCCCGGTGCCGTCAGGGTGGGACGTCCCGAGCACCGTGTTCGGGGACGCCGACAACCAGGACTCCGGTAGCCAGGAGCACTGGTCCGGGCGGATACCACCCCAAGATGTGGACGCCGAGCAGAGCGTGCTGGGGTCGATGCTGATCTCCAAGGACGCGATCGCCGACGTCAACGAGCAGGTCGGCGCCCCGGACTTCTACCGGCCGGCGCACGAGATGATCTACGACGCGATCGTCGAGCTCTACGGTCGCGGGGATCCTGCTGACCCGGTCACGGTCGTTGCCGAGCTCCATCGGCGCGGCCAGCTGCAACGGGTGGGCGGTGCGCCGTACCTCCACACGCTGACGGCCAACGTGCCGATCGCCGCCAACGCCGGCTACTACGCCACGATCGTGCGCGAGAAGGCGATCCTGCGGCGCCTGGTCGATGCGGGCACGAAGATCGCCCAGCTCGGGTACGCCGGGGAGGGCGATGTCGATGACACCGTGGACCGGGCGCAGGCCGAGGTCTATGCGGTCACTGAGCGTCGTCAGTCCGAGGACTATGCGCCGCTCTCGGAGATTTTGGAGGCCACCTGCAACGAGATCGAGGCGATCTCCAACCGCGATGGCGGCCTGGTCGGCGTACCCACCGGGTTCCTCGACCTCGACGAGCTCACCAATGGGCTGCACGGCGGCCAGATGGTGATCGTCGCTGCTCGGCCGGCCATGGGCAAGTCGACGCTGGGCCTGGACCTGTGTCGCGCGGCGTCGATCCACAACAACATGGCGAGCGTGATCTTCAGCCTGGAGATGACCAAGTCCGAGATAACCATGCGGCTGCTCTCGGCCGAGGCGAAGGTCCCGCTGAACCACATCCGCAACGGCCCGATGAGCGACGACGACTGGTTCAAGCTGGCCCGCAAGATGGGCGAGGTCTCCCGAGCGCCGATGTTCATCGACGACAGCCCCAACATGACGATGATGGAGATCCGGGCGAAGGCGCGGCGGCTCAAGCAGCGCCACGAGCTGAGGTTGATCGTGATCGACTACCTGCAGCTGATGACCTCGGGCAAGAAGGTGGAGTCACGGCAGGTCGAGGTCTCCGAGTTCTCCCGCCAGATCAAGCTGCTGGCCAAGGAGCTCGACATCCCGATCGTGGCGTTGAGCCAGCTCAACCGCGGCTCCGAGCAGCGCGCCGACAAGCGCCCGATGATGTCGGACCTGCGCGAGAGCGGCTCGATCGAGCAGGACGCCGACATCGTCATGCTTCTGCACCGCGATGACGTGTACGAGAAGGAGTCCACTCGTCCCGGCGAGGCAGACATCATCGTCGCCAAGCACCGCAACGGCCCCACCCGGGACCTCACTGTCGCCTTCCAGGGTCACTACTCCCGGTTCGTGGACATGACTCACTGAGCCGCTGTGCGAGCCTCGGGATGCGCGGCCGGGCGAGGGTTTCCCCAGGTCAGGAAGTCAACCTGTCACTCCACAAATGCGCGGTGTGAAAGCGGCAGTCTGTTGAGTGGAGACCAGCGACCCGTACGCCGGTCGTGATGGGCTTGGATGGGCTAACCGAACCACGACCGTTGCCTGGACCCGCTCTGGTCAGCGCACTCGGACAGGTTGGCCGGGCTCCTTGCGTTCCACATCGGTTGGGGCTTCGGTCGCTCTCGTTCTGGGCATCACGGCGTACGCGCCGAGGTACAGCACGGCCGCAAGGACAAGCAGCGCTCGGTAGCCAAACACGAGCGACAGGTACTCCAGGCAGCCGCCGACGATCGCACCGAGCAGGTTCGTGCCGAACGCCAAGGGGGCGTTCGCGGTGGTCGAGAAACGCTTCGCGAAGATGATGTTTGCCGCGAAGATCGGCAGGAAGCTGATAGTGATGGCGGCCGCCCCCCGCGGCAGCACGCCGAGCGAGAGCAGCCAGCTGGCGGGGATCACCCAGTTCAGCGCCAACCCGCCGAGCAGCAGCCCGTACATGAAGATCAGGGGCGGGGTCTTGACCCGATGCGTCACCTCCACCGCCGCCAGGACCGCGAGCAGGACGCCGCCGAACACCAGCGAGTTGACGACCCATGTCGTCCCGAACAGCAGGGCGAAACCCGTGACGCTCTTGGTCTCTATCAGCAGGAACGCGGCGCCGAGCAGGAACAGGTCGCGGTAGCACCACATGTCACGTGCCTGGCCCGCCAGCCGCCGCGCCGCGCCGCGGCCACCCGCGGCGGCATTGGCGAAGAGGACCAGCCCGATGGCGAGCACGCTGGCCAGGATGATCAACAGCAGCGCAGTGCGGTAGAGCGAGGGAATCGTGCTGTGCTCGAGGTACAGGAACGGCTTGTCGTCCGTCGCCGGGGGCGGCGTGTTTGGCGGCCGCCGCCACGCCGGCGTACAGCTCTGGTCAGCCGTCGTGAGCCCGGCCGTCATTACCGCGAGCACGGACGAGTTCTGAAAGACACAAGGCGCGTGACCGAAGACGTCTTCGAGCGTCCCGGCGAGGCGGTCGACCAGCCACTGCTGACGGTAGAAGTTGTACATCGAGAACGCGCCGTGCGGCGCGAGATGGGAGCGAACCACCTGCACCGACTGCTTGGTGAACAGGTAGCTCTCCAGCCGCAGCGAACTCGCCCCGGACACCAGAGTGAGGGAGTCCGGCAACGCGAAGACAATCAGGTCGAACTTCTTCGACGTCGATTCGAGAAACGCCCGTCCGTCATTGACGTGGGTGGTGACCCGAGGACTGTCGTACGCACGGTCGGGATTGTGCTGCCGGCCGAACCGCAGCAGCGTAGGGTCGATCTCTACCGCGTCGACGTGCTTCGCGCCCTGCTTCAGCGCGATGGCCACATCGGTTCCCGTGCCCGCACCCACGATCAGCACGTTCCCTGGTGGCCGAGGGGTCTGCGCGTACGTCTGGAGGTAGTAGGGCTCCTCCACCTCACGGGTCGCCGCGGAGGTGAGGCGCTGATGCGGCACGCCGTTGACAGCGACGTTCCACGCGATGCCACCGTTGCCGTCGTTCACCTTGCTCGTCGATACCTTGTAGTACGGCGACCAGAAGTCGCCGGTGTCATGCAGCAGCGGGTACAGGAACATCACCAGTATCGCGATGAGCACGGTGATGCTGACCGACATTGCCGGACGGCCGAGCAGCGCAATGAACAGCACCCCGATGATCGTGAACCAGACCAGCGGTGGCGCGCCCAGGTAGGACAGCGCGGTGAACCCCGCAATGCCGAGCAGGCTGCCGAGCAGGTCGAGCCGGTAGGCTTCTAGCCGCTCCAGCTGGCCGAAGCACGAGCCGACGATCTCGCCCGGGCCGGACAACACCGCCGCGACCGCCAAGAACACCGCCGGCAACGTCAGCCAGATCGGCGGCCCGCTCGTCGCCGTACCAGTGGTGAAAAAGATCAGCTGGGTGCTGTTCCGGTCGACCGTCACCGGGTAGGCGCTGACAAAACCCACCAGCCCGAGCAGCACGACGAGCGAGTACACGGGCATCGGCCGCGGCCCGTGACTTGGTGCTCCTGCCCGCAGGAAGCCGAGCCCAATGCCGAGGAACGATCCGAGGAGGACGAAGTTCGAGAAGTAGGACAGGTGCACGATGTTCGCGCCGAGCCACCGGATGAGGGCCAGCTCGGTGGACAGCATCAGCGCGCTCGCGAACAGCAGACGAACGCGGACACTCACCGGCGGTTCCCCTCACCCGTCGGCTGGGGCTCTCCCACACCCAGCCGGAACCGGTCGTCATTCCCGAACGTGCTGATCGTGACCCGGGCACTGAGCTCGGCCGGGACGATCATCCAAGGATCCTCGCACAGGACCATGCTCCGTCGATCGTGTTTGTGCGCTCGCCCGCCACGAAGTACAGCCGGTTCTTCTTCGTCTTCGAGGGACTCGGTCGAGCGCGCAAGGTGGGAGAGGAATGACGAGCCAACGCATCTGCGACACACTTGCCGGGATGGATCAGCTTCCAGGCGGCGCGCCTCGATTGGCCACGGCGGCGCAGGCCGCCATCGTTGCCGGGCTGCTGGACGCCTTCAACCGGGAGTACGGCACGCCGACGCCCGGTGTGGCCGTGCTCGCGACGCGGCTCGAACGGCTCTTGGCCGGCGAAGAGGTGATCGCCCTGTTGACGGGTGAGCCTGCGGTCGCCGTCGCGCTGCTGACCCTGCGTCCCAACGTCTGGTACGACGGTTCGGTAGCCCTACTCGACGAGCTCTACGTCGCGCCGGAGCTGCGCGGACAAGGACTCGGCTCCGCGCTGCTTGCGGCCGCCGAGGCGGTGACCCGACAACGGGGCGGGGAGCTACTCGAGATCAACGTCGACGGTGCCGACACCGACGCCCGCCGCTTCTATGAGCGGCACGGCTACGCCAACAGCGAGCCGGGCGAGGACCAGCCGCTCCTTTACTACTACCGGGAACTCCGGGACGCAGCGTCCTAGCGCACCGGTCGGTGGCTGGGCGCGGCGACGTCTTCGAGGCCGATCCGGCCGCGACTCAGCCACGGACCACGCAAGGACGACGGTTCGTTGAGTGGTCGCGCACGAGCACCATTCGTTCCCCGGCGGGGAGGAGTTTGAACGCAGAGTTCGGTAAACTTGCCCGCATGAGCAGTGCGAGCAGACGAGTACTTCTGCTCCGAGACCGTCCGGGACGCAGACCTCCACGGCGACGTTCCCGACCCGGAGGTGTTGGCGCAGGCATGGTCGAGGAGTACGCCAGGCACAACGGACCCGCCGAGCTGCTGTGCGAACGGATCGATTGCAGGGTGGGCCAGTAGCCGACCCCGTTCCTGCAGTGCCCTAGCCCCGGAGGGTCATGTCCGACGCCTACCACTTCGCCGTGCTTCTGCTGCTGACCGCCGCGGTCGGCCTGCTTGCGTTGCTGTCCAACCGGCTGACCGAGCGGATTCGGGTGCCGGCCCCGTTGCTGGTCCTCGTGGCCGCTGCCGCCGCCGTGAACCTGGTCCCGGACCTGCACAAACCACCCGAACGGATCGTGGAGCGGCTGGTCACGCTGGCCTTGGTCTGCATTCTCTTCGACGGCGGGCTGCATATCGGCTGGTCGAGGTTTCGGGCCGCGGCAGTCCCGATCGTCATGGTGGGCCTCCTGGGGACCGTCCTGACGCTGGCCGCGGCAGCCGTGTTCATCCATCTGGCCCTCGGACTGGGCTGGTACCTGGCCTTGCTGGTAGCCACTGCCGTTGCGCCAACAGACCCGGCGGTGGTGTTCTCCGTGCTCGGCCAGCGCGAGGTCGCTGGACGCAGCGGCACCATCCTCGAAGGCGAGTCCGGTGCCAATGACCCTGTCGGGATTGCGTTGATTGCCAGCCTGCTTGCGTACGGCAGTGTCGGAGCGGGCGCCGTCACCCACGTCGCCGGGAGGTTCGTGCTGGAACTGGGGGTGGGGGCGGCTTTCGGGATCTTCGGTGGCTGGGCGCTGCTGTGGTTCATCCGCGCCGTCCAGCTGCCCAGCGAAGGTCTTTACCCAATCCGCTCGGCGGCCAGCGCGCTGCTGCTGTTCGGCATCACCACCGTGGCGCATGGTTCGGGTTTCCTTGCGGTCTTCATCGCCGGCATTGTGCTGGGAGACGCCCGCAGCCCCTTCAAAAGGGAGGTGGAGCGGTTCCACTCTGCGCTTGCCAGTCTCGGTGAGATCGTTGCCTTCGTCGTTCTCGGCCTCACCGTCGACCTGGCCGAGGTCACCCGGACCGACGTCTGGGTTCCCGGCTTGGCGATTGGAGCCCTGCTTGCCTTCCTGATCAGGCCGGTGTTCATCGGGCTCTGTCTGATCCCGGTACGCCTTAACGCCAACGAGCGGAGGTTCATCCTGTTCGCCGGCCTCAAGGGGGCGGTGCCGATCCTGCTCGGCAGCTTCATCCTGGCCGCGCATGTTCCCGACGCGGGCCGGCTGTACGGCATCGTGGTCGTCGTCGTCCTGTTCTCCGTACTCTTTCAGGGCAGCCTCGTCAGGACAGTCGCCGAAGCGTTGCAGCTTCAGATGCGCACGATCGCCCCCGAACCGTGGTCGCTCGACGTACGCCTGAGCGACGAACCTGAAGGAGTCCACCGGCTTGTCGTCACCGCCGGCGCCCCCGCCGACGGGCGGCGCATCGACGACCTGGCGATGATGCCCGACGATGCCTGGATCAGTCTGGTCGTCCGCGACAACCGGTTGCTACCTGTCCGGGGGGACAACGTGCTGCGCTCCGGCGACGACATACTCATCCTCGCTGATCCCGCACTCGGCGATGCGCTCAGAGCCATCTTCACGGGTGGCCCCCGAAGCTGAACCGGGCACGGGCCCGGCTAGCCGGAGTGCCAGCGCACCGGCCCGGCCTGGATCGGCGGCCGTCTGGCTCGACCCGTGCTCGGTCGGGCAGGGGCAGCGCGGCGCGGTTGCGGGAGGGGTGCTTGTCGGCTCGTGAGTGCCTCATAGTCGGCGCGGGCGGCTGGGTCACCCACGACGGCGTACGCGGACAGGATCTGTTGCAGGTCCGGCTCGGACGACTTCGAGGCAGGGGGAACATCGGTGCTCCGGGTGTCGGGGTGGAGCCGGCGCAGCAACGCCCGGTACGCGTGCCGGATGTCGGCCTGGGTGGCGTCCCTCGGCACGCCCAGGACCGCATAGAGGTCTGGGTTCATGCGGCTCCCGATGTGCTCCGCGATGCAGGTGACCCCGGCCACCGCAGCGGCCGGGGGCCGCATCGAGAACGAGTCAGGCGTTGATGGCCTGATGGTCCGCGTTCTTGCTGGTGATCTCGATCTTGCGCGGCTTGGCCTGCTCGGCAACCGGGATGCGAAGGGTGAGCACGCCGGCGTCATAGCTGGCCTCGATGTTGCCGGTGTCGAGGTTGTCACCCAGGATCAGCTGGCGGCTGAAGACCCCACGCGGCCTCTCTGCGGCGATCATCTCGAGGTCACCCTCGCGGGCGGGGCGCTCAGCCTTGACGGTGACCACGTTGCGCTCGACGTCGAGGTCGATCGAGGCCGGGTCTACCCCGGGCAGGTCGAACTCGACCGTGAACTGCTCCCCTTCGCGCCAGGCGTCCATCGGCATCACCGATGGGCGGACCGGCGTGCCGTCGGTGCCGAAGACCTGTTGGGTAAACCGGTCCAGCTCGCGGAATGGGTCGGTGCGCATCAGCATCGCTTCTACCTCCACATCAATCCATCGTCGGTGCACATGGCTGGCCACGCGATCGGCCAGCGATCTATTGCGTATGCCATAGATTTGTTGTAGCACGCATGGCATGCTGGCGCAAGACCTCGCAATTGCCGAAAGGATCAGGGCTTGGCTGACCCAACCGTCCCGGACGTCGAACGCGGGGTGTACGCCATCTCGGTTGCTGCGGAGCTGGTCGGCATGGGCGCCCAGAATCTGCGGCTGTACGAGGCCCGCGGTCTGCTCGACCCAGATCGCACCGAGGGCGGCACGCGTCGCTACAGCGCTCAAGACCTCGAGCGGCTGCGCCGCATCGGAGCCCTGCTCGATGCCGGCCTGAACCTCGCCGGCATCGGCATGGTCTTGGACCTGGAGCACGAGAACACGAAGTTGCGAGCCGGAGGCGGGACTGCGGGAGACGACGACTCCGTGTCCAGGGAATAGCTTGCGTTACCCGGTGTTGTAATGGTGTAATCATGTAATGATTGGAGAAGCCACATGAACACCCATCATGGAGAACAACACCGGGGCCGGCGTACGGACCGCCCCGAAGACGCCCCCGCCCAGGGCGGCCGAATGGGCCCTCGCGGACGCGGCGGGTGGCGCGTCAGTGAGCTGCCCTCAGCTGCCGACGCGCCCGCTTGGTTCGCTGGGCGACTGCCCGACGAGTGGTACGTCGACGTCGACGTGACCGTCGACCGGGAAGAGATCACGGTCATCGGCACGCTGGCAGACGAGGTCGACGGTTCCGACGAGACCGGGGATGCCGCGGCCGACGGCCGGATCAGCAGGTTTCGCGCCGAGACCAAGGGGCAGCGGATCGAGATCGCCCAGGAAGCCGAAGCCCGTTTCGGCCGTGCTGTCTCCTGGGGTGCCAGGCTGGGCGAGACCACGGCCCTCTTCACCCACCAGTCGGTGCCGGTGATGACCCGGCTCAAGCAGCCCGAGCGAGTCGTGCTGGACACCCTGGTCGACGCCGGGGTTGCCCGGTCCCGCTCGGACGCCCTGGCCTGGTCGGTGCGGCTGGTCGCCCAGCACGCCGACGAATGGCTCGCCTCGCTCCGTGAGGCGATGGCCGACGTAGACAAGCTCCGGGAAGCCGGACCCGCCGTCTGACCCTGGGTCCGGCCGGCAAGGTGATCGGGCTCATCCAGGACCACCTCAACCGTCGACCAGCAACCCTCTCAGCGGACCCTGCAGCCGATCTACCCGCTTGGACAGGCCAGTGATCCGGCGGATCCGGTGGGTCGGCGGCAGTCCCCGTTCGCTCAGGCGAGCCTGCTCCTCGGCTATCGCTCCCCAGACCCGGTCGACCACCTCGTGCGCGGGACCATCCAGCTCCGCGCGCGGGCGGCGAGTGTGCTCCTCCCAGAGACGCAGCCGGGTGTCGCGTGCCAGCTCTCGGTCACAGGTGAGCACGTTGACCTCGGTGTCGTTGAACAGCGAGTGCTCGTTGAGGTTCGCCGACCCGACGGTCAGCCAGCGGTCGTCGATCACCGCCACCTTCGCGTGTACGTACACCCCGGGGCTCTCCAGCGTCGACCCGAGCACGGTGGTGGCGAGCAGCTGCTCCGAGTGGTCCGCACCGATCAGCCGGCCGAGCTGACCGCGCGTGGTGTCCTTGCCGTTGTTGGGCTTCTTGGGCAGCACCAACACCATCCGGAACTCCGGGCTCGGCGGCCGGAGCAGCTTGGCGACCAATATGTCGACCACCTCGGGCGACCACAGGAACTGGTTCTCGATGTAGATCAGTGACTCGGCGGCCCGCAGCGCCCGCAGGTAGCCGTCCAGGATCGTGAAGACGCCCTTGGGTGCGAAGTCGTACGTGCCCTCGGGCACCGTGCGCAGCAGCTGTACGGCGACCGAGCCCACCACGGGCTGCTCGGGCGGTTCCGGCAACAGCTCGCCGGCGATCTCCGACCAGCGTTGCCGGAAGTGCTCCGCAACGTCACGTACGACGGGCCCGCGCATGACCGTCGCACAGTCGTGCCAGCCGAGACTCTGCTCGGCGGGATGGTCGGAGTCATCGTTCCGGTTCCCATGGAGGTCGGTCAGGTCGATCCCACCGACGAACGCCAGCTCGTCGTCGACTACCACGATCTTCTCGTGGTGGCAGTGCATCGTCCGTTCACGCTTGTCCAGCTCGCACTGGACCAGGCTGTTGCGACACAAGGTGTCGCGCACCTCCTGCACCTCATGCCGGGTCGGGGAGAAGAGCGGCAGCGGCGGCCCTGCCCACAACAACACCCGCACCGGCACCCGTTCGGCGGCGCGTGCAAGAACCTCCCGCAACGTCGGACCCTCTGGGTCGTCAGTGAGCCGGAAATGAGGAGTGACGTGCCAGCCGGCGATGTGCACCGAACGCTGCGCCCCGGCGATGGCCCTCTCGATCTCGGGTAGGGCCTGGGCTCCGTCGATCAGCACCCGCAGGCTGTTGCCATGGCGGACCGGGACATGCGGGACCCACCACTCACGGGCACCGGTCGAGGTCAGCGCCCCGCCCCAGCCCAGCCGACCCAACCGTCGGGCATGGTGGGCCACCACCGTCGACTCGAGCCGTTCCCCGATCTGGTCGTCGAGGGTGGAGATGAGGCTGGATGCGTCCACGGGCTTTGGTCTAGCACGTCGACCTGCGTTTCGGACCGGGATGACGGCCAAGATTCTGCTGAGGATGGCAGGGTGGGACCATCCAACGCGTGCGTCTGGGGGCCATTGGGCAACGAGTCCGACGAAGGGGAGCGGTGAGCGACGAGGAGCTGGCGTACGGCGAGCCCGACCGTGGAGGCATCGGCGTCCGGTGCCACGGCGTCGTTCACCTGTACCGGACCTTCGCCGGTCACGACGTGGTCGCCCTGCAGGGGGTTGACCTGAGCATTGCGCCCGGCGAACGGGTCGCCTTCCTCGGACCATCCGGGTCCGGCAAGTCCACTCTGCTGACGCTCTTCGGCGGTATCCAGCGACCCAGTGCCGGCCGGATCTTCCTGGGCAGCGCCGAGATCTCGCGGATGAGCGAGCGGCAGCTCGCCCGGCTCCGGTCGGAGCGAGTCAGCACGATGCTTCAGGGCGCGACCCGCAACCTGCTTCCGTACGCCACCGCCAGGCAGAACCTGGCATTCGCCCGGCTGGGCATGGCGGGATCCGCCCAGCGGGATGCGCTGACCGACGAGGAGGTGCTTCATCGGGTGGGCCTGGAGGACCAGCGCAACCAGGTCGTCTCGACGATGTCGGGGGGTCAGCGGCAGCGGCTGGCGCTGGCCTGCGCGGTCGCGACCTCACCGCAGCTGCTGCTCGCCGACGAGCCGACCAGCCAGCTCAGCCATGAGGACCGCGACCAGGTGATCGACCTGATCCACCGGCTCGGCGACGACCTGGGTACGACGATCGTGGTGGTCACCCACCAGCCCGAGGTGGCCGCGACGTTTCCGCGGACGATCACGATGAAGGGCGGCCGTGTCGGCCTCGAAGGCCGTGACGGTGCCGAGTACGTCGTCATCGGCGCCGAGGGCGTGCTGCATCTGCCGGCCCATGTCGGCGCGGACTGGCCGGCCGGCACGCTGGTGCGCATCGAGCCCGAGACCAACGAACGGCTGGTCGTCTCCCGCTCCGGCGACGAGGAGGTCCAGTGAGCGGGTTGAAGCTCAGCGACGTCAACTATGTGCTGGGCCGGCTGCTGCTGGCCGACATCAGCGTGGTCTTCTCACCCGGGGAGATGACCGCGGTGTCCGGTCCCAGCGGGTCCGGCAAGACCACAATGCTCTCGATCGCCGGTGGTCTGCTGGCACCGACCAGCGGCGGCACGTCGTACGACGGCCGCCCGATGTGGCAGGGAAACGGCGACCCCCGGCGTGAGGTTGCGTTCGTGCTGCAGGTGTACGGCCTGATCCCGATCCTGTCCGCCGCGGAGAACGTCTCGGTCGCCCTCCGGGCTCGCGGCATCCCGCCTGAGGAGGCCGACGGACGCGCAGCGGCCACGCTGGCCAGGTTCCACCTCAGTGACCTTGCCGACCGGCAGGTCGAGGAGCTGTCCGGTGGCCAGATGCAGCGGGTCGCCTGCGCCCGCGGTCTGGTCGTCCGGGCCGACGTGCTCCTGGCCGACGAACCCACCAGCGAGCTCGACGAAGGCAACCGCGAGCTGGTGCTCAGCGAGCTGCGCGCCGAAGCCGAGCGCGGTGCAATCGTGGTCGTCGCCACCCACGACCCGGCTGTGGTGGACGCCTGTGACCGGCGGCTGGGCCTCGACGACGGCCGGCTCGCGGACCACGTCGCGCCCGTCCGGCTGGGTTGAGACCCGGTTGAGGCTGGAATGAGACTGTGAGCCGGACGCTGCGCGGGCTGTGGGCCCGGCGGGGCATCCAATGGCCGGTGTTCGGCATCGCCCTGGTGGTTGCGGCCGGCATGGCTACCGCACTGAGCTTCTCCCGACAGGCGCATACCACGCCCTGGCTGGTGATGCCGCTGCTGCTCATCGGTGTGGTGGCGTTGCCAGCCGCCGGCCGGGAGATCGCGCTGGCCCGTCGAGCCGAGACTGGCGTTGCCCGCTTGCGTGGCATGCACGGCGGCCGGCTGCTCGGCATGCTCGCCCTCGAGCCGTTGCTGGTGTTGCTCGCCGGCACCGTGGTCGGCTTCGCCGTGGGTTGGCTGGGTTCGGCGTACCTCGGGCTCCTGTGGCTGGGTCGAGCCACCTGGAACCTCGATGCGTCGGCCCTGGCTGCGTCGATCGGGATTGTCGTCGTCGGTCTGCTGGCGGTCCTCGCCGGCATCTGGGGAAGCGTGCACGAGCCACTGGCCGAACAGGTCAGCGTGGCGAGCCGGCCTCGCGCGCCCTCGGCGGCAGCATCCTTCGTCAGCGTGCTGGTGATGGCGGCCGCGGCCGTGGCGGTGTACCGGGCCACGACCGGGCATACCCAACGTCCCGACCTGGTCGTGCTCGCAGGTCCGGCACTGGTCGGCCTTGCGTTCGGCCACCTGGTGGTGTGGGCGCTACGAGGCGTGGCTGGGTTGTCGGCTCGGCATACGACGAAGAGCCGCTTGGCCGCCTTTCTCGCCGTACGTGAGCTGGCGCGAAGCGCCTACTCGACCTCCTCGGTACGGCTCCTTGTTGCCGGCGGAGTGGTCGCCACGCTGGCGTTGTCCGGGTCGGCGTCGGTCTCGACGTGGAGGGAGCAGATCGCCCGCCTCGAGCTCGGCGCGCCGCAGCAGTTCGCCTACCCCGGCAACCCAGTGCAGGCACTCGCGTTGACTCACCGGCTTGACCCCGCCGGATCTTGGCTGATGGCGGCGGTGCTCGTCCCCGGTGAGACGCACACGCGTCGCGCGTACGTCGACTCCAGGCGCTACGACGCCGTTGCGGCACCCTTCCTCGGCAGTACGTCGGCCAGCTCGGTCACCGACCATGTCGACCGGCTCGCCGGACCACCGCTGCTCGTCGCCAGGGGCCGCAGCCTGACCGTGGCCGGGAGGGTGCTGCCCGGAGCGCGCCGGCTGCAAGCAAGCGTGACGCTCAACTACGTCAGTGGCAGCAACGCGCTCGAGAGCACCACTCTGCGGCTGACCTCGGCCCACACCGGCCGGCTGCCCCCGGCGACGGCAGCGCTTGCCGATTGTCGGCAAGGGTGCGTTGCCGTGAGCCTGGTCGTACAGTCCTCCACCTCGGCCGAGACCCGGCTGCAGCTCACCCGGATCGACTTCGGCGGGCGGGACCTGCGCACGCAGGGTTGGGTGACCACCCAGCTGGCAGACGCCATTGGCACCGTCCGACCAGCCACCGCCGGCTCGGCGGTCCGCAGCCTTCCCTCCGGGCCGGCTCTCGCCGTTCCCGGCGGCACCTCGGCCCTCCTGGTGCCACACGTCTCGGCGCAGAACCTGCCGATCCTGAGCACCCGCGCAGGAGGCGGCATCCAGAGTCCCGGGGGGGAACACCGCAAGGCCATCGTCCTTGCGCGGGTGCCGGCGTTGCCGTTGCTGCAGAGCGCCGGAGCGATGGCGGACCTCCAGCGAGCCCTGGTCGGTTCGGCGCCGACGGTCCCAACCGCGCAGGTGCTGGTGCTGGCCTCAGCGAGCACCCCAACGTCCGTCATCAGCCGGCTCGTCGCAGCGGGCGCCAGGGCACCGCGGACGCTGGCCCAGGTGCAGCACGAGCTCGGCCGCCGAACGGGTGCGGACCAGGCCCGCAGCTACGCCCTGATGGCCTGGTGTGCTCTGGCCGTTGCGCTGCTGATGAGCGTGGCGTCCTCGGCCCGCGAAGGCGAAATGCAGCGACAGTCGTCGGCGACCCTGCGGCTTCTCGGGGTGGCGCTCAACGAGCGCCGTCGCTCCGCCCGACTGGGGACTGGCTGGCGGGTAGTCGCCACAGTCCTGGGAGCGACGGTCGGGGGGGTGCTCTCGGTACGACTGCTGCTGGCCCACCTGGCACTCGTCCGCCCGCCGCTGTACGCCGCACCGCTGCACACCGGCCTCCACGGGGTCCCCCTGGTCGTCGTAGTGGTGGTGATGGTGCTCGCCGTCGGAGTGCCGAGGTTGCGTGACCGAGCCGGTACCGGTCCGCGGAGTGCCCCGGCGATCCTTCGCGAGGAGGGCCGATGAAGACCGCTCTGCTCGGCGCGGTCGTCCGGGGTCTGCGAGCCCGGGCGCTGCTGTCGGTGGCGACCTCGCTGCTGCTTGCGCTGGCGATCGGGTCGGCCGTCCTCGGGCCGATCTTCGAGCAAGCTGTCACCAGCTCCTACGTGGTCACCCGGCTCAACGACGCACCGAACACGCTGACCGGGCTGACCTCCCAGGTCCCTGTGGGCAGGGGGTTCGCGAACAGTCCGGCCGCGGCAGTCCGCGCCGTCGAGGACCGGCAGCAAGCGCTGGTCGGCAAGCCGTTCGCGGCACCGCAACCGCAGCTGGAGACCAAACGGTTCGACGCTCTGAGCGGCCGCACGATGCTCGTGGCCAGGCCCGACCAGTGCGCCCACCTGACCATCCGGGGTCGGTGTCCCCGGGCAGCCGGCGAGGTGCTGATGCTGCCTGCGGACCTGAAATATCTGGGGGTGAAGGTCGGGAGCACCCTCGACCTCGGGGCCGGAGTCGGGAAGGCCACCCTTGTCGGCAGCTACCGGCTGGCTCCGGGGTCGACTGACTTCTGGTTCGACCCGGCACGGTTCGTCAGCATCCCCGCCTCAGCCACCGCACGCCAGAACTATCCCTATGAGCCGGCTCCGCTGGTCACCTCCGTCGACACCTTCGCCAAGGTGCCGGTCGGGCGGTGGCAGGTTCGCGTCGACCGGCGGCTCGTCGTACCGCCGAACTGGACGGCGACCGACCTGCACACCGCCGTACGCCTTACACACAAGGTTGCTGCTCCCACAATCGGCGGCGTGACCACGCCAAGGCTGAACGACCTGAGCACGATCGAAGCCGAGGTTCGCGGCCAGCAGGCGTCCGCTCAGCGATCGATCACCCCGGCGGTGCTGTCGTTGGTCCTGGTGGCGCTGGCGCTGTTGCTGCGCCTTCTCACCGCCGCAAGTGAGCTACGAGTTCCCGAGCTTGCTCTTGCCTCCCTGCGAGGCGTATCGCGCCAACGGATGTGGGTGCTCGGCCTCACCGAGCCTTTGGCGCTCGTGCTGGTCTCGGTGCCACTCGGCATCCTGGTCGGGTTGGGGTTGGCCCGGTTGCTGGTCCGGGCCTGGCTGGTGCCGGGGCTGCCGGTGCCCTTCCCTGCGGCAAGCGTGGTGGCCGGTGTGGCCGTGATCCTGGCTGCGACCGGGGTGGCCGCGTCGGCGGTGGGGCTGGTGCTCGGGGTGCCGCTGTCCACCCAGCTGAGCGGTGTACGCCGGCCACAGCGCTCGGGACGTGTAGGACTCATCGGCACGCTCCTTCTGGTTGCGCTCACCGTCGCTGTGGTCGCCAGCAAGCTGTCCGCCGGCAAACCGGGCAAACCTGACGCCACCGATCTGGTGCTGCCGATCCTGCTTGCGGTCGTCGCCGGTCTGGCGGCGACCCGAGCTGCCGCGGCGGTCGCGACCTGGTGGATCCGGCACGGTGGGGCGGCTCGGCTGCTGTCCCCGTTCGTCGCCTCCCGGGCGATCTCGCGACGCCGGGAGGGGACGCTGGTGATCCTGCCGGTCTCGGCAGCCGTCGCCGTATGCGTCTTCGCCGCGGGCATGTACGGCGCTGCGGCCGGCTGGCGGGCCAGCGTGGCCGCCACCACCTCGCCAGCAGCGACCGTGTGGCGCTCTCCCCTCCCGCTGGGCCAAACCGTTTCGTTGACCCACCGCCTCGATCCGCAGGCGAGATCGCTGATGGCAACCGGCACGGTGACCTATCCCAACGGCTTCTTCGTCGCCGTCGACGCTGCTCGGCTTGCCCGGGTAGCGACCTGGCCGAAGGACTGGACGCCTGGTGTGTCGATCTCCCGGGTAGCGGGTCTGCTCTCCCCGCGCTATCCGGAGCCGCTCCTCACCGGGAGCCGGGTCGGGCTCCGGGTGGACAACCGGGCCGTCGTCTCCGGTGGCCTCTACGTGACGTTGTCCCTCTCCGCCAACGGCAACCCCGCCGTGTCTGCCCAGCTCGGCCCGTTCCCGGTCGGAACGACGACGGGCACGGTGGCCGCGCCGTACTGTCGCATGGGTTGCCGCCTGACCGGCCTGGTGGTGGGCGGCGGTGCCGGCCTGGCCGTGCGGATGAGCGGCAAGATCACCCTCGACAGGCTGACCGTTGACAGCCGGCCGGTGCGAGACGCGTTCCTCGGCACCGGATGGACCAGGGCCCCTGATGCGAGTGCGTCGGCACAGCCCAGGCAGCTGCTGACGCGCGGGTCGGCGTTGGAGATGCACATGGACACCGGCACCGGCACCGGCGCGGCCGAGCTCACCCCCGGCGGCGTCCCGTCGGCCCGGCCGGTTCTGCTCGGCTCGCAGACCACGGCGGCTGTCGAGCAGGGACGTACCGGGGCGATGGTCTCGCTGCCCGACGGGAACTTCCGGATCGACCCGGTGCTAACGGCCCAGAGCATGCCGTTCATGGGTCCGCGGGGAGTGCTGATCGACTACCGGATGCTCACCACCGGCCGCCAGGTGTTCGACGGCCTCACTAGCGTGCGGGTACTCGCCCGCGCCGGGCTGCCGCCCTCGGTTGCGGCTGGTCTGCAGGCTTCGGGCTTGTCGGTGACCAGCACTCTGACCGGCGTGCGACACACCCTCGACGAGGGTGCCTACGCGCTCGCTCTCCGGCTGTACGCCGTGGTGGCCGTGCTGGTGCTGCTGATGGCCTTGGCCGGCCTCGCCGTGAGTACGGCGGTCCAGCTGCCGGCGCGCCGCCGGGACGCCGCTGCCCTTCGCGTGGTCGGTGTCTCCAGGCGCACGGTCCTGGCCGCCGTCGCCGGGGAGCTGGTCGTGGCCTTGGGCAGCGCAGCGGTGGCCGGGCTTGCCGCAGGCGCGTTCGCGCAGCTCATGGTGGTGCGCACCGTCACGCTTGGTTACACCACCGACCCGAACAGCCCCAGCGTCGTGCCGCATCTGGACTGGCGATGGCTGCTCGGCCTGCTGGTCCTGGTCCTCGTGGGACTGGTGGTTGCCTCGGTCTCCAGCGCGCTGCTGACCGTCCGCGGAGCGCGTGGCGCCACGTTGCGGGAGAGCGTCCGCTGAGCGGCTGATGAGTCGCCCAGATGAGTCTGGGCACGCGAGGGGGTCATAGGTTCCAGACAACAGATTGCTTGGAGGACACATGTTTGCAGACACTGCGGCGTTCAGCGGCTTCTCGGTCGACGACGTCACCGAGGCCAAGCGGTTCTACGGCGACGTGCTCGGTCTCGACGTCTCCGA
>JALZBH010000215.1 GCA_030947625.1 Actinomycetota bacterium
AAGCAGACCCTGCTCGCCCACGAACGCGAGATGCTCGGCCTCTATGTCTCCGACCACCCGCTCCTGGGGCTCGAGCATGTGCTGGCAAACACTGCCGACTGCACGGTCGGGCAGCTGCTCGACAGCAGCGACAAGGCCGACGGTGCCAGCGTCACGATTGCCGGCCTTGTGACGTCGGTCCAGCGCAAGGTCACCCGCAACGGGGATTCCTGGGCGATGGTCACCGTCGAGGACCTCGAAGGGGCGATCGAGGTGCTGCTGTTCCCCTCGACCTACCAGCTCGCCGCGCCGTTGCTGGTCGAGGACACCGTGGTCCGGGTGAGGGGCGTCGTGAACCGCGGCAAGGAGCAACCCGAGCTGCACGCGCGTGAGGTGACCGCGCCCGACCTGAGCGGCGGTGGAGCGGGCCCGGTGCAGATCGCGCTGCCGCTGACCAGGTGCACCCCGCCGGTGGTCGACCAGCTCAAGGAGATCCTGGGTACCCACCCGGGGGTGACCGAGGTCCGGCTGAAGCTGTTGTCGCGGGGTTCGACGAAGGTGCTGCGCCTTGACGACCGGTTGCGGGTGGCCACGTCCCCTGCTCTGTTCGCCGACCTCAAGCAGCTGCTCGGACCCGGGTGTCTGGGGTGAGCGAGCCCAAGGCCGAGGCTCGGGAGCAGTCCATACCGGCGGCTGCCGGGCTGGTCGACGCGGTTGTCGTCCTGGTCTGGTTTGCCGTGCTCGGCGCGACAGGTGCGCTGGTGTGGTGGCGGGTTACGCCTCTGGCGGCGTTCACTCGTACGTCGGACAACGCCGTGATGGGGCCCACCGAGTTGGCGAAGCAGTTCTCGACCGACGGCTGGTACCTCGTGATCGCGCTCGTCGGTGGGCTGCTCAGCGGGCTCGTGCTGATGCTCTGGAGGCGCCGGGACCCGCTGCTCACCGTCGTACTCGTGGCCCTGGGTGGGGGCCTGGCCGCCTGGGTGATGCTGCGCCTCGGGCTGGTGCTGGGACCACCCAAGCCCAGCACTGCCAGCACCATGCGCCTCCCGGTCGGGAGCAGGATCCCGCTGCAGCTGGCGCCCCGGGCGCCCGGGGTGGGGTTCGTCTGGCCGGTCGCGGGTCTGCTCGGTGCGCTTGGCGCGTTGTTGCTGAGCCCCAGGAGGTTCACCAAGCAGACCGACGATGGTCATGGCGCAGGAACCGGGAACGAGTCGGAGGGGTCCGAGGTTCGATAGCCTCGTCCGCGGCCGCTAGTTCGGTGACCAGCGGGTACGGGCGACCTCGGTTGCCGGCAACGACGGCAGCGCCCGCATGGCGCGCATCTCGTCCAGCAGTGACCGGCGCAACATCCCCAGCCGTTCGCGGGCGTTGTCGGCTTCGAGGAGCTGCTGGCGCTGGGGAAGGGTGAGCAGGCAGCTTGCGGCCAATGAGTAGGAGAGGTAGGCCGGGTCGGTGGGCATCGTGCCAACGAGCACCGAGTCTCCGCGCAGCTCCGAGAGCATGTCGCGGTACCTCTCGAACGTGGCTAGGGTGAGCGCGGCCTCCTCCCGGGCATCGGGGCCGTCGCTGTCCCCGAGCAGCTCCACCTCGGCGGTGAAGTATTCGCCACGGGTGTCCATCCGATCCATCCGTAGCCGCTGGCGGCCGGTCACCTCGATGTCATAGGTACCGTCGTCGTACGGCTCGGTCGCGGTCAGCTGGACAAGAGTCCCGACCCGGTGCGCCGACTGCATCCCGTGGTCGCCGACCTCGTACCCCTCCCGGATAGCCACGACTCCGAACAAGCGCTGGGCGGGGGTCTCGATCGCCAGCAGGTCACGCACCATGGAGCGGTAGCGGTCCTCGAAGATGTGCAGCGGCGTGACCACGCCGGGGAACATCACGACGTTGAGCGGGAACACCGGCACCGTGGTCACCGGGCCAACCTAACCGGGCGCCCATCTCAGGCGTTGTTCAGACCGCGCCCAGGCCGGACCGCGGTTCCCTAGACTTGGTCCATGATTCGCCGCATCGACCTTCGCGGGGACCCGGCTGTGCGTGGCGCCGCGGATGTCCGGACGCGCTACCGCGCGGCCGTGCCCCGCGCGGACTTCGATATCGAGGCTGCCCTCGAGACGGTCCAGCCGATCTGCGACGACGTCCGCCAGCGAGGAGCGGAAGCCGTCCGGGAGTACTCCGCCCGCTTTGACGGCGTCGAGCAGACCGACCTCCGGGTGCCGGCGTCCGCACTGGAGACGGCGCTGTCCGCGTTGGACCCCGAGGTCCGGTCCTCTCTGGAGGAGTCGATCCGCAGGCTGCGCGAGACATGTGAGCACGAGCTCGAGCAGGACCTCACCACCCGCCTCGGTCCGGGCGCCACGGTCACCCGGCAGATGACCCCGGTCGACCGGGTCGGTTTGTACGTCCCCGGGGGCATCGCGCCGCTGGTCTCCAGCGTGGTGATGAACGTCGTGCCCGCGCTGGCGGCTGGGGTCGCCTCGATCGCAGTGACCAGCTCGCCACGCGCCGACAACGACGGACTGCCGCATCCGAACATCCTCGCCGCGTGCGCGCTGCTCGGCATCGAGGAGGTGTACGCCGTCGGCGGCGCCCAGGCGATCGCCATGTTCGCCTACGGCGCCGAGCCCTGTCGTCCGGTCGACCTGGTCACCGGCCCCGGCGCGATCTACACGGTCGCGGCGAAACGACTGCTCAAGGGCGTGGTGGGCATCGACTCGGAAGCCGGACCGACCGAGATCGCCGTGCTCGCCGACGACAGTGCCGATGCGGCGTACGTCGCGGCCGACCTGGTCAGCCAGGCCGAGCACGACCCGATGGCCGCGTCGGTCCTGGTCACCGACTCGCTGCGCCTGGCCGACGACGTCGAAGCCGAGCTGGACAAGCAGGTCTCGGTTGCTCGGCATGGCGACCGTATCCGGACCGCACTGTCGGGAAACCAGTCCGGGATCGTGCTCGTGGACGACATAGAACACGGGCTCGAGGTCGTCAACGCCTACGCAGCCGAGCACCTGGAGATCCAGACCACCGATGCCGCCGCGGTCGCGCGTCGGGTGCGCAATGCCGGTGCGGTGTTCGTCGGCGCGTTCGCCCCGGTCTCGCTGGGCGACTACTGCGCCGGCTCCAACCACGTGTTGCCGACGGGTGGCTGTGCGAGTCAATCCTCCGGGCTGTCGGTGCGTACCTTCCAGCGGTCGGTGCACGTGGTCGACTACTCCCGCGAGGCGCTCGCCGACGTCGCCGAGCAGGTGGTGGCGCTGGCCGAGGCCGAGGACCTCCCGGCGCACGCAGCCGCCGTCCGCATCCGCCACGAACCGCCGGTCGGGCAAGGTCGAGACCAGTGAGGTTCCCGCCGATCCGCGACGACCTTCGCGGGGTGTCGCCGTACGGCGCTCCGCAGCTCGACGTGCCGGTCTGCCTCAACGTCAATGAGAACCCGTACCCGCCCTCGGCGCGGGTGGTGGCCGACATTGCCGCGTCGGGG